>CAKOWI010000003.1 GCA_934122275.1 uncultured Bacilli bacterium | reverse complement strand
TGTTCGCCCATTAAAGTGGCACGCGAGCTGGGTTCAGAACGTCGTGAGACAGTTCGGTCCCTATCCGTTGTGGGCGTTGGAAAATTGAGAAGATCTGTCCTTAGTACGAGAGGACCGGGATGGACTTACCTCTGGTGTATCTGTTGTAGCGCCAGCTGCAGTGCAGAGTAGCTATGTAGGGAATGGATAACCGCTGAAAGCATCTAAGTGGGAAGCCAACTTCAAGATGAATTTTCCTGTTTTTTAAAAACTAAGATCCCAGAAAGACTATCTGGTTGATAGGCTAGACGTGGAAGTGTAGTGATACATTGAGCTGACTAGTACTAATAGATCGAGAGTTTAACCCTATAATTTGTAAACCATATTATCATGTTTTCAGAGAATTATTTCTCTATATTTTATTGGTAACGATAGCAAAGTGGATACACCTGTTCCCATCTCGAACACAGCAGTTAAGCACTTTAACGCCGACGATAGTGTAAGCGAAAATAGGAAGTTGCCAATTTTTTTTGTATATAATAAAACTACATTTTATATGTAGTTTTTTTTGTAATCGTAAAAAAAGCAATGCTTATTTTTTTTCTAAACACTGCTCAATCATAGAAATTACCACGTTATTAAATGATGTATTATTTTCTTTCGCTATTTTTTCAATTTCCTTTACTAAAGTTTCTTTAATATATAGTGATTTATAGCTTGCTGGCACTTTTTGTTTTGTTTTCTTTGGTATAAATGCCATATTATCACCCCTATAATGATTGTAATATATTCAATTTTTGTAAGATATATGAGAAATTTCTAATGTTTTTTAATGAATTATTTATACTATATATTATTAGCAGTTTTTGTAACATTATGTAAATATTCAAAATTTTATTGTAATATAACTTTTATTTTTGCTATAATGGATGTGGTGATAATTATGGAATATAAATATACAACTAATTCTGAAGAGGACACTATTGTTTTAGCTCAGAATTTTGAATCAGAAAAATTTAATAATATGGTAATTTGTCTTATTGGTGAATTAGGTAGTGGTAAAACCGTTTTTACTAAGGGATTTGCGGGTGCATTAGGTATTGATGAGAATATTACATCTCCTACGTTTAATATTATAAAGGAGTATAAATCAGGTGAAATGGATTTATATCATATGGATGTATACAGACTAGAAGGTGACACTACTGGTCTAGGATTAGATGAATACCTAAAAAAAGATGGAATAATAATTATAGAGTGGGCTGATATGATTAGATCCGAGTTACCAGAAGAAAGGTTAGAAATAAAGTTTAAAATTTCTGGTGAAGAAAAAAGAACACTTACTATTACTCCTTGTGGTGAAAAATATGAAACTTTATGTGAGGATGTACTTTGAAAAGCTTATTCATAGATTCATCTAGAAAAAAGTTATCTGTTATATTATATAATAATGACACAGTAGAATTTTCTTCAGATGTAGAATCCTACAGCAAACATTCTAATTATTTAATGAATGAAATTAAAAGAGGATTAGATTTAACTAATACTCAAATTAGTGATATTGATAATTTTATTGTGCTTAATGGTCCTGGTAGCTTTACAGGGATAAGAATTGGCGTAACTGTTGCTAAAACATTATCGTGGGTCTTAAATAAAAAATTATTTGTGTTATCTAATCTAGAGGCACTTACACCAGGTATTAATAACGATATGATAATTTCTGTTATATATGATAAAGATGATAATTCATATGTTGGTATATATCACGGAGATACTAAAACAGAAGGTTATTTATCAATTGATGATGATTTGTTGAATATTAAAGATAAAAATATAACTTTAGTTAGTTTAGATAAAAATAATTATTTATTAAAACTATATGATTTACTAAATAAAGAAAATAATAAGGTTTCATTAAATATACTAGAAGACTATGATTATAATAAAGTAATTAATTTGGCTCTTAGTAAAAATAACATAAATCCCCATTTAGCTAAACCTATTTACTTAAAGAAAATAGATGCTGAAAAGAAGAACTAATATGCAAATAAGAAATTATAATAAAGAAGATATATTATTAATTGAGAATTTAGGAAAAAAACTACATAATAATTATAAAGTTAATTTGGATGTTTTTTCAAACATATATGTATGTACTGTAGATAATAATATAATTGGATTTATAAGCTATTCTATAATGTATGAAAGAGCAGAAATATTAGATATATTTATAGACATTAAATATAGAAATAAAGGATATGCTTCTGAATTAATAAAAAAAGTTCTTAATCAGGCTCATGAATGTAATAATATTAGTCTTGAAGTGGATGTAGAAAATAAAAATGCTATAAATTTATATAAAAAATTTGGATTTGAAATAAAAACAGTAAGAAAGAATTACTATGATTTAAATGATGCGTATTTAATGGTAAAAGAATTGAGGTGATTAATTTGAAAGATACTTATATATTTGCAATAGAATCTAGTTGTGATGAAACTAGTGCAAGTATAATAAAAAACGGTAATGAGGAAATCGCTACGGTTATTTTATCACAAATAGATATACATAAAAAATACGGTGGAGTTGTGCCTGAAATAGCAAGTAGAAATCATACTGAAGCTGTAACGATAGTTTTTGAAGAATGCTTGAAAAAAGCTAATATGACTTTTGATGATATCGATGCAATAGCAGTAACATATGGTCCAGGCTTAAATGGAGCATTATTAGTAGGAATAGAAGCTGCTAAAGCTCTTGCGCTTGCAACTAATAAACCTTTAATACCAGTTAATCATATGAAGGGACACATATATGCTAATAAGTTTGTGGGTGAGTTCAAATTTCCTTTAATTTGCCTAGTTGTGTCAGGTGGGCATACCGAATTAATATATATGGATAAAGAATATTCCTTTAAAAGAATTGGTTCTACTTTAGATGATTCTATAGGTGAAGCATATGATAAGGTTGCAAGAGTAGTTGGAATTCCTTATCCTGGTGGACCATTAATGGATAAGATGGCTTCTTTGGGTAAACATACTTATAATTTACCAACACCAAAAGATGATGATTCATATGATTTTAGTTTCAGTGGAATAAAAAGTGCTGTTATTAATTTAGTTCATAATGAAAAGCAAAGAGGAAGAGAAATAAATAAGGAAGATTTAGCTACTTCATTTCAAGAAACTGCTATTGGTATACTAGTAAAAAAGACTAAAAGAGCTGTTAAGGAATATAATGTTAAACAGCTTCTAATAGCAGGTGGTGTTTCTGCTAATAGTGGACTTAGAAAGGAATTGGATAAAGTAGCTAAGGATCTTCAAATTGAATTATTAAAACCTGAAATTAAGTATTGTACTGATAATGCTGCTATGATAGGTGCTGCTGCGTATTATGCATATTTAAATGGAGATAGGGCTGACTTTAGTTTAAGTCCTAATCCAGGGTTGGATATTGATAAAGAGGGTGATTTTAATGAATAATAAAGGGTTTACTTTAGCAGAACTATTAGCTGTAATTGTTATATTAGCTGTTATAATGATAGTTGCTGCACCTAATTTATCTAAGCAATTTAGTAAAAAAGAAGAAACAGAGCAGAGTGTTTTAGAGCAAAAAATAGAAAATGCATCTAAAATTTATATTGCTAAATATTATGCAAATAAAGTTGTAGAGTGTAGTAAGCCAGGAAGCACTAATAATTGTACTATAAAATTTACTTTAACTGATTTAGAAAAAGACGGATTAATTAATTTAAGTAAGAATAGTTCATGTACTAGTGATGATAAAACTAAACCGATTGAGGTTGATTTAACAAAAGATTCTATTGCACCCGAGTATACCGGTTTTAGTAGCAAATGCCATGGCTAATTAAATTAATCCCTGCTTTTTTAAGACTTTAACAAGTCTTTTTTTATTGTCATCTTCAATGTTAGAAAGTGGCATTCTAAGTGAATTATCATTTATGAGACCCTTTAGATAGCAGGCTTCTTTAATTGGAATAGGATTTACTTCACTAAATAATACCTCACTTAATTCAGTTTGTTCTTGCTGCATTTTTTTTGCTGTTAAAGTATCACCATCAATGTACTTATATACCATATCATGTGTTCTTTTTGGAACTATATTTGCACATACAGATATAACACCGATACCACCATTTTGTAAAACACTAATTACGTCTTCATCATTGCCAGAATATATATCTATATTAACGTCTTTATCTTTAGATAATTCATAAATTTTTCTTACCTGGTCTATATTTCCAGATGCTTCTTTTATTCCAACTATATTTTCATTATCACTAACTATTTTAACAGCAGTATCAGGTTTAATATTGCAGCCTGTTCTTGATGGTACATTATACATAAGTATTGGAATATTAACACTATCTGATATTGCATTGTAATGCATTTCTAAGCCATGCTGAGTTGCTTTATTGTAATATGGGGTAACGATTAAAAGACCATCAGCTCCAAGTTTTTCAGCTTCTTTTGACATGTAGATTGCATGTTTTGTATTATTAGAACCAGTTCCTGCAATAACTGGAATTTTACCATTTACTTTATCTATACATTTTTCAATAACTTTTAAATGTTCATAATCTGTTAAAGTAGGAGCTTCACCTGTAGTACCACATATAATTATTGCATCAGTACTATTATTTAATTGATAATCTATTAATGAATATAAAGAATTATAATCGACTTTTAAATTTTTTTTGAATGGAGTTATTAAGGCAACACCAGAACCTTTAAATATACTCATTTGTATTCCTCCTATAATAATATATGAAAAAATAAGAAGACTTTTTCTTCTTATTTTTCTTCTTTTACAATAGGTTTAAAATTGTTTATAGCATCGACCAGTTTTGGATGTTTGATTATAAAATGAATGATTGGATTAGAGCTTTTAGATAATATTACATATTTATTCTTTAAAATTGTTATAGAAATATTTCTAAAAGTTTTGTCATTACTATTAATAACATCATAATTGTAGGTAGAATTAGAATATTCTAGGGTTTGATTAAAATGTTTAACATATTCCTCATATGAATAATATATTTTTTTATCACAAAACATATTATCAAGCGCTAAAAAAGGCTTTTCCACAGCAAAATCTTCTTTGCTTATTTTATATATGTTATCTACAATCTTCTTATTTTTAAGAATTTCTGTCATATGCTTTTTTTCAAATTCTTTGTAATTTAATATTTTATTTATTTCACTGGTTAATAGTTTATTTCTCTTTAATATTTTCATTAGCAATTTATCATCAATGGTAAAAATAGGTAATGATGATAAGAATCTTTTTCTATTCTCATTTATCTTTGATGAATTTATAAGAAATAGATTGTATTCTTCTTTATTTTCTTCTCTATATATTTCCATTAATGGATTTGCTTTTTTTAATAATAATTTAGCTTTTTCTTTTGCATAATTTATTTCTTTTAAATTACTTGTTAGATAATATTTTCCGTTACTATGGAATCCCTTTATACATTCTCCTGTTAGATAAGCTGATCCAGAAACATAGTTTATATGATTATAAACACTATTTTTTACTTCTTTTAAATAATACGGTGCAACTTGCCCCGTCATGTAAATTGGAATCCAGCTTTCAAGTCCTAACATCATCTCATTAAAAGGTCTATCGAGATTATGAATTATATTTAGTTTAAGTCCTTTTTTTAAACATAGTGCTATGGCAAACATCCATTTTTTACCAAAGGTGATGTCTTCTGCCATATCTTCCATTGGCATATCACTACACATAAATATGTTTTCTAAATTTTTAGAAAGAACAGTAGCTTTAAAAAAATCTAGTTCTCCCTCTTTCATTTCTTCTAAACCATAATAATTTTTAGTTTTAGCATGATAAAATGGAATTTTTGGTATCTTTAGTTCATCAAACTTAATTGCCTTTATGTAATCATTTAAGTTGAAGTTATCAAGGTTTTCTAAGAAATGGTTTATGTTATCGAAACCACTTTCCTTTTTATTAATTAACCAATTATAAATTACATTAAATAAATCTTTTTCACACTCATCTTTCTTACTTTTAGTTAAAGCAAGAATAATACCTTTACTTTTTTCATCATTATATTTAGATACTATGTAATTAGATATTTTTGTGCAAAATTGTATAGGGTCTGAAGGTTTTGCTTTTCCGTACCTTATCCTTGATATATGTGATGCATCAAATACGATATATTTTGACATATCATTTGTGTTAATATCTAAGGAGATTATTAATTTATTTAAGTTACTGCTTAAATTATTATAATCAAATTTATTTTCTTTAATTGTACTTTTAAATTTATCAAGTATTTCATCTTTAGAATAATTAACGTTATTTTGAATTGATATTTGATAAATTGCATCAGATAGTTTTTCTAATTGTTCAATATTACTAGGACATCTATCACCACTTCTATATCTACTTATAACTGATTCTGATAT
Organism: uncultured Bacilli bacterium; assembly: GCA_934122275.1. Taxonomy (GTDB): domain Bacteria; phylum Bacillota_I; class Bacilli_A; order RF39; family UBA660; genus Aphodocola. Next base: position 158,566 of record CAKOWI010000003.1, on the reverse strand, counting down.
TTTTGAAGTCATGGATAGTTTTTTGGAGGTACAATTAAGTTCCTTTAAGTATGAATTAAGTATATCTTTAAATGTCATATAATCACTTCCTTATACTCATTATACTATATAAAATTGCTAGTTAGTAAAAAAACTTGTCACTAAAAACAATGAATTATATGGAAAGTTAATTGTTATGTGTCATTAAATCAACTATAATTATATTAATAATGGGAGGTAGATATTTTTATTATGAAATTTATAAAGAAAAACAAGAACTTAATAATTGCGGCATTAATTATTTTAGTGGTATTATTTGTGTTTATATATACGAATAAAGATAATAGTGATGAAAGTGGTAAAAAAATAATTAGTACAAAAAATGATGCTAAATTCAAGATAGTAGAAAATAGTGTTTCTAAATTAAAGTTAGAAGATTATAGTAATGATGTATTTAGCATGAAAAAACCAACGGGTTGGGAAGTTACATCTGCTGGTAGTGGAATGTATTATGCAATAAGAGTTACTGATAAAAATGATACGAATAACGGAATATTTTTGATGTTAAAAATTCAGCCATTATTAAAAAGTGATGCTTCGAAAAATTATTGGCAGTGGTATTCTAATTTATCTGGTAATAGGTATAAGTTATTTGCAGATGCAGTGGTATTATCTAATCCAACAACAGAAGGATTCTATCAAAAGTTTAATGAAATTGCTTCATACATAAATAGTATTGAACCTACTTTATCATCATTTAAATTTCCTTCATATACAAACTTTAGTAAAGTAGAAGAATTTGAAAGTTCTTCTAGTATGAAACAGTATTCATTAGATAGTAAGGTACTAAAAGGAAAATTTACAGGAGAAAACAATAAAAATGGTGAAGGTCTTTTTATGGCTTCTATAGTAAATTTTGGTGATAATTTCATTAATGGAATAGATACATTATATTATATGGTATATGATATCATGTCAGTAACAGCTAGTGAAAATGAATTTATAGATTATAAAGATATATTATTAGAATCAATTAATTCTATAAACTTTAGTGATACTTACGTTAAAAAAACCATTGATGATGGTAATGCACAAACTAAGCAAGCTCTTGAGCTTAATGCAGCAGTTCAAAAAGCGTTTGATTCATATATGAGTGCATGGGAAAATAGAAACAAGACATATGACATAATGAGTCAAAAACAAAGTGATGCAACTCTTGGATATGAAAGGGTTTATGATACTGAAACTGGTGATATTTATAAGGCATATAATGGTTTTACGGATGATTATGATGGAGAAAGATATAAGTCTGTAACTGATAATATGTATGCAGAAAAAACAAGTGGTTATATTGATAAATAAAGGAGGAAAATGTTATGGCATTAATTAAATGTCCTGAGTGTGATAATAAAATAAGTGATAAGGCTGATTCTTGTCCAAAATGTGGATATGAGCTTCATAAAGTGAGTAATGAAAAAAGTAATAATGGAAGGTTTAATCAAAAAAATAAAAAAGATGGATATAGGTATTTATTTATATTTGCTGTTTTAGTAATTTTATTCTTGTTATTTACTCAAAATAGGAATAGTTCTAATAATAATGACAATAATAATGGTACTACTAATCCTTCTAGTACTAATGGATATATGGTTTATAATGATGCAAGACTTAACATATCGTTTGAATATCCTAGTGGTTATAGAATCGTAACTGATAATGATGGTTTTATTTATGTTTCTAAGAATGTTAACAATAAGAAAGCTGTAATACCATATGTAATAATAGGAAGATATGAAAAGTTTAATAATTCAGTACAATTTTTAAATAGTTTTACTGATTATATGAGAAAGAATTATAGTGATCTTAAATTAACGATAGATTTAGTATCAGGTAATATTGGTGATAAAGTAGTATATGGACTTGCTTATAATTATACTTCTAGCAACCATTTAATAGTTGATAATAGGTATGCTACTGTTATTAATAATGTTGTTTATATGATAGGTTCTAAAGAAGAAAATAGTAACAGTACAGAAGTGAATAATTTAGTAGAACATATAATTAGTACATTAACTGTTGGAGGTAATTAAAATGGCTTTAATTAAATGTAGTGAATGCAAAAAAGAAATATCATCTAGTGCTAAAGTATGTCCTCATTGTGGCATGAAGCAAGATATTGTTACTTGCCCTGAGTGTGGAAAAAAAATTAAAGGTGATGAAACTATTTGTCCTGAATGTGGTTATCCTATAAAAAATAAATCAACATCTAATGTTATAACTGAAAATCTAGATAAATTAACTGGAGCTAAATCAGAAAATTATGTAACATTTAAGGATTTATTTAAAAATACTTTTCAAAAGCATTCTGATGAAGAATTAGATGATATATTTGTTTGTGGAACAAAAAATACAACACCAGATATTAAAAATATAAAACCAAAAGATGCAAGTGCATGGGTATATTTTAAAATATTAATATTTTTTGTAATAGCTTATATACCAACTAGAATGGGATATATTACATATGGAAATTTAAACTTTTTACCTGCAATGATAATGCTTGGTGCATTTGCTATTCCAGTTGCAGTCCTTATGTTTTTCTATGAAATTAATTTATTTAGAAATATTCCTTTTTATAAGATTGTTAAATACTTCGTGCTTGGAGGAGCACTAAGTTTAATATTTACAATGCTATTATCTACCTTAGGTTTTAATATGGATATATCAACTTATAGTGGTGCTCTTATGGTAGGTTTAGTAGAGGAAGTTGCTAAGGCCGTAGTAGTTGCATTATTTCTATTTAAAAGTAAAAAGAGTAATTATATTTTAGATGGATTACTTATTGGTGCAGCGGTTGGGGCTGGCTTTGCTGCCTTTGAAACAGCTGGTTATATTTTAAAATTTGGTTTAAGTAGTGGAAATGCTGCTATGCTTAATATCATTAAATTACGCGGCTTTTTAGCACCTGGTGGACATGTTGCATGGGCTGCTATAGAAGGTGGTGCATTAATGTATGTTAAGGGATTTGATAAGTTGGATAAAAGGCATTTAAGTGATAAAAGATTTCTTCTTATTTGCTTAATTCCTATACTTTTACACGGAATTTGGGATATGCCAATTAGTTCACCTTATTGTATAGTTCAAATTATTTTAACTATCGCTGCATGGATAGTTATAATATACTTTATCAATTTAGGACTAAAACAAATAGACGATGCAAAAAAATTGGAAAAGAAAAAAATAAATAGGGAAGATTAATTATTTCTTCCTTATTTATTTTTGTTTGAATTTATTTTCTAATATAAGAATCAGAAAATAAAGTATACTAGTTAATATTCCAAGGATAATTATTCCTGTTACTACAAGATTTGTATTAAAAACTTGTGAACCATAATTTATTAAATATCCTAATCCTTGTTTTGATACTAAAAATTCTCCCATTATTACGCCAACGAATGTCATTGATAAGTTTATCTTAAGGGAACTTATTATTGTACTTATATTAGATGGAAAAATAACCTTTGTGAATATCTGAAATTTATTAGCATTAAAACTTTTAAGAAGTTTTATATTAATTTTATTAGTATGTTTAAACCCAACATAGACACTTATTATTGTTGATATAGTTGATATTAATAAAGCCATTAATATTATTGAATTTTGATTAGCACCTGCCCAAATAATTATTATAGGACCAAGTGCTACTTTAGGTAGACTATTTAATATGGTAAGGTATGGATCTAATACTTTAGATGCAAATGGACTAAGCCAAAGAAATGCTGCAAAAATAATTCCCATAAATGATCCTAACGTAAAGCTAACTAATATTTCTTTTAATGTTACCCAAATATTAATAAAGAGATTATTTGATTTATATAAACTTACAATTGTTTGAACCACCTTTTTAGGACTTGAACATAGAAACGTATTAATTATTTTATAATCAGATAATATCTGCCATAATATTATAAATAATACGATAATTGATATTTGACATAAAATAACTTTTACTGTGGATAACTTTTCTTTTTTTAAGAATTTTTTATACTCGTTGTTTATATTCATTATGTTCAAAATCCTTCCATATCAAATTATAGTAATAATTAAATTTAGGATTATTTCTATTTTCACTAGGAATGGTTTTATTATCCATTTCAATGTTATATATGTTTTTTATGTATGCAGGTCTATTACTTAAAACAATTACTTTATCACCCATACTTATTGCTTCATTTATATCATGTGTTACCATTATCGCTGTTTTCTTTTCCTCTTTTATAATTTTATATACATCATTTGAAACCATAATTCTTGTTTGATAATCTAAAGCAGAAAATGGCTCATCTAATAATAGGATATCAGGTTTAATGGCTAGTGTCCTAATTAGTGCTACTCTTTGCCTCATACCACCAGATAATTCTTTAGGATAACTTTTTTCAAAGTTTGAAATTCCATATTTTTTTAATAAATATTTTACATAATCTATATCACTTTTTTTAACCTTATTATTTTTTATTTTAAGTCCTAGCAAACAATTTTCTAATACATTTAACCATGGAAAAAGTGCATCTTCTTGGAACATATATCCAACTTTTAAATCTTTTTTAAAGATTTCTATTTTCCCACTACTTTTTTTCTCAAGATTTCCAATAATAGATAATATTGTTGACTTACCACATCCTGAAGGACCTACCATAATAATAAAATCATTTTCTTCAATGCTTAAATTAATATCTTTAAGTGCACATACAACTTGTTTTTTAGTTAAATAATTCTTTGACAACTCTTTTATATTTAAGAGTTTACTCATTATTTACCTTGATGTACTAATTTTTTATATGAAGCTTTTTTATCAAGTTCGCCAGCACTTATTATAATATCTTGTAAGTGATTAAAGTCTTCTTTTGTAATGCTACTTGTATCAGGCCATGCATCATTAGTTTTATATCTTTCAATGATTGCGGTTAAATCATTTAATGATAATTCAGGAAAGAAACTATATATATCTTTTGCAACTATTTTAGAATCAGTTTCTTTAACATATTTTAATCCTTTATCTATCGCTTTAACAAATCCATTTATAGTTTTTGAATTATTTTCTATGTAACTTTTCTTTGCATTATATGCAGTATATGGAACTTCTCCTCCCCATGTGCCAACATATCCTACAACATATCCTAAACCTTGTTTTTCAACTTCTAGTGCATTAGGTTCGAATAGAGTAACGAAATCGGCATTTCCACCAATAAATGCACCTTCCATAGCGGAAAAAGCAATACTAGTATCAATATCCAAGTCTTTTTTTGGATCAATATTATTTTGCCTTAATGCCCATTCAAAGGTCATCTCTGGCATTCCACCTTTTCTTCCTCCAATTACCTTTTTACCTTTTAAATCTTCTAATTTAAAGTCATTATATTTCTTTCGTGATACTAAAAATGATCCATCCCTTTTAGTTAATCTAGCAAAATTAACAAGATAATCATCTTCACCACTATTATAAACGTATATAGTAGCTTCACTTCCGCAGAATCCAATATCAACATCACCAGAAAGTACGGCAGCAGTAACCTTATCAGCACCTGCAGTAAGTGTTAAATCAACGTTTATTCCCTCATCTTTAAAGTATCCTTTACTAATAGCAGCATAAGCTGGGGCATAAAATATAGTGTGTGCAACTTCTGCTACTTTAACAGTTTTAACATCAACTTTCTTAGTTTCTTTATTATTATTAAATATAATTATAAAAAAAGTAACTAATAAAATTAATAGAAAACTAATTAAAATAATAATCTTTTTTTTCATGTAACCTCCTTTTTACAATAGTATTATATTCTAATTTATATTTTGGGTGATATGTTGAAAAAGTCTTTTTTTTATGATATCATTTATTACATAATAAGGATGTTTGGCAAGACTAAAGTGTCAAAAACGAGTGATATTTATGGAAAATAAAGTTAATTTTTTGAAGTTGGATAATAATCAAAAAGTAAATTATATTAAAAGTGAAATAATAAAAGATAATATAAATCATATAGTTGAAGATTTAATGAAATTAGAAAATAAAAATTTAGATATGACAAAACTTTTAATATCTTCACTAGATGATAAGATTGTATCAAAAAAGGTATTAGAGCTAAGTAATTTAACTAATGTTAGTTCTCCAAAAACTATAATATATTCTAGGATAATAGCTTATTTATCTTTCTTAAAGAAAACTACTATTTTAAATACACTATTTAAAAGTTTAGATGAAAATGATTTGAAATCATTAGCTAGATATGAATATCAGAATAAAACGGACGTATCATATAGTAGTAAAGTTTTTGATAAGTATTGTCAAAAGTATAAAGATGATGCTTTAAAGTCTTTAGAACTAAATGATGAGGAAGTTCTTATGCTTACAACCGAGATAAAAAAATATGATTTGAATACAAAAGTTAAGGTAAAAAGAAAAAAGAAACCTATAATGATTAAAGTATGTATTATTTTTGTTTTATTATTATTGGTGATTTGTACTTTATTATTCTTTTATTCTAAAGATATGATTGATAAGTATAATGGATTAATATATCCAGGTACATATTTAAATGATATTAATTTGGATGGTAAAAAAATAGATGATATTGAGAAAATAGTTCAGGAAGAAAAAAATAAAATTTTATCTGGTACTTTAACAGTTACGAACCCAAATGGTAATTATAAGTTTACATATGAAGAGCTTGGAATAAAAATTGATTCTGATAAAACAATTAACCAAATAAAAAATTATAATAAAGGTTTAAACTTTTTTAGTAAAATATATTTAATAAAAAATAAAAGCAAATCAAAAACATTCTTTTTGAAAGGTACGTTTGATGATAATTCAGTTAATGATTTTATGAAACTTTTAAAAGAAAAGTTAAACGTAGATGTAAGGCCTGACGGGGTTATTGTAGATGATAAATATAGTTTTAGCTATGATGCTGGAGTAGATGGATTTGTACTAAATGAAGAAAAAACAAAAAAATTATTAGAAGAAATTTTAACTAATTTAAAAGAAGAAAGTGTATTAGAGGTTAAGGGCGAAGTAATAAAAAGGGAAGTTAAGTATGAACACTTATCTAAAATAAATAAAAAAATATCAAGTTACTCAACATATTTTGTAAATCAAGGAAATAGGGGACATAACATAGTTTTGGCTGCTTCTAAGCTTAATAATACAGTAGTTATGCCTGGTGATGTATTTTCATATTTAAAAGTTGTAGGACCATATAATGCTGCTAGTGGATATCTTCCAGCACCAATATATTTAAATGGAGTTTCTGCAGTTGCAAACGGTGGAGGAGTCTGTCAGCTTGCATCAACCATTTATAATGCTCAGTTAAGAGCTGGATTAAAGACAATAGAAAGAAGAAATCATACTTATGCATCTTCTTATGTTCCTCCAGGATTAGATGCTACCGTTTATTCAACAACTACTGATTATAAGTTTAAAAACGAATATGAATATCCGGTATATATAGTATCTTATGTTATTGGTGGAAAACTAACGGTTGACATTTGGTCTAATGAAAATGCTATGAATGGAAAAACGTATGAGCCTTATTCAGTTAAATCAAATGGCGGTTATTTAGCATATTTAAAAGTAATAGAAAATGGAAAGGTAATAGAAACAAGATATTTAGATAAGAGTGTTTATAAAACACATTAAACAAAAATGTCAAAAATATAGTTTTTGGCATTTTTAAATAATTTTAAGGTAAGAAAATAATATGTAAAATTTAATCTTTGATATATTTTTTATCTTTGTTCTATGTTAAAATATAATCTATGGAAGTTGGTGTTAATATGAATTTAGATTACTTAAATGACAAACAAAAAGAAGCTGTTTTAGCAAATGATGGACCAGTTCTTATTTTAGCAGGAGCAGGTTCTGGAAAGACTAGTGTTTTAACTACAAAAGTAGCATATTTAATAAAGGAAAAGTGCGTTAATCCTAGAAATATTTTAGCAATTACCTTTACTAATAAGGCTGCAAAGGAAATGAAAGAAAGAGTAATTAAATTAGTTGGAAGTATCGGATATGATATTCAAATATCAACATTTCACTCTTTTGGTCTTAGAATAATAAAGGAAAATTACGAAAGATTAGGATATAGTAAAAACTTTACTATTATTGATAGTGATGATTCATTAACTGTAATAAAAAAAATATTAAAAGAAATGAATATAGATTCTTCAAGATATAATCCAAAATACATTAAAAATCAAATTTCATCTGCAAAAAATGAAATGATTACACCAAATGAATATGAAAAATTCGTAAATGATGATTTAAGTGAAATAACACACAAGGTATATAAAAGATATCAAGAAACACTTCTCAGAAATAATTCATTAGACTTTGATGACTTACTTATTATGCCAATAATTTTATTTAGAAAACATAAAGAAGTTTTAGAGTCGTATCAAGAACTGTTTAAATATATTTTTATAGATGAATATCAAGATACAAATGAAGCTCAGTATTTATTGTCAAAGATGATAGCATCTAAATATAAAAATATATGCGTAGTAGGTGATGATTCACAAAGTATATATAGTTGGAGAGGTGCAAACTTTAAGAATATACTTAATTTTGAAAAGGATTATAAAGATGCAAAAGTTATACTGCTTGAACAAAATTATCGTTCCACTAAAACTATTTTAGATGCTGCAAATAGTGTAATTAAGAATAACTATAATAGAAAAGATAAAAATTTATGGACTAACAATGATAAGGGTGAAAAAATAAAATACGTAAGAACAAATGATGAAAAAGAAGAGGCGTCATTTGTGACGAAGGAAATAAGAAAACTAATTGAAGATGGTATTAGTTTATCTGATATAGCAGTTTTATATAGAACTAATGCACAATCTAGAACTATTGAAGAATCTTTTTTAAATAGTAATCTTCCATATAAAATAGTTGGTGCATTTGCCTTCTATTCAAGAAAGGAAATTAAAGACTTACTTGCATATTTAAAACTTATGTATAATACAAGTGATGATGTTTCACTCCTTAGAATAATAAATTATCCAAAAAGAGGTATTGGCTCTAAAACGATAGATAATTTAAGTATGGATGCAGTTTTGAATAATACATCGATTTTTAATGTTATAAGTAAGGGAAAAGAATTAGAGTTTAAAAAACTTATTTGTAAGATGAAAGAAAAAAGTGATACTTTAAGTTTGACTGAAACCATAGATATGGTACTTGATATGTCAGGTATAAAAAAAGATTTAGAGCAAGAACATACTTTAGAAGCTGATATAAGGTTAGAAAACTTAGAAGAATTTAAATCAATAACTAAGAACTTTGAAGAGGAAAGTGGAATAGCATCACTAGAAGACTTTTTAAATGAAATAAGCTTAGTTAGTGATGTGAATGATCAAAAAAATGATGATTTACCTAAAGTAACATTAATGACTATTCACGCTGTTAAAGGTTTAGAGTTTAAATATGTATTTGTAATTGGAATGGAAGAAAATATATTTCCCCATGCAAACTGTATGGAAAGTAACGATGAGATAGAAGAGGAAAGAAGACTTTGTTATGTTGCTATTACAAGAGCTAAGAAAAAGTTATACTTATTAAATGCACTTAAAAGAACCATTTTTGGTAGAACAAGTGTTAATATGCCAAGTCGTTTTATTAATGAAATAGATAAGAATTGTATAGACATTCCAGAAAAGAAAGAGTTTAATAAAAAGATAAACGTTGATAATATGTTTAATAATGACAATGATTTAAATGTTGGGGATAACATTGTACATGATGTATATGGACCAGGTGTTGTTGTAATGGTAGATTCTTCTATTGCGACAATTGCATTTAAAGGTGTAGGAATAAAAAAATTAATGAAAAATCATAAAAGCATAAAGAAGGTGTAGAATGGAAAGATTACAAAAATTAATAGCAGAGTCTGGATACTGTTCAAGAAGAAAAGCAGAAGAATTAATAAAACAAGGTAAAGTTATTTTAAATGGAAAAAAAGTTACTGAACTTGGAACTAAAGCTAGTTTTGGTGATGAAATATTAGTTAATGGTAAGTTAATAGAATATCAAGAAAAAGTGTATTATTTATTAAATAAACCAAGGGGTGTTGTGTGTACGACAAAAGATGATAAGGGAAGAAAAACAATTTTAGATTGCTTTGAAAATTTAGATAAAAGAATCTATCCAATTGGCCGTTTAGACTATGACACAACAGGTATTATATTACTTACAAATGACGGAGATTTCGCTAATCTTATGATGCATCCTTCAAGTAAAATAGATAAATTATATGTTGCAAAAGTAGAAGGAATTTTAACTGGTGATGAAATAAAGAAAATAAAAAGTGGAATGGTTATAGATAATAAAAGAATAATTCCAACAAGGGTAAAGCTAAAGAAAATTGATAAAAAGAGCTTATCATCAATAGTAGAAATAACAATCCATGATGGAATAAATCATGAAGTTAAAAAAATATTTGAAAGTATTAATCATCCAGTTATTAAATTAAAAAGAGAAACATATGGATTTTTAGGTCTTGGTAACTTAAAAAGTGGTGAGATAAGATCACTTACAAAAAAAGAGGTAAATCAGTTACATAATATGGCAATAACTAGATAAGAGTCTAGTTATTTTTTTTTATATTGTAGTATGAAAATAATGTCAAAATTGTGAAAAATATGAGATTATACTATAATCAGACTTATTTCCGTTTTTTCTAAAAAACGGAATTTCAAATGAAAATTCACAAACTAATATTTTGATAAGATTGTACCTTGACAATAGAGTATAAATATGATAGTATAATGGCTAACTAAAAAAGAGGGGGAAAGAAATATTATGGAACTTTTAATTTTATGGTTAGGAACAATTGTTGCAAGTTTTGGAATGGAAATAGCAAATGAATTGAGAATATTTAAAGATGTTGCAGATGCTGGATATAAAGTTGATATATATAGGTTATCTGAATTAGGAAATCAATTAAATCCGAATGCGAAAAAGATAACGCTATTATCAATGTTAATACCAATATTTAATGTGATGCAAGTATTTCAAAGAATAGCACAATACAATAATAATAGACCAATGATGTTAGATCAATTAGGTGTAATTGGTGCTTTAGAAGAAATGTCGGAAATTGAAAAAACAGAATATTCAAAAAATCCAACGGGATTAAATGCTTTTGTTGTGCCATTAAAATTAGAAAAGAGATTGTCAGAAGCAATGTTGATTAAAATCAATGATGACAATGGACATAGTGAGGTTTATTACGAAATGGGTGAATCATTAGATGATATTACTATTTTAAAGGTTAGTGGCCCGATATCTAGATTAACGGTTGAAGAACAAAAGAAAAAAATTGCTGAAGCTATAAAAACAGTTATTCAAGAAGGAATAAAAAAATATGGAGATGCAGAAACACTTGCGAATGCAATTATTGATAGTGCAAAAAGTAATACAGGTATAGATTTAAGTGATAATAAAGAAGCTAAAGAGGATGAGGAAACTATTTCGTCAATTTCACGAGAATTAAGTACTAGTGAGCAAAAACAAGCATTAGAAAATTTGAAAAACGAATTATTAGAAAAACAAAGACAAACATTAGAAAACTTGGAAAATGAACTATTAGAAGAACAAAAAGCAGTACACTATACTCAAGAAGATGAAGAGCAACCTTATCAAAAAAGAAAAAAGTAATACCTAAAATGTAACCTATAAAGTGGACTCTAAAAAAGAGAAACTTACTTTATAGGTTTTTATTATGTCTTGTTGTATAATCTCATATTTATCACTTTTGAAATGATAAAAACTCCTAAATCCTTTGTTTATAAGGAATTAAGGAGTTTTTTGTTTATCTAAAAAATGCGTAATTTTTTTCTTGTTTGTTTAAAGTATCAATATATTTTTTTGCCCAAACAATAGGGTCTTCACCATTTGCTTTAATTTTAACTTCATCATAGTTTCCTAATCGTTCAATGACTTTAGAAGTACGTTTACCGTCAACTGTAACAGATTTTATAACATAGAAAGAAGAAGAGTTTTTATTATTTGTAATTGATAATCTCATACACAAAACCTACTTTACATATAAATTATATGACATTACCACAAATTACGCAAAACAAAAATGTAAAAATTGACAAAAAAATAACCATTCTATAATGGTTTGGTTAGACTTTAGAGTTTTAAAAGTGATAAATTTCCGATCACTTACAAAAAAGAGGTAAATCAGTTACATAATATGGCAATAACTAGATAAGAGTCTAGTTATTTTTTTTATATTGTAGTATGAAAATAATGTCAAAATTGTGAAAAATATGTTATTATTTTAATAGTAGTAGGATAGGAAGTGGTTGATTAGTTTTTAAAATTAGTAAGAGATATTTAAAAAATAGTAAAAAGGAGTTTATATGAAAAAAAATTTTAAATTATTGATTGTTTTTATATTAACATTTATATTTATGTCTGATATAAAGGCTATGGATATTAAAGAAAGTCTAAAAGAATATGATTTTAATGTTTGGAGTATAAATGCTACCAGTACTTACGATGGTGGTTACATGGTTAGCGGCATTTTGGATAATGATTCAAAATCCATTTTAGTAAATTTTAATAAAAATGATGAGATTAAGTGGAAAAAAGAGTATGCTTTAAAAAGCATTTCGCAGATAGTTAAAACAAACGATTCTAATTATATGTTAATTGATAGTCATACGTCTGATGTTGTAAAAATCGATAAAGATGGTAACATAATTTGGAAAAAACAAATATCAGATGTTGAGTATTCTTATGTTAGTATAGCGATCACTAAGGATGATTCATTTTTAGTTTATGGTTATAATTATAATGAAGGAAAAAGAAATTTATACGTTACAAAGTATGATAAGTCAGGAAATAAATTATGGAGAGATGTATTATCAAGTGATAAAGAAATGCACTTTACTAATGTAATAGAAATTGAAAGTAAATCTGAGTACATTGTTACATATCAAGATGAGAATTTTAAACATTACTTTATTAAATATGATAAAAATGGAAATAAAATTTCCGAAATGGATATAACAGATAAGAAAATAGAAAGAATAAAAGCTGGTTTTGGAGATGAACTAATTGTTATAGCAGAAGACTCAAAAAATAATCTTTATGTTTCCAGCATGGACACTAATTTGGAAAACATAAAGTGGAAAAAGACTCTTACTGATTATGAAAATGATAAGATTACATCTTCAGAATTGATTAAAACAGATGATGGTTTTTTAATAGTGGTTGATAATGATTTTTTTGTGGGCTTTAAAGCATATGCTATTAAAATAGATAAACTAGGTAATATTCAATATAAAACTGAGTTTGCAGAGAAAAGTAATATGTATGAATCAGTTAATTTTATACAGAAAAGTGAAAATGAGTATATATTAGTTGGTGTACCACGTCCATATACAAAGCTTTACGTATATAAAATCACTGAACCAAAATATGAATTCGAAAAGTTAGATACTAACATTTATGAAAAAGAGGAACTTTCTGATTTAACGTTTAAATGTGATGGTGAGTTAGAGTTATTAGATAAGGTATATATTAATGGAAACGAACTTCCTAAAGAATATTATACTTTAAAGAAAGGTAGTACTATAATTACCATAAAAAAAGAATATTTAAGTAAACTTGATAAGGGAAACTATACATTAGAACTTAAATATTCTAACGGAAAAGTAGCTAAAACATCTTTCCAAATTGAAAGTAAGGAAGAAGAAGCAAAAACCGAAAATGTTAAAAATCCAGCAACCTCTGATAATGTAGGATTTTATATCGGTGTATTAACTTTGTCATTACTTGGAATGATTAAATCAATATGTTATCTTAAATTAAGAAATAATTAATTTAAAAAGAAGGCTAAAGATAATACTACCTGTCAAGTACTCACTAAATAAAAATATTTAATTATGAATATTTAAGTCTGTATTCTACAGGTGATAAATATCCGAGTTTCTTTTGAATACGTTCGTTGTTATACCAATGAACGTATTTTTTAATTTCTTTCTAAGCTTCTTTTCTAGTTAGCTTATCAAATTGGCAAAGCCATTCACGCTTTAATTGCATAAACCAATTTTCTATAGGGCAGTTTTCCCAACAATGTCCACGATGAGACATACTTCTAGTAAATCCTATATTATTTGCTAATTCTACGTATTCGTAAGCAAAATACACAGCTCCTTGATCAGTATTAACAATTGCATCTTTATTTGGTTTTAAATTTTTATAACTATCTTTTATTAACTTTATGTTATTGTAATTTGACGTAGAAAATGATACAATTTCTGTATTGAAGTAATCTTTAATTGCTGATAAGTAAAGAGTTCCATCTTTACATTTTATATAGCTTACATCAGATGAATATCTTTGGTTGGGTATGTCTGAATTAAAGTTACATTCAATTATGTATTGAGCCTTGTTTACAAGGTTCTTTTCTTTCGCTCTTGAAACCGATAATCCTTTTTTAGTTCTTTTAATAGTTATAATGTTTAATAACTTTTTATATCTTCGTATTAATTTATGATTTAAAATTAAACCAAATTTCCTTTGTATTGAAAATTTTAATCTTATTGTTCCGTAAATCCATTTATTATTTTTATGCTCTTCTAATATCACATCAGCAATTGATTGATTAAAGTTATTAGCTATTGGTTTTCCTTTTTTACACCATTTATAATAGCTTCTTCTATTTACATTTAAAACATTACATACTCTTGTAATTGAATATTCACGTTTTAATTTATCAATTATTTGATACTTTTCTATTTGTTTTGCTGAGAGCGGATTTCCATTAGAAGAGCATAAGATTTTTTTAATATATCAATATCCTCGATTTTTTGTTGCGATTTTCTTTTGCCACGTTTATCTATACCAAGTCTTCCTTCATCGTATTCTTTATTCCATCTACTAATTGTTCCCCAACCAGATATTCCATATTTATTATTTAAATATGATATAGTTGCTCCTGCCTTAAATTCTTTTACTATTTTGACTTTATCATCTAAAGTCCATTTCTTATGTTTACCCATGAAAAAATACCTCCAAAGTTCTTTCTAAATAAATTTTATCACATTTTCATGTTTCTTTTTATTTAGTGTGAACTTTAAAGGTATTATAATCAAATTAGTCTTCTTTTTCTTCTGTTATAGCACTAGTTGGACAACCTTCCATAGCTTCTGTAGCTTCATCTAATGTTTCTTTGTCAGTAACCTTTTCGTCTTTCGCTACGGCATATCCATCATCACTCATTTCAAATACTTTATCACATATACATGTACAAGCACCACAACCGATACAAGCACTTTCATCAACTTTAAATTTCATTTAATCCTCCTAAAGTAATTATATATTAATTTAACAAAAAATCAATAATACTTTAAAAAAAACTTAAAGTATGATATTATTAGTGTATAAATAGCATCGGAGGTGTTTTATGCAATCTAGAATGGAAAGATATCAAACAGATAATAAAAAACGTTTTGAGAGAACCAAGAAAAACACTGAGTTATATGAAAAGGTATATGATGATATATATAGTGATACTACTTATAAGAATATGCAGGTTATTGACTCTGCAAAAGAGATTAATATAAATAGATTAAAAAATATATTAGATGATAAATATAATACAAGACAATATCGTAATTTAGGTGATTATTCTATAGAAGATATTAACATAGATAATAAAACTATGTTAAATAATAATCAATCATATGATATAAATAAAGTATTAGATGATGCTAGAAGTAAGAGAACTTTTATAGAAGAAGCTAAGGAAAAAGAAAAATATTATGATTTTAATATGAGTAGAAAAAATAAGTATAATGAATCATATAACGATTTAGAAAAAGAAGAAAAAGAATTAGAAGAGCTTATAAATACAATGACTATTCCAAAGCAATCATATGAAGATAATGATGATTTACTTTTAGATTTAAAGGGTGATGATAATACCATTATTACAAAGCCTGTTAAGGCTGATTTTGATGAGGTAACTGCATCAGATTTAACAAGAAATAACATTGATAAAACAAGTAATTCTAGTAAATTGGATAAAACTTTTTATACTGATTCTAATATGTTTACTAAAAATGATTTTGAGGATTTTAGTACCATTAGTAAAGAGTTAAATAGGAAAAGAAGTCCTTTAAAAGTACTAATATTAATTATTGTATTATTAATATTAGTAGCACTCGGATATTTTGTTGTTACAAAGTATATTTTAAAGTAAGAAAGTTAAGAGTTCTTACTTTTTTCATATAATTATAATATGAAAACGAAAAAAATTATTAAAGTAAATTTAATTACAATATTTTTATCTTTAATTGTTAACATTATAATTATAGCTATACTAAACAAAAAAGCTATGCCAGTTATAATAAATTATGCTAATGTTGAGCTTAAAAGAGTTGGAATTGAAGTATTAAGAAATACCGGAATTAAAGAAGTAAATAAAGAAATAAAAGATAAAGAATTATTTAAGTTAATTAAAAATAATCAAGGTGAAATAGAAAACATTGATTTTGATACTACTATATTAAATGATTCTTTAGTTATAATATCAAATGCTGTAAGAAAAAGATTAAATGAAGTTATGAAAGGTGAAAATCTTCCTGATGAAGTATATGCTAATTTGTCAAATAAGAAGATAAAAAATGGCATTATATATGAAGTTCCTTTAGGATTTGCTTTTAATAATGCTTTTTTAAATAATTTAGGTCCAAAAATACCAGTTAAAATCACTTATTCTGGAAATGTTGGATTAGATGTAAAAACTAAAGTAAGTGAATATGGAATTAATAGTGCATTAATAGAAATATACATATATGTAGAAGTAACTCAAACTGGAATGACACCTTTTTTAACAAAAGACGTGAAATTAGTATCAGAAATTCCTATTATTATAAAGGTAATAAAAGGATCAATACCAAATTATTTAATTGGAAATAGTACGTATAGTTTAAAATAAATTATTAATTTACAATTTTTATTTTGAGTGATATACTGAAAATAGGTGAGAATATGGACGAATTAAGTTTTGATATAATAAAAAATTATAAAGATGGATATAATAAAGAAGAATTTGAAAGTAAGTGTACGGACTATTTTAAAGATTTTGATTATATAGTTGGTGATTGGGCTTATGGTAAATTAAGGCTGAAAGGCTTTTTTGAACATAACAATAAAAAATGTAAAGAAATTAATGATATAGAAAATTTGGATAAGTATTTAAAAGAAAATTGTGCATTTGATTGTGCTTATTTTGTTGCAAAAAGAAAATAAGTATGTTAAAATAAAGTATATAAGAATAAAAGAGGTGTTTATATGGTAACTACTAGTAGCATTGGAAGTGGCAAAAAAGTTAATGTAGGACAAAGTTTTGCAAGTGGAATGTCTGCACTTCAAACGGTTGAAAAAGAAAAATTTGTTATAGTAGATGAAAGTGGTACTAAGAAAGATGCCGAAAGAATGTCATTATTTAAATTAAAAGATAGTGATAAGATGTATATAGTGTATACTTTTAATGAAGTTGATGAAAATGATATGATTAAACTTTATGTTGCTATATTAAATGATAAAGACGGTGTAT
Source organism: uncultured Bacilli bacterium (assembly GCA_934122275.1). Classification (GTDB taxonomy): domain Bacteria; phylum Bacillota_I; class Bacilli_A; order RF39; family UBA660; genus Aphodocola. The sequence goes on along the minus strand of CAKOWI010000003.1, from coordinate 140,948 downwards.
ATTCACTTGAAAATATAACTAATGATGAAGAGTGGGTCAAAGTTAAGGATGCAATGAGAAAAATTGCAAAAGAAGGACAACAGGTCTTGAAGGGTGAATAGTAAGGAGGAAGAAGCATGAAAGAAAATATAAAAGGTGGAAAGAATGTTTCTGTTGGAGATATAACTGTTATTAATGAAGGTGTTTCTCTAGCAGAAAAGATTCAAGATAAGGAAGAAGAGAAAGCAGCAGAAATAAAAGTTCCTGAAACAGAAGTTTCAGAAATAAAGCCTGATGTTGTAGTTGGAGCTGAAAATAATCCGGTAACTCCAGTTAATGTTAATGAAGAACAATCTCCAGTAGCTCCTATTGCAGCTACTCCAGAACCAGTTGTAACACCAGCACCTATTGAAATTCCTATTCCTGAAGTAAATGTTCAAGCTGATACTAATACTGTTTCTCCGTCATTTGATATTCCAACTCCTGATGCAAACCCACAAGAGAATACAATGCCTACTTTTGAATATCCAAATCCTAATAACTTAAATTTTAATAACTCTGGATTTGATAATAAGTTTACAAATAATTCCGGATTTGGAGAATATAATGCTCCAGTAAATCAAGAATATCCTAATGAAAGTTATAAAGTTTCAGGTATTAATTCATACCAAAATAATTTTGGGGCTGGTGATTATTCATCTAATTCTTATAGCGAATTAAGTCCAGAGGCAGAAAATGCAATAAATACCGTTAAATTATTAGTAAATAAAAATCTTGACTTAGAAAATAAAATTGTTTCTTTAGAAAGAGAAAATGAAGACTTAAGAAATCAAAATAATGAATATGCTAATAGAATAGCTAGTTTAAATGCTCAGTTAAATGGACTTAGAAACACAATAGAAGGATTTAAAAATAGTTTGCTAGCTAATTATGGTTTATCTAATTATAATAATTATGAGAATCAAATTCCACAAAATAATACTTTGAATGATAGCCTTAATCAAAGAAATAACGGTGGAATGAATATGTCTGCTTAATAAATATTTATATATTGATAATAATAAAGATATATGCTGAATATATCTTTTTTAATTTATTAAAAAAATTTACAAAATTTTCCATGAAAAGAATTGTATGAAATGACAAAATTTTCACATTCTATTAGTGTATAGGAGGTGAAAATACATGAAAAACAACAGTAAATTAGTAGTTCCTGGAGCAAAACAAGCTATTGAACAAATGAAATACGAAATAGCTAACGAATTTGGTGTTAGTTTAGGTGCTGATGCAACTGCAAGAGCTAATGGTTCAGTTGGTGGTGAAATTACAAAACGTTTAGTTAAAATGGGTCAATCACAATTAGGTGGATCATACAATACTTCTAAGTAGTTAATTCGTTAACGACATACATAAATATATAAAGCTAGCATGATTTTTTGCTGGCTTTTTGTTTTAATTATCGTATTTTTGTTGTATAATTATTTACAGGAGTGTGATTTTGTGAAAATATTATCTGTAAATGCTGGTTCTTCTTCACTTAAGTTCCAGTTATATGAAATGCCAGAAGAAAAGGTTTTAATATCTGGTATCATGGAAAGAATAGGTATAGGAAATAGTTTTTATACAATTAAATTAAATGGTGAAAAAATAAAGAAGGAAACTGAATTAAATAATCATGAAAAAGCTTTTGAAGTTTTAGTTCAAGAGTTAGAAGAAAATAAAGTTGTTGAATCATTAGATGAAATAAAAGGTATTGGTCATAGAATAGTTCAAGGTGGTGATTACTTTGATAAAACAGTTGTAATAGATGATGATGTTTTATCTAAAATTGATGAATTATCATCACTTGCACCTCTTCATAATCCAGCTGCTGTAGTTGGAATAAAAGCTGCTATAGAAGTATTTCCAAATGCTGTTCAAACTGCTGTATTTGATACTGCATTTCATCAAACAATGCCAAAAGAAAATTATTTATATGCTTTACCAATGTCTTGGTATAGAGATTATAAGGTAAGAAGATATGGTGCTCATGGTACTTCTCATAAATATGTTGCAGAAAGAATGAATGAAATATTAGGAAGAAATGATACTAAGTTAATTACTTGTCATATAGGTAATGGTGCATCTGTATCTGCAGTATTAAATGGTAAATGTTTAAATACATCCATGGGTCTTACTCCAAATGCTGGTTTAATTATGGGGACTAGATGTGGAGATATTGATGCAAGTATCATTCCATATATAATGGAAAAGACAAATAAAAGTCCTAAAGAAATTGATAATATAATTAATAAAGAAAGTGGACTTTTAGCTATAAGTGAAAAATCAAGTGATTCTAGAGATATAGAAGATGGAATAGCAGCAGGAGATGAAAAATGTATTTTAGCTCAGAAGATGTATGTTAGAAAAATAGTTGATTATATAGCTAGATACTACGTTGAAATGAAAGGTTGCGATGCTATTGTCTTTACTGCAGGAATTGGAGAAAAAGCTATTGATACAAGAAGAGATATTATAAATGAATTAGATGTATTAGGTATTAAATTAGATGTTGAAGCTAATAATGTAAAAAGTGAAGAAAGATTAATTAGTACTAAAGATTCTAAAATAGCTTGTTATATAATTCCAACTGATGAAGAGTTAATGATAGCAAGGGATACGTTTAATCTAGTTTAGGAAGTTATGGAAAATAAAATATTAGAATTAATAAAAAAATACGATAAAATTGTAATAGCAAGGCATATAGGTGGAGATCCTGATGCACTTGGATCAACCTTTGCTTTAAAAGAAATAATCTTAGAAAATTTTCCCAATAAAAACGTATATGTTGTAGGAGCATCAATATCAAAATTTAGATTTTTTGGTAGTCATGATAAAGTAGATGATGAATTAATCAAGGATTCTTTACTTATTGCACTTGATGTGCCTGATATAAGAAGAATAGATGGTGTTAATTTTTATGACTTTAAAGATGTTATTAAAATTGATCATCATCCTGAAATAGATAAATTTTCTAATTATGAACTTATTAAAGAAACAGCTTCAAGTACGTGTGAGATAATTGCAAGTTTTTGTAAAAAGTGTAATTTAAGTATTCCACATCATGCCGCAGAAAACTTATTCATGGGTATAATAGCAGATACAAATAGATTCTTATTTTCTTCTAATAACTCTACTACATACAGAATAATATCTGAACTTATTGAAGAACAAAAAATAGAACCTAATAAACTTTATGGATTATTATATAAAAGATCAATTAGTGAGGTTAGATTAGAAGGATTAATATCTTTAAACATGAAGATTACTAAGCATGGTGTTGGATACATTAAAATAACTGACTCAGATTTAAAAAGTATAAATGCATCATCTGCTAGTGTTGGTAGTATAATGAATAATTATAATTTTATTGATGAAGTAGTTGTATGGATAGTTTTTACTGAAGATTTAAAATCTAATGTAATAAGAACTTCTGCAAGATCAAGAGGACCTATTATTAATAAACTTTTTGAACAGTATAATGGTGGAGGTCATTTATATGCTTGTGGAGCTAAATTACAAGGCTTTAATGAAGCTGATGAACTTATAGAAAAATTAGATAATTTATGTGAAGAATACGAAGAAGGCGAATAAAATAGCCTTTTTAATTTAATAAAAATAAGGATAATGTTATGGTATTAAATGGAAAAGAAATAAATATAGAAGACATAGTAAAAGATGTATATAATGATAATGATATTATAAAAATGAGAGGTAATGGTATATATTTGAGTGATAATCAAATAGAGGTTCTAAGAAAATATAATATTGATTATAAAAAATATAATTCACTAAATAGCTTAATATTTGAGATAGAAGAAATTTTAAATGAAGAAACTGATTTAGATGATTTAGAAGAAATAAGTCAGAAATTATCTGAATTAAATTATTATAATAATACTAATAAATAGGTTAATAATATAGGTGGTAATATGAAGAAGGTATTAAAAAATATATATGGTAATGATGTTACTATAGAGTTAACGAATAATTATGATGAAGCATCATTTATTACACATAGTGGTACATTTCATGCTGATGAAGTTATGGCAAGTGTAATATTATTAAATAAATTTGATAATATTAAATTATTTAGAACAAATAAAGTGAATAATGATGAAAAAAATAAATTTGTATATGATATAGGTTTTGGAAGATTTGATCATCATGGGATAAATTTTGATAAGAAGCGTGAAAATGGAATAAAATATGCATCATGCGGGTTAGTTTGGAATGAATATGGTAAGGATATATTAAATAAATTAAAAATATCTAATATTGAAACGTTATTTAATGGTATTGATAAGAATTTAATTATGGATATAGATAGAGATGATAATGGTCAAAGTTTGGACATAAATATACCTATAAAATACCAAAGTATACCATCACTTATAAGTAGTTTTAATCCACTTTGGTATGAAAATGGTAAAGAAGATGAAAGATTTTTAGAAGCTGTTTGTTTTGCAAATACTATATTTAATAATTTTGTAAATAAGTTGTTAGCAAAAGAAAAAGCTAGATCTTTAGTAGAAGACAAAATTGAAGAAAGTAAAGATAAAATATTAATTCTTGATACATATATGCCTTGGCAAGACATAGTTTTATCTTCTGATAATAAAAAAGCTAAAGATATATTATATGCTATTTTTCCATCTAAAAGGGGAGGGTATAATATAGTTGCAACACCTACTTCTGTTAATAGTTTTAATGTTAAAAAGCCATTCCCATCGTCTTGGGCTGGACTTGAAAATGAAGACTTACAAAAGATAAGTGGTATTGATACCATCATTTTTTGCCATAAAGGATTATTTATATGTGCTTGCAAGACTTTTGAAGATGCCAAAAAGATAGCTAAAATAGCGGTTGAATCTTAGGTTTTGATACCGCGATTTGCAATTTATTTATATATCTGCTATAATATTTGCGCGAAAGCGGATTTTATATATAAATCGAAGGTGATTAAAATGAAAATTATTGATGTTGAACTTTCTAATGTTGCAGTAAGAAGAAGTCAATATCCAACAGATGAGATGCCAGAGTTCTTACTTATTGGAAGAAGTAATGTTGGTAAGAGTAGTTTTACTAATTCAATTATGGAAAGAAAGGATTTGGCTAGAATATCAGGAAAACCTGGTAAAACTCAAACGATTAATTTCTATAAAGTAAATAATGCATTTTATTTAGTAGATGTTCCAGGATATGGTTATGCTGCAACAAGCAAGTCAAAACAGCAAAAATTTGGAATGATGATAGAAGAATATTTATCAGAAAGAAAACAATTAAAACAAGTTTTTATGTTAGTTGATTTTAGACATAAACCATCTGAAGATGATCTTTTAATGTATAACTTTTTAAAATTTCATGGTGTTAAAGTTGTTTTAGTTGCAACTAAAGTAGACAAAATAGGAACTACTTTAAGGGATAAATATAAAAAACAGATTACTGATAATATAGACTTAGCTATTGGTGATGAATTAGTTTTATTCTCCGCTAAGACAAAGCTTGGTAAAAAAGAAATTCAAGCAATTATAGAAAAAGAAGTTTATGGTGAGTAATCATAAACTTTTGTTGTTTAATTATAATAAGAAGAGGTGGTATTTATGAAATTACCAACTATAGCACTAGTAGGTAGACCTAATGTGGGTAAATCAACGATATTTAATAGATTAGTAGGTAAAAAACAAGCTATTATAGAAGATACTCCTGGTGTTACTAGAGATAGAATATATGGTACAGGAACGTATTTTGATTATAGTTTTAACGTTATTGATACTGGTGGTATTGATATAGGAAATGATACATTTAACAAAGAAATAAAAATGCAAGCAGAACTTGCAATAGATGAATCTGATGTAGTAATTTTTGTTGTTGATGGTAAAGAGGGAATTACTTCTAATGATCTTATAGTAAGAGATATTTTAAGACGCAGCAATAAAAAAGTTGTAGTTGCAATAAATAAAGTGGATAACAAAAAAACAAATGAAAACATGTATGATTTTTATGAATTAGGGTTTGACTATTATATTCCAATATCTGGATCACATAACATTGGTTTTGATGAGTTAATGGGTGAAGTACTTATTGATTTTGATAAAAACATTGAAGAGGAATATGCAAGTGATATTGTTAAATTTTGTGTTATAGGAAGACCAAATGTAGGAAAATCTTCACTAGTTAATGCTGTGCTTAATGAAGATAGGGTAATAGTTAGTGATGTAGCTGGAACAACAAGAGATACTGTTGATACTGAATTCACTTATTCAAAAGAAAAATTCGTTATAATTGATACTGCTGGAATGAGAAAAAAGGGTAAAGTATATGAAACTATAGAAAAATATAGTTTATTAAGAAGTTTAAAAGCAATAGATAGAAGTGATGTATGTTTAGTAGTTATTAATGCAGAAGAAGGAATTATAGAGCATGATAAACATATAGCTAGCTATGCAATAGAGGCAGGAAAAGCTGTTGTACTTGTTGTAAATAAGTGGGATACAGTTGAGAATAAGGATCAAGCAATAAAAGATTTTACTAATAAAGTAAGAGCAGAATTTCAATTTTTATCTTATGTTCCTTTAGTTTTCTTATCTGCTAAGACAAAGAAAAGATTACATACTTTAATGCCTGAAGTTATAAAGGTATATAATAATTCTCATAGACAAATTCAAACTAGTATTTTAAATGACGTAATAGTAGATGCAGTTGCAACCCAAGCACCACCATCTTATAAGGGAAAGAGATTAAAAATTTATTTTACTTCTCAAACTTCTGTTGCACCACCTAAATTTACTTTTCATGTAAATAATAAAAATTTAGTACATTTTTCATATGAGAGATATCTTGAGAATAAAATAAGGGAAAATTTTGATTTTGAGGGAACTCCTATAGTTTTCCAATTTAAAAATAGAGACGAATAGACATACTTTTTGTATGTTTTTTTATATAAAAAAAGATAACTATATAACAATAGCTATCATATTATTAGAACCTTTATTTACCACTTTAGTTAAAGTAGTTTGTAATTTATGTCTGATATTATCTGGCATTAAAGATAGTTTTCCTCGTATTCCTTCTTGAACTATAACGTCTAAACTTCTACCAAATATTTCACTTTTCCATACACTATCAGGGTCAGTATCATAGTTTTTCATTAGATGATCAATAAGTTCTTTACTTTGTGTTTCAGAACCTATTATTGGTTCAAACGTTGATTCAACATCTACTCTAATCATATGTATGGAAGGTGCAACTGCTTTTAATTTGACACCATATCTAGAACCTTGTTTTATTATTTCTGGAGTATCTAACTTCATATCTTTAAGTGTTGGAAATGATGTTCCATATCCAGTTTGTTTTACCATTTTTAATGCTTCTTTAAATTGACCATATTCTTCTTTTGTTTCATTTAATTCTTGGAATAAAGATATTAATTTTGCTTTTGAATCAATCTTTGTTCCTATTATATTATTTAATACTTCATTATACAATCCTTCTGGAGCTTCTAAGTTAATGGTTATTTCACCTTTTGCGGTATTAACTTCAGATAGATATGCTTTTTCTATATACTCGCATCCTTCAAAGTGTTGAATTATTGTATCAACATCTCTTACTTTATCAACATCAACAACACTTTCTTTTATTTTTTCTATATAAGTTTTTTTAATTTCATGTTTATATGATAGGCTTGCTATCCAATCTGGCATACTTACATTAACACTTAGTACTGGAAATTCAAATAATGCCTCTTTTAATATCTTATATATTTCTTTTTCTCCCATGTTTAATACATTAACTGGTATTACAGGAATTTGATGGGTGTTTCTTAATTCATCGGCTAACTTTTCCGTATCCGGATTTGTAGGATGAGTAGAATTTAATACTATTATAAATGGTTTTCCAATTTCTTTTAATTCATCTATTACTTGATTTTCTGCATCAACGTATTCTTTTCTTCCAATTTCCCCAATACTTCCATCTGTAGTTACTACAATACCAATCGTAGAGTGATCTCTAATTACTTTTTCTGTTCCTATTTCTGCTGCTTCAACAAATGGAATTTCTTCATCATACCATGGTGTTCTAACCATTCTAGGTCCATTTTCATCTTCGTATCCTTTAGCAGCATCAATTACATATCCTACGCAATCAATTAATCTTATATTTGCAGAAAAGTCTTCTATTTGAACTTTAGCACCATTAGATGGAACAAATTTTGGTTCAATTGTCATTATTGTTTTACCTTGTGCAGTTTGAGGTATTTCATCTAGACATCTTTTTCTTTCATATTCATCGCTAATGTTAGGAACTACTAGATTCTCAATACATTTTTTAATAAATGTTGATTTACCAGTTCTAACTGCACCAACTACACCTAAATAGATATCTCCTTTTGTTCTTTCGGATATATCTTTAATAATTTCATATTTATCCATATGATCCCTACTTTCTATCAATCTCATTAAATAATATGTATACTACTAAATAATATGAAAAAAAGAAGATAAAAAATCTTCTTAATCAATCATATTCTCTAAATTGTTAGGTATTTTATTTCCTATAACTGCATTAACAATTTTATCTGATTGTTCTTTTGAAACTTCTTTTCCAGTTAACTTTGAAAGTTCATCTATAACACCTCTTATAGTGTTTTCGTCTTTTAAATCTCCATCTTTTAATCTAGATGCAATATCCAAAATTGATTCTTTGCTAACGTTAGTTTTTCTTTCGACACGATTTAAAAAACTATCGGTAATTCCCATATTTATCACTCCTAAAATAATATATGATATTAGTTTAAGTTTTGTTATTAAAAATGTATTTTCTTGTAAAAAAAAGCCATATATAATATAATTATTATGGTGATAATATTGAAAAAGAAAAAAATTCTAATTGCATCATATAATTTAGATTTTGGTGGTATAGAAACTTCATTAATAAACTTACTTAAAAATTTCAATTATAATAAATATGATGTAACTCTTTACTTAGAAGAAAAAAAAGGAGTATTCTTAAATGATTTACCTAGTAATGTTAATGTTTATGAATATAAGGTTAGTAAATCTAAAAATAAATTAATAAGAAAAGCAATGAATCTTGCTAATAGATTATTTTTTATGTTTAAAAATTATAAAAGGTATGATGCAAGTATCTGTTATGCAACTTACTCAAAGCCTTGTAGTTTTATGGCAAGAGTATCATCTGATAATAGAATATTATTTGTGCATAACGATTATACTAGTATTTATGATAATGAAAATTTAATAAACTTTTTCACAGGCATTAATATTAGAAAATTTAATCATGTTGTATTTGTTAGCAATGAATCCAGAGAAAGTCTTGTAAAGCTAATTCCTGATATTGATAGTAAATCGATAACGATAAATAATTTTGTAGACCAAGACAGAATAATTAAACTCTCAAAAGAGAAAATAAAAATATTAAAAAACAAAAAAAAGATTTTTCTATTTGTTGGTAGATTAGATGAGCATCAAAAGAAAATTTCAAGAATTATTGAATGTGCTAAAGTACTAAAAAATGATAATGAAATTGAGTTTTGGATTTTAGGAACCGGAGAAGATGAAAAAAAATATAAAGACATGATTAAACGTTTTAATTTGTCAAATGTAAAATTATTAGGTGCTGCTAAAAATCCATATCCTTATATTGCTAAAAGTGACTATTTAATAATTACTTCTGATTATGAAGGCTTTCCTGTTGTATATTCGGAATCGATAATTTTAAATACTCCTATTGTAACAACTATTAATGTATCTGATGATTATATATCAATACCTAATAGGTTTGGGATTATAGTAAATAAAGATATTAATGATATATCTTTGGAAATAAGAAAATTAGTTAAAAATGGTTTTAAAATTAAAGAAAAAGTTGACTATAATTTGTTAAATAAGCAAAGAATAGAGAAAATAGAAAAAATTATGGAGAATAGAAATGATTAAATATAGTTTTATAGTACCAGTTTACAATACTTCAAAATACTTAAAAAGATGCTTAGATAGTTTAATCGGACAATCTTTTAATAACTTTGAAGTGATATTGATAAATGATGGATCAACTGATAATAGTTTGGATATACTTAATAAGTATAAAAAGGATAATAGTAACCTTATAATAATAGATCAAGAAAATAAAGGATTAAGTGAAGCTAGAAATGTAGGTGTTAAAAAAGCAAAGGGTAAATATATAATTTTTATAGATAGTGATGATTATGTAAATACAAACTTTTTAGAAGAAATTGAAAAAGAAATTAAGGATTTAGATGTATTAAGATATCAAATAGTAACTGAAGATGAAAATGGAAAAGATAAAATAGAGTATCATGAATATTCTTTTGATAGAGTAAGTGGAATTGATGCATTTAGATATATTTCTAACTATCATTTTGTTGAACCAGCTTGGTGTTATGTTATTAATAGAGAGTATTATATTAAGAATAAATTTAGTTTTAAAAAAGGTGTATATCATGAAGACTTTGGACTTATACCGTATGTAATATATAAGGCAAAAAGTGTTAAATCAATTGATTATATTGGATATCATTACGTACAAAGAGATGGAAGCATAATGAATAATGACGATTATAAAAAGACTGTTAAAAAAGCATTTGATATGTTAAATCAGTATAAGAGTCTTAGATTATTTTCTAAAAATGTGAATAAAAAGAATAATACTAATGATTATTATTTAAGCTATATATCAAACTCCGTTATAGTAAAGGCTAGGGAACTAAAAGGAGCGGAAAGAAAAGAATATATAAATGAACTAAAAAAACTTCATGCATTTGATGGGGTTATAGTAAATACCAAAATTAGAAAATTGAAAAAGATGTTTATGAAGCTTAACTTAGGTTTATATTTAAGAATAGCAAGATAATTAAAATTTAAATTAAGGGTGATAATATGATAAAAGTATCAGTTATAGTACCAGTTTATAATACAGAAAAATATTTAAGAAGATGTTTGGATAGTTTAGTCAATCAAACATTAGATGAAATTGAAATAATTGTGATTAATGACTGTAGTACTGATAATTCTAAAGAAATAATTAAAGAATATAAAAATAAATACAAGAATATTGTACTTATTGATAATAAAGTTAATAAGGGTATAGGATACAATAGAAATATAGGTGTAAAAAAAGCAAAAGGAAAGTACATAGCATTTGTTGATAGTGATGATTGGGTTAATGAAACAATGTACGATAAAATGTATAAAAAAGCTACTGATGATAATTTAGATTTAGTTTTATGTAACTATATTAAAGTATTAGAAGATGGTGATGAGTTAACTGAAATAGAATGTGATTATTTCTTAGATTACTTTAACTCTACTAATTTAGAAGAAAGCCCTAATTTACTTTTGGACGTTAATTTAGCACCATGGAATAAACTTTATAAAAGAGAATTATTAAATGGTAATAGTTTTCCACAGGATTTAAAGTATGAAGATGCTATATTTGTTATTAAAGCTTTAAGTAGAGCTAAAAAAATAGGAATTGTTGAAGAAAAACTAAATTATTATTTGGTGAGAAGTAAAAGCGAAACTACCGTTATGGATAAAAGGGTATTTGATATTTTAAAAATAATAGATGAGATAGTTTTAGAAATGAAATCTAAAAAATACTATGACGATATAAAAGTATATGTAGAAGCTTTAGTGATAAAAATGTTATTTAGGTATACTCTTCAGCAAAAATACCAAAAAGATGAATGCGTTAAAAATAAGTTTATTGATGAAGCATTTTTATATTTAAATAATAATTTTCCTGGTTGGAAGGAAAATGAAATATGGAGAAAAAGAAATTTTTTAAAGAGAATGATTGAAAAAAATAAGGTATTAACTAAAGTTTATTGTAAATTTTTTTAAAATTATTGGTATTTGTGTTATAATTGTTTATACACAGTAGAGGTGCATTATGAAATTAACAAAAAGAACTACTAATATACTTATAGTTACTATATATTTAATTACTTTATTTTTTAGTTTAACAAGCTCTGGTGTAGTATTTATAGATAAATTAAGAAGTATATTATCTGTTTTATTACCGGCTTTTTTAACTCTTATGATATTGTACGAAAATAGAAGAAATCTTAAAGTTTTATTAAAAAATAAGTTTTCTTTTATATTGTATATTTTAGTTATTATATGGTTTTTTATGACATTTATTTTTGGAATAAGAACTAATATTGAATCACTTAAGGGATTTATTAATTTTTCGGTTTTAAGTACTTTTATATTAGTACTATTTAATTGTAATTATGATGAAGAAACTAAAAATAAAATAAAAAAGCATATATTTATATCATTTTCTTTGGTAGCAGTATTAGGAATACTTCAGTATATATTTAGGTATAACTTAAATACGTATAACAATGATAAATATCCAGGAATATTAGGTAGAATACATTCTACGTTTTATATAGCAACTTTATTAGATAAATTTATAGTAATTATGTTTCCTATAATTACTTATGAATTATTAAAGGATAAAGAAAATAAGTATTATAAATTTTTACTTATTCTTTCTATGCTAGCTATTACGTTTACTTTTTCTAGAAGTGGACAATTAATATATTTAGCAATGTCATTTATATTTTTTATTGTAACGCTATTTAAAAAACAATTTAAGAATTCTATATTGATTGTTTTACTAATAGTAATTATGGTATTAATACCAGGAGCTAAATATTCAGTTCAATCTGCTATGGATTATGCTTATGAAGCAGCTCATATGCCAAATGTATTAAGGATAAATTTAATAGATATATTAGGTAGTAAAAATGATAAGATTGTTCATGTAAAGGCTGGTAAATGTGCTGATGATGATTGTGTTGGTGATGAAGAGGGTTCTAATTTCTTTAGAAACTACTATAAAAAAGTTGGTATACAGTTTATAAAGGAATATCCTATTTTTGGTGTTGGTATTGGCAATAATTCATACTTGTATAACAATCAAAATGCAAAAGATTATTTAAAGAATAAAAGTGTAATTAGCGATGATTATAAATATATGTATCCACACAGCGGATATATACAGCTTGCAGAAGAAACAGGAATTATCGGTTGTACGTTATTTATTTTATATTTACTTTCTTTTGCTTTAAATAAAATATTAAGTAAGAAAGATAGGATGGATATATATGTTCTTGGTCTTATGATTTTTGCTTTTGCTCTTGGAAATATAACTGAAGGGTTATTTCATACAAAACAAATAATTTATATTTTTGCAATAATTTATACTCTATATTGTAATATAAGCTTTAATGTAAAAGATAAAAAGAAACATAAAAAAGTTAAGAATTTTACTAAATAACAAAATATGATATAATTAATTATACGAGGTAGGTGTTTTATGACTAAATTAAAAAATATATTTTCTAATTTTAAACGTTATTGGTTTTTAATGACTCAGTTAATATCTAGAGACTTTAAAGTAAAATATAAAAGAAGTGTACTTGGAGTTGTTTGGAGTTTACTTAATCCAATTCTTACAATGACAGTTATGGCAATTGTATTTTCACAAATGTTTAAGTTTAAAGTTGAAGGTGTAAATTATATTGTTTATTTGATGACTGGTATTATAATGTGGAATTACTTCAGCTTAGCATCTAGAGATGCAATGACATCAGTGGTTGATAATTTTTCACTAATAAATAAAGTATATATACCTAAATACATATTTCCTATTGCAAAATGTTTATTTGTTGGAATCGACTTTTTATTAACTTTGATTCCATGGTTTGGAATAATTTTATTATCATATGTAGGTTTAGGACAATATACTTGCCATATTAATTGGTATTATCTGTTATTACCATATATCTTCTTTTGTATGCTTATGTTTACTGTTGGAATGGGATTGTTATTATCTTCTTTATCAGTTTTCTTAAGGGATATTTGGCACATATATGGAATTGCACTTACTTTATGGAATTACCTAACACCAGTTTTTTATAGTATAGAAATTCTTCCACCAAAGCTACAATTTTTAATGAGATTTAATCCTATGTATCAATTTTTAAATGCCGCAAGAAGTATAGTTGTATCTGGAACTTCTCCTTCAATACAATGTCTTATATTAATTGGTTTTATAGGCGTGTTTATGTTATTAATAGGAAGCACTATATTTAGAAAGAAACAAGATAAATTTATTTATTATATATAGGAGGTAACATGATTAAAATAGAAAATGTTTCAATGAAGTTTAATCTCGGAATAGAAAAAGAATTTTCAATTAAACAGGCTTTTGTAAATTTTTTCAGCGGTAAGAATAAGAACAAGAAAAAAAACGAAGAATTTTGGGCACTAAGAGATGTTAATTTTAATATTAATAAGGGTGAGGTTATTGGACTTATAGGAAGCAATGGTGCAGGTAAGTCTACTTTATTAAAAGTTGTAAGTGGAGTAATGAAACCAACTAAGGGTAAAGTAGAAGTTCACGGAGTAATATCTCCAATGATAGAACTTGGAGCTGGATTTGATGGTAATTTAACAGCACGAGAAAATATTTATTTGAATGGTGCGATTTTAGGTTACTCAAAAGAATTTTTGGATTCTAAATTTGACGAAATAGTAGAGTTTTCAGAACTTAAAGACTTCTTAGAAGTTCCAGTTAAGAATTTTTCTTCAGGTATGACAGCAAAACTAGCATTTTCAATTGCAACAATCGTAAATCCTGAAATATTAATAGTAGATGAAATTCTATCTGTTGGTGATATCAAATTTCAAGAAAAAAGTAAGAATAAAATGATGGAAATGATAAAAGGCGGAACAACTGTGCTATATGTTTCACACTCTTTACAATCAATAAAGGAACTATGTACACGGGTTGTATGGTTAGAACATGGAAAAGTAATAAAAATAGGGGATACTAAAGAGATTTGTGATGAATACTATAAAAAACAAATGAATTAGCGGAGGTTATATGACAAAATATATTCATTATTGTTGGTTTGGTGGCAAACCACTTCCTAAACTGGCAAAAAAATGCATAAAAAGTTGGAAGAAATATCTTCCAGAGTATGAGATAGTAGAGTGGAACGAGAGTAACGTAGATTTAAATGAGTGTGCTTTTATAAAGGAAGCTTATGAAAATAAAAAGTGGGCTTTTGTAGCAGATTATGCTAGAACTAAAGCAATCTATGAAATGGGTGGCATATATTTTGATACTGATATGTTAGTAACTAAAAATATAGATTTTCTTTTAGATAAAGAAACTTTTCTAGGTGTTGAAGATTCTATGATGGTTAATGCTGCTGTTTGGGGAGCTGCTAAGCCTAAATCTTATTTTGCAACCAGAATGATGGAATTCTATAAATCACAGGAACATTTTGATATTGACAATATATACAAAATGAGTATTCCAAGGGTAATAACCAGAATATTAAATGAGTTTGGTTTTGATCCATCAATTAATGATATTCAGGTTTTACATAAGGATATATACGTATATCCAAGACCATATTTTTATCCTTTATCATTTAATTTTAAGAATAATGTATTTACGGATGATACTTGTATGATTCATTATTTCGATGCAACATGGATTTCTAAAAATGAGCAAATCGAAATGAAACTTGTAAGAAAATTTGGTCAAAAGCCAACAGCTCTAGCACTTAAAGTATATAGATTTTTAAAAAGAAATATTAAAAGAACTGCAAAGGTGTGTTTATTTCCTATAGTTTTGTATAGAAGGTATAAAAGAAAAATAAATGATAAATATTTGACTAATTTATCAAATGCCTTAGAAGATATAAGAAATGTAAATAAGGACTATTTAGTTATGCATAATCCAGAGTGGTTAGGTGTAACAAGTGCGACTATAGAATTATTTGACTCAAGAGTAAGATGTGGTGAGTTATTAAGAGAAAAAGATATAAAAAAGGTAAAGGATGCAATAATTGAATCTGGTGTAAATCAAGTTATTTTTAGTGCAATGGCATTAGGATGGAAACAATTAGCGATTGAACTAAAAAATGAAAAGCCTGACATTAAGATTAAAGTATTTTGGCATGGAAATAATTCACAAGTTTCAGAACCATATGGATGGGAAAGAAATATAGAAATTATTGAGTTACATAAACAAGGAATAATAGATGTATTTGCGACTTGTAAAGAAAGTATCTTAAATTTTTATAAAAATGAAGGATATAAAACTATACTAGTTAGAAATACTGTTAGGCTTCCTAAAAAAATAGTTGGTAATAAACCAAAAGATAAAATAAAAATAGGAATTTATGCTGCAAAATGTGATGATTGGAGAAAGAATTTGTTTGCTGGATTAGCTGCTGCATCTTTAATTCCTAATGCCGTTGTTGATATGGTGCCACTTAGTCCTGAGGCCAAAACATTTGCAAATGAATTAGGATTAAAGTTAGAGGGATTAGATAAACCAATACCTAGAAAAGATTTGCTAAAGAGAATGGCAAATAACACAATTAATCTATATGTTACTTTTTCAGAATGCGCTCCTATGCTTCCTGTTGAAAGCTTTGAAGTAGGTGTTCCTTGTATTTCTGGAAATAACCATCATTATTTTAAAAATCAAGAATTAGAAAAATACATTATAGTTAAAAATGAAGAAAATCCTGTAGAAATAGCTAAGCAAATTAACATTTGTTTAGAAAATCAAAATAAAGTTATGAAACTTTACAAGGTTTGGAAAAAAGAAAACGATACTCTTTCTAAACAAAGTGTAAAAGATTTTCTTGATATGTAAGAGGTGAACTATGAATATTTTAGATATAAATAAGTTAAAAGACAAAGACTATATAGTGTTGCTACCAAAATGTGATTATGATATAAGAAGTAGTGTAGAATATTCGTTTAAAAATGTATTTTATCTTGATTATGAATTAACAAAAGAACATGCAGATACTTTAATTGATTTTGTAAATGAGAATTTAAATCAATTAATTCTATTTGATTATGATGAATTTTATAGACTTATACTTCCTTATATTAGAAAGTCTAAAAAGATAAAGTTGATTTTCAAAAATTGTTTTGCTGAATTAACAGATGGACATGTTAGAACTGTATTTTCAAGTATAATGGAATTTTATGATAGAAACATAGTAAATGAAATTGGCTGCTTAGATAACTCAGCTTATAAGGTTTTAAAGAATGCTGGTTATCATGTAAAACATATTTTATTAGATGTAAATTCAAAAGCTAAAAAAAGTAAAAAAACAAATAATGTAGGTATTATAGGAAATGATTATAATCCAAATCATAATACTTATAATCAACTAAGTGCTTTAAAGTTAATTGATTATAAGTATGCAAAAATTATAAAAAATATGAGTGCAACAGTTCATTTTATAAATTTCTTTGGTATAAGAGAAAAAGAATGCAATTCTTTAGATGATGTAATGAAGGATAATTTCGTTAATTTATATTGTAGTTTTACTGCAACAAATTATGAATTAATTTTAAAGAGTATGGATATGGGTATTCCATGTTTACTTGGAAACTGTGATATTTTTGATGAATTTCCAAAATTAAAAAAATACTTAGTTTTAACTAGTGATGATGATATTAATGAAATTTCAGAAAAAATAAAAGATATAAAAGATAATACTAACGCTATAATGAATGAATATAAAAAGTTTAGAGAAAAATACTCTATAAACTCTAAAAAATCTATAGATAAACTATTAAAATAAAGGTTTAATACCTTTATTTTTTATATTAATTAATGATATAATCTTTATATACATCATTTGGAGGAAAAAATGAAAAAACTTAATATTACTTTTTGTAGTTTTCCGGATTTTACAGGAAATGCCAGAGCTTTATATGAATATATGATAAAAAGATATGGAAATAATATGAACTATACTTGGATTGTTCATGAAGAAAAAAACTTTGATAAAGTGAAAAAACATAATGAAAATGCAATTTTGATGGGAACACATGAATTTGAAAATTATATAAGCAAAACAAATGTTTTTTTTACAACGCATGCAGATCTTACGGGAGATAAGAATAAATGTAAAAATGCAATATATATAGAACTATGGCATGGCGTAGGTCCAAAGCCTGGCGGGTTTATGGCAAATGGAATTTTAGATGAAGATAGGATTTGGTATAACAAGATTAACAAAATAATTGATTATTTAATTGTACCATCAGAATTTTGGAGACCTTTATTTTCAAGCTCTTTTGGACTTGAGTACGAAAGGGTTATGCCACTTGGATATCCTAAACTTAATTTATATTTAACTTCAGGTAGTAAAGATAAAATTTCTAAATTAATTGGAGAAGATGCTAAAAAATATTCTAAAATTATTTTTTACATGCCAACGTTTAGAAAAGGTTGTGGTAGAAAAAGTAGTTTAAAATATAGTGATAATATAATAAATCTTTGCGATTATGAAGAAAAAAATTTAACTGATTATTTGAAAAAAAATAATTATTTGTTGCTAATAAAACTTCATCCAAGCGAAGAGACAAAGAAAATACTAGCTACAGACTGTAAAAACGTGAAACTTATTTCTCAAAAAAGCATGGAAGAATATAACTATGATATTAATGAAATATTATCAGGAGGAGATGTATTAATAACTGATTATTCATCTTTAGGTGTAGAATTTCTATTCTTAAATAGACCTGTAATTTATTTATCAACTGACATGAAAAAATATTCTGAAAGCAGAGGATTAATATATGAAAATTATGATTTTTGGTCTTCAAACACATCTATTTCAACACTTGATGAACTTATAAATAAATTGAATTATTATCTTTCTACTAGTTATAAGTTTGATGATTATTTTTATGAAAAGAAGAAATTATGGTTTGGCTCTTTGAAGAATGGTGGGTGTGATAAAATTTGTGATTTCGTTTTTGATGAATACTCTGTAAGCAAAAAATTAGTAAGAAATAAGTGCGAAGTATCAATTTTAAAGAATGAAATTCGTAAACGAGAAGACATAATAAATGAACAAATAGGCACAATTAAAAAACTTACGGAGTCAGACATAAGACTAAAAGAAATAGAAAATTCTAAAGGATGGAAATTATTAGAAAAAATAAGAAAAACGAAAGGGAGGTATTTTAAATGATTTTATCAGTTATTTTAGTTTTACTATTTAATATACTAGAATTTGTAAAATATAAAGTTTTAAATATAGATTTTAATGTGATATTTTATATAATTAAATTTGTATCTTATATATTAATACTTATAATAAATAACAAAAAATTTAAAAAATATAGTTTTTTGAATAAAATGATAAACTGGATATTAATTGTAATGAGTATTTTACATGTAATATCAAATTCAGCTAATGTTTATGGATTACTGTTTTTATATTTATTCATTTTATTGATTTCATTTGTTTTTTATTGTGCTACAAATTTAAAATTCGAAGTTTCAATTCCTATTTCTGTCTCTATTTTAATTTTATTTTTTGTATTATTAGGATTACTTAATTTATTAAAATATTCATATTTATTTTTAATAATAATTATTATAGCTTGTGTTATATACTTGTTTAAGAATAAAAGTAGTATAAAGAAAAAAGCTTTAAGTATTAGTAAAATATCATTTATATTATTTTCTGTCTTATTTTTAATTGCAATACTAACCGGATTAGGAAGATATGTTCATAAGTGGGATGAATATTCTTACTGGGCATATGCAGCTAAAGTACTTATTAATACTAGTTCAATTACTAAAATGGTATCTTCTGTAGCAAGTATGAATACGTATCCACCAGTTTCTTCAATATGGCATTATATTGTGAGTTTGTTTTTGGGCTATTCAGAACCTAATTTATATATAGGATTGACATTGTTAAGCTTTATATTTTTAATGCCAATTTTTATGAAAATAAAGGAAAAAAATGTTTTTAGTATAATTGTCTTCTCAATTATAGCTACAGCTTTTCCATACTTATTTAATGGCTCATATTCTTATTGGGTATTATATGTAGATTTGTTATTAGGATATATGTGCCTTTGTTCATTGATTTTAGAAGAATATTTAAGAGAAAATAGAAAGACATTTGTTCCACTTTACATTTTACTCATAGTAATAACTTTGTTAAAACCTAATGGATTTGTATTTTCTAGTTGTCTATTATTTCTATTCTTTTTGAAAAGCTTTTCAAAAGAAAAATTTAATATAAAATTATTATTGAAAGAATTAAAGAAATACATTATTCCAGTTATTTTAGTTTTATTTATTTTTGCATCTTGGATGTTTATATCAAAAAGAATCTCAAATGAAAACTATAGTTATATTTATAAATTAATGCCAGAATCATTAAAAACTGATTTAAGTTTAAAATTAAATTATCAATTTTTATTAAATTATGTAAATAGTTTAATAAACTCTGTTGATGAAAGTATTATATATAGTTTTATTAACATTCCATTATTTGCATTTTTGATAATAGTTTTATCTATAATTTCAATTATAGATAAAAAAGAAAAAAATTATAAATTATATCAGAGTTTGTTACCATATGTAATTTTTTATATAACGTTTTTTGGTATTACAGCCTTATCATTATTTGTGATGTTTTCATATTATGAGGCTTCAGAACTTGCATCATTTGCAAGATATTTAACTCCGATTAATGTTGCTTTATTTGGATTTTGTTTATATAAGTCTTCTTATTTGTTTACAAATAACAGCCTAACCAAAGTGATTTATGCATCTATTGTTATTCTTATAGGCTTTAATAATTGCACGTTCTTCATAACTGATATTAAAGCAAGACGTGAAACTTATACTACAAGTGAATCAAGAAACAATATATTTTCTGTTATAAATAATAATACTAGTGAGAAATCTAAAATATTCGTAATAAATCAAGAAGATACAGAAAGCATAATGCCTTTATGGTATGCAAGATATTACTGCTATCCTAGAATAATTAATGCAAATAATAATGCAATAACTTGGAAAATAGAAACAGCATCAAATGAGTGGGATCTAAAAGGATGGGGTTTAACTAAAGAAAAATTAATTAAGCATATAATTGATTATGACTTTGACTATGTTTTCCTTTATTCATCAACAGACGAATTATATGATGCTTTAGAAGAAAATTTTGATGATATAACTTTAGCAAAAAAAAGTAAATTATTTAAAGTAGAAAAAAATGATCAAAGTAAAATTAAACTAATTTCTGTTAAGTAGAGGTGAGTAAGGGTGAGTGAGAAATTAAAAAGGTTTGTTTATTTAATAGTGATGATATTTTTTGAAGTATTTTTGTATTTTCAAATGATATTTAATAAACCTGAAATAACAATTAAATACAAATTAGTATTTCTGATATTATGTATTTTATCTAACATTGTTTCATACGTAATTTTCATGGTTTTGGATAAAAATAAAAAAATAAGGGCAGAAAAAATATTTCTTATAATAGCAATATTATTTGGCGGACTTTATTTGATATTTATTCCAGCAATTTTAGGAACTGATGAGTTGCCTCACTTTTTAAGGCCATATCAGATATCTGTAGGTGATGTAATTGTGAAGCATCCTGAAAGAAATGAAACTAAGATTCCAAAAGCTTTAGACGGGTTAGTAAGTGAGCATACTATGTCTAAAAGATATACGAAAGAAAACATTTTTAAGAGTGTGGATTATTCAGACACCAAAAACTTGTGGAATGGTGATGTTACATCAATTAAATATTCACCAATACCATATTTACCTCAAATAGTTGGATTTTGGGGTGCAAGATTATTTAAATTAGGTGCACTTCCAACAATGTATTTTGTAAGGCTTATTAATTTTATAACATGGCTTGTTATATCTTACTTTTCTATAAAGTTATTACCAACTAAAAAAATATTTGCCGTGATTTTATATACATCACCTGCCGTTTTATCAATTGTTAGTACTTGCAGCGGTGATGCATTTGCACTTAGCTTATTTTTATTACTTATATCGTATATTTTAAATATATCAAACTCAAAACGCAATTTAACAAAAAAAGATTATATATTGTTATTTTTAATATCATTTGGAATATCTACATATAAAGTATTTTATGTATTATATGTTTTGTTACTTTTATTGATTCCTTATGAATCATTTAATAAGGATAGAAAGAGAAAAATAATTTATTTATCAACCGTTATTTTTGTTTCTTTCTTAGCGGATTTTCTTTGGTTTTCTCTAACGTCAATAAGTAGTACTATTGGTAGTAGTTTAGTATCTAAGCAAATAAGCTTTATATTAAATAATCCGTTAAAATATTTTTTAATATTTATCAATACATACATTAATGACATATATTATTATTCAACTAATTTTGTAGCGGGTACAGAAATGTGTTACGGATTAGCTAAAATCAATCAATTATTTATTTTATCATATTTATTTATCTTGATTCTTTCTAACTTTGACGGTTCTAAGAAAAACAATATATCAAGAAATGGTAAGATATTAATTTCACTTGTTTCACTTGCAATCTTTGTTTTGGTTTCAACTACATTGTATATGGATTGGACTAGTAAAAGAGTTGGAATTGGTGCAACAAAGATAGTTGGAATACAGTCAAGATATTTTCTACCACTTATAATACCGATAGTATCAATGCTTCCGTATTGTAAGAAAAAATTTAAAGATTCGTCTAAACTTTTTAAATATAGTACTTTACTAAATTGTATAATGATTGTTAATTGTATAAGTTCATTATTGATTTATGTATTTCCAAATTAATCTTTAACTTTACTAAAAAGGTTATTTGATGTATAATTACAGTATTAAGGATTTGATATATATGAAAAAGAAAATTTTGCTTATTATACCGGCGTATAACGAAGAAGAAAATATTTTAAAAACCTATAATAAGGTAGCTGATTATAATTTAAATAATAAATTAAAATATGACGTTATCATTATAAATGATGGTTCAACAGATAAAACAGAAGCAATATTAGAGAAAAATAATATTCCGCACATTAAATTAATTCATAATTTGGGAATAGGTGGAGCGGTTCAAACTGGATATAAATATGCTTATGATAATGACTACGACATAGCTGTACAATTTGATGGTGATGGACAACATGATGTATCATACGTTAAAAATATTATTGATCCAATAATAAGTGGAGATGCTGATTTTACTATTGGTTCTAGATATATTGATAGTTCATCTAGCGAATTTAAATCAACTAAAGCAAGACAAATTGGAATTAAGGTTATTTCGTTTTTTATAAAATTTGTTACACATAAAAAGGTGTATGATACAACATCAGGATTTAGAGCATGCAATAGAAAAGTAATAGAATATTTCTCGAGAGATTATCCAACTGAATATCCGGAACCAATAACCACTACAGAGTTATTAAAAAAGAAATTCTCTTTAGCTGAAATACCTGTTAGCATGAATGAAAGAGAATCTGGTGTATCATCAATTAGAGCATGGAAAAATGTGTATTATATGTTGAATGTATGTTTATCAATAATTATGGTAGGAATAAGGAGGAATAAATGATGTCAGTAATTTTAAGAATTTCTCTTTTGATATTTTCAATTTCATTAATTGTTGTTACTACGTATGTACTTAGAAATGGTAAAATACCGATTAAGTATTCATTATTATGGTATTTTTGTGCAATAATCATACTGATTCTTTCAATATTTCCATCTATTATTGAGTTTGTTGCAAATTTAATAGGGTTTAAAACTCTTTCTAATTTGGTAATTGCAATTATAATATCATTATTATTATTTTTGACAATGGCTCTTACTATAATAGTTTCTGATCAAAACAAGAAAATAACATTACTTGTTCAAGAAATATCTTTACTTAAACAAAAAAATGATAAATAATTTTATGTCTTTAGGTGCAAAATTTATGAAAAATATTAATTGAGAGGTTTAATGTGAAAAAGGATTTAAATATTCAAAAGAAAAAAGGAAAGGAATCATCTATGAAGTATGTTTTAATTGTTATATATTTAATATTAACGGTTTCTGGATTAATTTTATATAAAAAGGGAGCTAATAGTAACTTTATTTTAGAAATAAAAAATAATGCACTAAATATTAAACTAAGTTTAGTATCAATTGCAGGATTATTTTGTTACCTATTTAGCTTTTTAATGTATATGTTAATATTACCAAAATTTGATTTGACGTTTATATATCCATTAATGACTGCAATATCATACATTGGAATATATATATTATCTATATTTATTTTAAATGAGAGTGTAACAACACTTGGTATAATAGGTTCAATAATAATAATGGTTGGTATTTTTATCGTAAATATTGGTAAATAATAAATAATTTAAAAATACATTTTCTTTTTAATGAAAATGTATTTTTTCTATGCATTACTTTTTGAATTGGCATTATAGGAGTACGCAACTAGCATTAATAGTATCGGAAGTGTATAAGTAATAGGGTATAAATATCTTAATCCTTCTAAGCTTATAGATACAGGTGCAAGATAACATCCTATAATTATTGATATCATTAAAGGAATACATGAAGGTAGTAATTTATATTTTTTATTTTTTAATAATGTTAGAATTATAAACAAAGGCATAAATGTTGCATAAAATCCATAAGATAAAAATATTTTTATAATTGGCAAGTTATAAATAAAATCGTATGTTTTATTATATAAAGTATAAGTCTTATATGAAATATTATTTCTTTTAGTAATATTTTCTGGTATATTGGAATTATTAATTTGATTATGCCAATCCATATTTAATAATGGTTTATATTCTACAGTTGAAAACCATCCAGAAATATGGCAACTAATAGCATTGACATATGTTTTAGGATCCTTTATTCCTTGTTTAAACCAAACCTTTAAATATTCTATATAATCTGAATCTTTTCCTTTTTGACTATATTTCTTTACAGGATCAGCATCGGTAGGGTTATAAAGTATGCTAAGTTCATCATAATTAAGTACTTTATCAATTATGATTTTTTCTTCTTGTGTTACCTTTTTACTATTATATTTAACGTATCTTGCGGTCATTTGAAAAGGTAGAGAATACATTTCTTGTTTTCCACTTTTTGATATAGTAAACGTCATATTAAATACAGGTAGAATAATAAATGAAACAAGACAGGTTGTTATAAATGGAATTATTAAATATTTTATTTTTTTTCTATATATGATTAGTAATGGTATATATGAAAATATTATTATATATGATTCTGTCTTTTTTGATAAAATACATATTATAACTGTTATTATATGTATAAGCATATTTTTAGAATTATTAAAATAATTACCCTTTGTTCTTACTATTTCAATGAACTGAATAGTAAATAGCAAATATATCCAAGCGGATAAAGCATCCTTTGATACAGTTTGAACACTTGATACATATATTGGACATAATATGTATATCAAAAATAGCAATAAAATTAATTTATTATTTAACTTTAATTTTTCTTTTACGTATATTATAGAATAAGAAAATACCAAAGATGTAATCACAGCTTGAACTAATACATATACAAATATTGCTAAATGCCAATTACCAAATTTATAAACGATTGGTAGAATAATAAGTGACATATATACGGTATCAAGTACAGGGTTATTTGCGCTCATGCTCCACTGTCCACTTTTAAGTCTTATAACACTAGCTAATTGACTCCATGTATCATTTATGCAAGTTCCAGGGTATAACATCAATAAAAAGGGTAACCAACATATAAAAATAATTGTAGCAATTATTAAGAACCCTTTTTTATTGCACATGATTTTATCAATAATTTTAATTTTTTTTCTTGATTTTGATAATTTTTCTAATGCTATTCTAAAAAACAAAAACATAAAAAAGAATAATGTAGTAAAACCAGCAAATCTTAAAAACAAACCAAATGATAGTGATAGAGTTTTATCATTTATTAGGTCTTTTGATAACGCAAAGCAGCTAGAAATTATTAATATTGATATGATATCTAGTAAGTTAATATTTTTCAGTATATTTTTTAATTTTTCTTTCATTTTATCCTCCTATTTAAGATATTGTAACATATATTTTAATCTTAATATTTAAAAAATATATAATGATTATGAAAAAATTTCATAATCTTTTTCTTTTTCGAGCTTTTTCTACATTGATTATGAGTATAGTAAGCGTCATTAATTTGAAAGGAGAAAGACATGAAGAAAAAGATTTTTTTAATTGTTGCATTAATAGTAGCACTAATACCACTAAATAGTTTTAGGGCAGGAGAGTTAGATTCATATATTGATTGGAATTTGGATAGAACCATATTTGCACATCAATATAGAAATGATAGTGACCATATAACTAATTTAGCTATGATAACCGCTAATGGAAAAATAGCATATTGTATGGAACCTGGAATTACAGCATCAAAAGGATCATATTACTCATCAACATATGATATAAATGATACTAAAATAGCTGGCTCAAACATTAAAAAACTAAGCCTAATTGGCTATTACGGGTATGGATATGGTAATCATAATACAAAAGAATATTATATGGCAGCACAAGAGTTAATATGGCGTGAACAGGGAGTACAAAATGTGTGGTGGACTGATGCTAAATATGGTGGAAATATCATAAATATTGATGCATATAAGAATGAAATACTATCTTTAGTTAACAAATATGAGGTTGCTCCAGAATTTAATTTTAAGAAAACTTACGTAATTGGAGATCAAGTAATTATTGATGATAGCAATAAAATCTTAAATGAGTATGAGGTAGCTGATAATCAAAACGTTACAAAAGATGGTAATAAGATAAAAATAGACATTAATTCTAAAAATAACAAGTTTACTTTAAAAAGAACTAATAACAAAAAAAGTACAATATTTTATTATAAAGATGGTTTTCAAACCATAGGTACTTTTGAATATGCATATAACTATGAAAAAAATTATAATGTAATAGGAGAATATGGAAAGATAGAACTAGAAAAATTAGATAGTGAAACAAAAAATAATAATCCTATATCTAAATATGCTTTATTAGAAAATGCTGTATATGCATTATATGATAGTAATAATAATATTATAGAAAAGAAAAAAACTAACAAAGATGGTATTTTAGAATTTACTAATTTAAAAAAGGGTACCTATAAAATTAAGGAGTTAGTACCAAGTCTTGGTTATAAACTTAATGATGAAGTTATAGATGTATTAATAGATAGTGATGATTATGATATTAAAGTAAAGTCTTATGAAGAAATTATAAAAAATAAAATTACTATAAATAAAATATTAGATGATAATAATATTTGTACTAAAGAAGCCAATATCTTATTTAGGTTATATGATGCTGATAATAACCTTATAAATGAAAATTATACTAATAGTGATGGAATAATAAACCTTGAGTTAATATATGGTAAATATACATTAAAACAAATTACATCACCTGATAATGTAGATAAAGTATCAGATGTTATTATAGATATAGATGAAAATAGTGATGATAGGGTAATTACATTGGTAAACCATAAGATAGAAAAGTTACCAAATACTGGTAAAAACATTTTATCTAATTATGTCTTTGTAATTCCGTTTTTATTATATTTATTTTCGTATGATAAGAAGAAAAGTTAAATTAATACTTAAAGTTATAGCAATTCTATTATTTTCATATAATATATTTAATATAATAAATCTAAATTACAAAGATAAGACATTTATTAGTACGTATTATAAAAATGAATCGAAATATAATTATGAAGATAAAATGATATTAAGTATTCCTAGTATAAATCTTTATAATAGTGTTATAAAAACTGATGCTAATTTTAAGAACCTAAATAAGTCATTAGTTTATTATAACAATGATAATTATGATGATACTATAATCATACTTGGTCATTCAGGTTTAGGGTTTGGTACTTATTTTAATAGATTAGATGAAATAAAAATAAATGATGCATGTTTTTTATATAAAAACAAACATAAAGCTACATATATATTAAAAAGAAAATATGTGATAGATGATACATATGTAGACATATTAAATACTAATAGAAAGAAAAAACTTATACTTATTACTTGTGATAAAAATAATAAAAGTAAAAGATTAGTATTAGAATATGACTTAAATACTCTAAAACCCTTATAAAATAAGAGAAAAATATAAAAAAAGCTTGAAATATTATAATAAAAATGTTACTCTTATATTGTAAGTATAGAGTAAAGCTTACAATTAAAAATTTGGAGGTTTTTTATGACAAAACAACAATTAGTAGAAATGATAGCTGAAAAAGCTGGTTTAACAAAAGCTGATGCATCACGTGCATTAGATGCAACAGTTGAAAGTATTACTGAAGCACTAGCTAAGGGAGAAAAAGTTTCTTTAGTTGGATTTGGTACATTTGCAACATCACAAAGAGCTGCAAAAGAAGGACGTAATCCAAAAACTGGAGAAAAAGTTTCTATCGCTGCTAGAACAGCTGCTACTTTTAAAGCTGGTTCTAAATTAAAAGAAGCTGTAAATAAGTAATAATAAAGGCCATTTATATGGCTTTTTTTGTTTGATAAGTGCTATAATTATATTGGTGATAAACTTGTTAGAAAAGGCTTTAGAATTAATAAATATATTTGATCAAAACGGATATGAAGCTTATATAGTAGGTGGTTTTGTAAGGGATTTGATTTTAAAAAGAAATAGTATGGACGTTGATATATGTACTAATGCTACTCCAAAAGAGGTAAAAGAATTATTTAAGGAAGTTAAATTACCATTTGAACAGTATGGATCTGTACATTTGAAATATAAAAAGATAGATTTTGAAATTACAACTTACAGAATGGATTTTGAGTACAATAATGGAAGAACACCATCTAAGATAGAGTATACAGATAAGTTAATTGTTGATTTAAAAAGACGTGATTTTACCATGAATACTTTATGCATGGATAAAGGTGGAAATATAATAGATTTATTAAATGGTATGAATGATATAAATAGTAGGGTCATAAAAACCGTTGGTAATTCAAAAAAAAGATTGTCAGAAGATGCACTTAGAATATTAAGAGCAATTAGATTTTCAACTGAACTTGATTTTGAGATTAGTGGTGAATTAAAAAGAGCAATAATTCAAAATAGAAAATTACTTAATAAGTTATCTTTTTATAGAAAAAAACAGGAACTAAATAGAATATTTTTATCTCCTAATATTTTAAAGGGATTAAATAAAATAAAAAAGTACGGAATAGAAAAGTATTTAAACATAAAGATTCCAAGAAATATAGTAAAAACAAATGATACTATAGGTATTTGGGCTCAAATTAATCCAGATTCTAATTATGAATTTACAACAAATGAAAAAGAATACATAGATAAAATAAAGAAACTAGTTAAAAGTGGTAAAATAACTGATAGGGATATATATAAATATGGTAATTATGTTTGTTATATAGCAGCACAGATACTAGGTATAAATGAGGTTAGTATACATGAAAGATATGATAATTTGCCAATAAAAAAATCTTCAGATATTGTAATAAATGGTAAGGATATAATTGAAATAGTTAATCCTAGTGATAAGAAGATAATAAAGATAATAATGAATGACGTAGAAGATAAGATACTAACTAAACAGTTAGATAATGATTATGAGAAAATTAAATTGTATATAATTGATACATATAAGCATGTATGATATAATTTTGTTTGAAAGAGGGTGAGTTTATGCTTAATGAAAAGCTTTTAGAGCAGTTAAATAATGATAATCATTATACACTTCCTAAGTACGTTTTATCGTATGCAAAGGACTTAAATTTAGATATAAACTCATTTATTTTACTTATATACTTGTTAAATGGTAAAAATGGTAGTTCATTTAATTATAAGAATATAATGAAAGATATTAATTTAAATGAAAAAGAGCTACTAGATGCTATTTCGGTTTTAAAATGTAAGAAACTTTTATCAATAGAGATGAAAAAGAATGATTTTGGTGTTTTAGAGGAATTAATTAATATCAGTTCTTTTTATGATATTGTTTTTTCAAAAATATTAAATGAGTCTAAAAATGATATTGATAGAAAAGATATATATGAAGAATTTGAAAGAGAATTTGGACGTACACTATCACCTATGGAATATGAAATAATATCTGGTTGGATTGAATCTGGTATATCTAATGATCTTATATTAGCAGCATTAAAAGAAACCGTATTTAACGGGGTTAATAATTTAAGATATGTAGATAAAATACTTTATGAATGGAATAAAAAGGGTATTAAAAATTCATCTGACATAAGTAAAATAGAAAAGCAAAAAGAAGATGAAAAACAAGAAGAATGTTATGAGTATGATTGGTTAAATGAGTAGGTAATAAAAAAAGAACAGTAAAATGTTCTTTTTTAGTTTTCTGTTTTAGTAGATGATGTCGTTGTAGTAGATGTTGTTGATGTTGCCTTAACCGTTATTTTTCTTGAAACTATTTTTGATGAGCCTTCATAAGTTATTTTATATTTTATTTCATATACACCAGGCTTACTTGTATCAACTGTATTTGATATGGTTTCAATCTTACAATCATCAGTTACATCTATTGAATTATATAATACAATTATAGGCTTATTATCGGTAAATAATTCACCTTGTTTTATTTCTCCATCAGGTACTTTAACATCAAAATCAGCAGCTATAGAAATCTTAGTTTCAACACCCTTACTTCTATTAGCTTTATAATTTGCATAAGCAGTATAAACAACATAAATAGGGTTATTGTAACTAGTTGTATGAGTGTACTTATTATCTGTTGTTGTTCCTACATAAACTTCTGTACCGCTACTTCCATCTTTAACGTAAATATCATAACCTAAACTTCCGAAACTTTCATCTGAGTTTAAATTAAGCATATCTTCTGCACTAATACCATTCCATGTAAGAGTAACGTTTTTACCACTAGCTTTTGATTTTAATCCACTTATAGAAGGTAGAGTATCATATGTTGTAGTGGTTTCTTTTGGACCTGTATCTTTTCTAAAGTATCCAGTTACTTTCATATAATCAGGAGTAGATGCACTAGCTTTCTTTAAAGGAATAGAATTTTTTACAACTTCAACTGCTTCAATACTACTTGGTGCTTCAAATGTTGCACCATTTTTATCAAATAGGTTATTAGCTAAATTGTAGTAAAATTTATCACGAATTGACCAAGTTGATGTTGTACTATAATGTTCTTTATATAATTTATTGTATCCATACCAGAAAGTTATTGTTTGACTTGGTGTAAATCCACATACCCACAAATCATTAACTGCTTTTCTAGATATACCCTTTGCACGTATTGTTTTATCATCAAAGTTACTTGTACCAGTTTTAGCTGCTACTGAAACTCCACCAATATTACCAGCTGATCTTGCAAGTCCGTTTGTAACAGACCAATTAAGAGCATAGCTTATTATGTAAGCGGTAGAATCATTCATGACTCTAGTTTTTTCTTTATTAGCTTCTACAACTTCTTCTGTTTCTTTGTAAATAAACTTAGTTATTGTATGAGGTTTAATGTAATATCCTCCATTAGAGAATGCTCCGTAAGCACCAGCCATCGTCATAGGACTATTAAGACTACCACTTTTACTACCAGTAAATGCACCAATACTATGTGCTTCATGTATCTTGCCATTTTCTATTTCTGGGGTAATACCAAGACTTGTTGCGAACTTAACTATTTTATCATTTCCAGCTTCTTTACTAACTTGCTGGAATGTTTTAAGTGCTGTTATATTTCTTGATAAACCAAGCGCTTGATACATAGGAAGGATTCCTTTATAGCCACCATCTGAGTTATTCATTGGTGTACCATTAGAATAGCTCCAAGGTTCATCATTTATGTAATTAACTGTTCCCCAACCAAGGTATTCAACTGCTGGTCCATAATCAAATATAGGTTTTGCCGTTGATCCAACTTGCTTATTTGTTTGTGTTGCAAAATTAAATGAACGTTTTGTATTTTTATTTCTTCCTGCACCAACTGCTAAAACTTCACCACTTGCAGAATCAGTCATTACAACACCAGCTTGAGCTAAATCATTTTCCCAGTTCCAAGCTTCACCATTCATTACTTTATTTACAAAGTCTTGTTTACTACGATTCATTGCGGTATATATCTTTAGCGGAGTAGTATATGGATTTAAGTTATATTGTTTTTCTAATTCTTCTACTACTGTATCAATATATCCTTGATATTCAGAATATTCATTATTAGTTCTTTCAGTTTTTATATAAGAAGTTATTGGTCTTGCTTCAGCTATTTCTCTTTCTTCTTTTGTTATATATCCGTGCCTTTGCATTAAGTAAAGAACTGTTTTTCTTCTTTTCTCTGCTTTTTCTGGATAGTTATATGGATCATAGCCACCTGGAGCTTGGAATAAACCCGCTAAAAATGATGCTTCTGCTAAATTTATTTCACTTACAGATTTACCAAAGTAATTTTGTGCCGCTTGTTCAACACCATATGCACCATTTCCTAGATAAGAGTCATTAACGTAAAATTTTAATATATCTTTTTTTGTATATTTTTTTTCAACTTTAAATATAGCCATATATATATCTGTGAACTTTCTTAGTATACCTTCAAAACCTTTATCAATCTTTGAAGTATAATTGTTTTTTACAATTTGCATTGTAAGGGTAGATGCACCACCACCATTTTTGCCAATTAATCTTTTTGCACTAGCAACCGCAAATCTAGATAAATCAAAACCATTATGTTCAAAAAATCTTGAATCTTCAGTTGCAACTATTGCATCAATTAGTACTTCTGGTAAATCATCATATTCTATTTCAGTTCTGTTTTCATTACCAAGCTTAATAACTAAGTTATTATCTCTATCATAAAGTTCAGTCATTTGAGTAAACTTAAGGTTATTAGGATTAAATTTAGGAGCCTTAACTACCACGTATGATACAAAACCAATTACTGCAATTGTAAACATAAGAATTAAGAATAGTAATATACATAATATAATTCTTTTTTTCTTACTAGTTAATTTTGGTCTTGTCTTACTTTGTTTACTGCTTGAATTATTCTTTTTTGCTCTTTTTTTCATCATAATTTATTATTACCTCCAAAGTAAATATTTTCTATGCATTTAAGAAAATCAATTCTAGGTGCATATTTTATTTTAATAATTGTACCATAAGTTTCAAAAAATGTATTTGGAATTGACTTTCTTTTATTATTTTTAATAAATTCCTCTAAATCCTCTGTTTTTAGAAGGTATGTTTTATCAAGTAAATTAAATCTAACTATTATAAATGATATAGCACCATGTCTTTTAACATCTATTAAATGTTTTATTTGGTGCTCATGTATATTAGACAGTGAAAATGAAGTTTTACTATTTGTTTCTTTAGCTTCAAAATCTATGTATTTTCCTTTATATATACCATTATAATCAGTAGTAGATGGAGTATCAAAATAAGCTTCTTTTATTAATCCATTTTTATAGTCTACCTTAACTAATTTAATTGGGGTGGGCTTTTTATATATATATGCTATATCATGGATTCTATAGTACTCGTTAGACATATTAATGTCATTTTCTAAACTCATACCTCTATTTGCATATCCAGCTTTAATATGATTACTTGATTTATTATTAAAACGAATAAATGAATAATTTGAAATCATATAATCACCATGATAATTATACTATTTATCCTTTAAAAAGTAAATTAAAAATATATTGATAAGATTTGTCGAAAATAAGCTTTTTAGTTATTTAAATGATATCCTATATATAGGAGGAATATGATATGGATAATTCTTATGTATTTTTAATTTTTGATGAACTTATAAATGAAACTAATATGTTGGAAGAATCTTTAATATTAATTCATACAATTAATTAGGTGATATATTAATGGAAGAAGTATATAAATTATTACCACACATAGTTTGTGTATGGATAATTTTAAATATTTTAGGAAATACCATAAAAATGACATTTAAAATTGATAGTAAATATATTGTGTGGATATTACTTATAGTAAGTGTGTTAATTAATTTTTTGTTTTTTGGATTTGGTTTCAAAAGCTTTTTTGTGAGTTTAATTTCTTTTAGTTTTTCTGTGTCATCATATGATCTTATAAAAAACACCAGAAGGATAAGAAGTAGTAAATAGTATAATAATTATTAAATGTAAATTGACAAACTTACAAAAACTTGCGATAATGTTATTTAGAAGGTGGTAGATTTATGTTTAATAATAGAATATCTTTAACACCGCAAGATATCTTTGATAAAGACTTTAAAATTGATACTAGAGGTTATAGACTTCAGGAAGTAGATAAATTCTTGGATCAAATTATTAAAGATTATATTGAATTTATCAATATTATTAAAGAATTAAAGGGCGAAAATAAAGAGTTAGAAAATGAGAATATGTCTTTGAAACATGAACTTCGTAATTTAAAGGCTAACATTGATATTGTAAAGAAAAGTGAAAAAGAAATAACAAACGTCGATATTTTAAGACGTCTATCACAATTAGAAAAATATATTTATGATAAAGAAGAATGATAGTTTTTACGTAAACGCTGCTTTTTTATAAAGTAGAGGAAAGTCCACGCTCACACAGCTCTGAGATGACTGTAGTGTTCATGCAAAGGGAAAAAATAACCTTTGGTAGGCTTTAGGCCTAACGGCGCTAAAATAACCTATAGTTCATTTTGAATATGGTTATTTTGGCATAAAGTGCCATAGTGACGATACAAGTGGGAAACCATTTGAGTGGAACGCGGTAAACCCCATGAGTGAGAAACCCAAATTTGGTAGGGGAACTCTTAGAAAGAAATTAAACGGACTAAGGGATACTTTATGTATAGATAAATGTTTACGACCAGTTTACTGGTACAGAACGTGGCTTATTAAAACTATTATTAATATAAGGAGGAAGTACCTTGAAAGAGATTGGTGAAGAGTTAAAGAAAGCTAGGGAAGAACGCGGAGTAAGTGCCGAGGAAGCTGCTTCTGATCTTAATTTAAGAGTATCTCAAATAGAAAATATAGAAGAAGGGAACCTAAAGGTTTTTAAGGATGTTTTTTATTTGAAGTGTTTTATAAGAGACTATGCTAAATATCTTGGATTAGATGAAGAAAAAATAATGGATGAGTTTAATGAGTTTTTCTTTGAAGAAACATCTAAGATACCTATTGATGAAATAGAAAAGGCTAGTAGGGAAAAACAAAGAGAAAAAAGTATGGAGAAAAAGGTTGTATCACCATATACAATGAGTGAAAAACCTAAATCAAAGTTTAGATCAATTATAGTAGGTTTAATTATAGCTTTATTGTTATTTTTAATAATATATATAGTTATAACCAATTATGTTATTCCAAACGAAAATAAAAGCTATGAAATAACTTATTTAGAGAATTAAAGAGGGTGAATAAAAAGTGAATATAGCTAATAAACTAACAATGACTAGAATATTTTTTACGGTTGCTTTAATAGTTTTACTATTATTTCCATTTTACATGGTAAATGTAGAGTTTCCAAAGTTTATTATAGGTACTATATCTGTTGATTTAAGGTATCTTATAGCTGCTGCTTTATTTATGATAGCATCGTTTACAGACTTTTTAGATGGGCATATTGCTAGAAAATATAACATGGTAACTGATTTTGGAAAGATGACTGATGCAATAGCTGATAAAATGTTAGTAAATTCAACTTTAATTATTCTTGCTTGTCAAGGATTTATAGCACCAATAATTCCAGTTATAATAGTATTTAGAGATACGGTTGTTGATACTATAAAGATGATAGCTGGTAGTAAGGGAAAAGTTGTTGCAGCAATAAAAACAGGAAAAGTTAAGACAGCATGTTTAATGGTTGGTGTTATATTAACTTTATGTTATAACTTACCATTTGAACTATTTGGAATTGATGTAGCTAATTTTCTTCTTGTTTTAGCAACTATGTTTTCAATAATATCTGGTGTACAGTATTACGTTCTTAATAAAGAAATAATCTTTACAAAAGATGAAAATAAAAAAATTGAACAAAAATAATTCCAGAAATACTTACTTTGTTAAGTATTTTTTATTTTTTGTTAATTAGTTTCTACATTTTTACAAACATTTGTTCGAAATAATACTTGATTTTTGTTTTTAATTAATTTATAATGATATTGTAACTTGAAATATGGAGGATAATAAATGGCAAAAAAAGTCGAAAATGACAAAACATTAGAACAAGTTTTAGCTGATATAGAAAAACAATTTGGAAAAGGGTCTGTAATGAAATTAGGTGAAGATACTCATACTGAAATTGATACGGTGTCATCTGGTTCGTTAACTTTAGATATTGCACTTGGTGTAGGTGGTTATCCAAAGGGCAGAATAATTGAGATATATGGTCCAGAGTCTTCTGGTAAAACAACTTTTGCACTTCAAGCTATAGCAGAAGTACAAAAAGCTGGTGGAAGAGCTGCGTTTATTGATGCAGAGCATGCATTAGATCCAGTATATGCTAAGAATTTAGGTGTCGATATAAATGAATTATTACTTTCTCAGCCAGACACTGGTGAACAGGCACTAGAAATTTGTGAAGCATTAGTTAGAAGCGAAGCTATAAATATAGTTGTAATAGATTCGGTTGCGGCATTAGTACCACAAGCTGAAATAGAAGGTGAAATGGGTGATAGTCACGTAGGACTTCAAGCAAGACTTATGAGTCAGGCTTTGAGAAAATTATCTGGAACCATTAATAAAACTAATACAATAGCAATATTCATTAATCAGTTAAGAGAAAAAGTTGGGGTATTGTTTGGAAATCCTGAAACGACAACAGGAGGAAGAGCACTTAAGTTTTACTCAACAATTAGACTTGATGTAAGACGTGGAGAACAAATTAAAAATGGAGATAACGTAATTGGTAATAAAACTACCGTTAAGGTTGTAAAAAATAAGGTAGCACCACCATTTAAGACAGCTGCTGTTGAAATTATGTATGGTCAAGGGGTATCAAGAGAGGCTGAAATAATTGATTTGGCATCAGAAATTGGAATTATAGATAAGAGTGGTGCTTGGTATTCTTACAAAGGAGAAAAAATAGGACAGGGTAAGGAAAATGCAAAGGCATTTTTGAAAAATAATCCTGAAATAGCTAAAGAAATAGAAGCAAAGGTAAGAGAAAGTTACGGTATTTTAAACAAAGAAAAAAAGTAAAATGAATTAGGAGGGATATAATTGAAACCACAATCTAAACCATTGCATATTGTTGCAAAAAAAGATGATATATCAGAATTAGTTTTATTGCCAGGAGATCCTTTAAGGGCTAAGTATATAGCTGATAATTTTTTAGAGGATGCTTCAATAGTTAATACAATCCGAAATATGTATGCATATACAGGATATTATAAAGGTCATAAGATTAGTATTGTTTCTTCAGGTATGGGAATTGCATCAGCTGGAATATATGTGTTTGAATTATTATATTATTATGGAGTAAAAAAAATAATCAGAATAGGAACTTGCGGTGCCGTTGATAAAGATCTTAAACTGCTTGATGTTATTTTAGCAGACTCTATCTATAGTGAAACTGATTATGGAATGCAATTTTCTCGTACGGATAAAAAGCTAATTTATCCATCAAAGATGCTAAATGAAACTATCACAAATACTGCTAATGATTTAAATATTTCGTTAGTAAAAGGAACTACAAATACTACTTCTGTTTTTGGTCCTTATGGTGATGCAGAAGGAATTTATGAAAGAATTCCAAGTGACATAAAGGTTATAGCTGAAGAGATGGAAGGATATGCAGTATGTTTAACTGCAGAAAAATTAGGGGCTGATGCTTCGGTACTTCTTTCGGTAACAGATTCACCATACATTAATGATGTGGTTTCTAATGAGGATAGACAAAATTCATTAAATTCAATGATTAAATTAGCACTTGAATCTATTATAAAGTAAAAAGAGTTATCTGGTTGATAACTCTTTATCTATTAATGAATTAATTAAATTTATAAATTCGTCTTTTATTTCAACTAATCTTTTTTCATTTGTTGCTTCAAATCTTGATGTTAGGTTAGGACCAGTATTGCTAGCACGTACAAGTGCCCAGCCATCTTCAAACTTAACTCTTATACCATCAATATCAATATACTTATAATTCTTTTCGTTTGCATATTCCTTTATTTGATCAATGATATTAAATTTAATATCATCGCGGCATCCTATCTTAATTTCAGGTGTATTAAATAGTTTTTGATAATCACTACTCAATTCTTGACAGCTTTTGTTTTCTTTGCATAATATTTCTTGTAATCTTAATCCGGCATATATTCCATCATCGAATCCATAATGTTTATCATTAAAGAAAACGTGGCCTGAGTATTCGCCGCCAAATATCGCTGGATATTCTTTTACATACGATTCTATATATGCACTTCCATTACATACCATAATTGGATTGCCACCATTTTCCTTTATAGAATTTTCTAGAGCCATAGAACATTTTACATCAAATACTATGTTTTTATTTTTACTATTTTTTAATATATCTTTGGCATATATAGACATTAATTTATCTGTTTCAACTATATTTCCTTTTTCATCAACTATTCCGACTCTGTCAGCGTCTCCATCGTAAGCTATTCCTAAATCAGATTTAGTTTCTACAACTTTTCTAGAAAGACTTACTAAATTTTCAAAAACATTTGGATCGGGATGATGGTTTGGAAAGTTTGGATCACTATCACAAAATAAATATGTAACATCGCAATTAATGTTTTTATATACATCTCTTATTATGGTTGATGCTGTGCCATTTCCGCAGTCAATTACTACTTTTAGCTTTCTGTCATTTATATTTATTTCCTTTAGCAAATAATTTATGTACTCTTGTTTTATATCAACTTCTTTAACATAGCCCTCATTGTTAGAAGCTTCTTCTTTTTCTTCTGTTATTAAATCATATAGATGATTTAATTCTTTTGTATTTAAATGTAAAAATGAACTTCCAAATACCTTAAATCCATTATCATTTTTAGGATTATGGCTAGCAGTTACCATAATTCCAAATTCATTATTTAATTTATGTGATGCAAAGTTAAGCATTGGAGTAGTAACAATACCAAGGTTTATTACATTTATTCCTGATTTTGTCAAACCTATAATTAAGTTATTTAGTAATGATTCACCACCAAAACGATTATCTCTTCCAACAATACATGCGTTTTTTCCTTTTTCTTTCATTAGTCTTGCAAACGAAAAACCTATATTTTTTGCAAGTGATTCATTAATTTGAGTAGGATATACTCCTCTTATATCCCATTTTCTTAAAACTGTTTTATCGAAACTCATAACAACCTCCTTATTTTGATTATACCATTTATATCCGTAATTTATAAATTTATTATCATTAATTTACATTTATAATGTAGAGTTTTTCTTTATTTTTAGGTATAATGATTATGGGTGATAAAATGAATGATATAAATACTAAAATGGATGAGTTAATTAGTATTATAAATAAGGCAAGTTTAGAGTATTATGTAAATGATAATCCAACTATTACTGATCAAGAGTATGATGATTATTATAATGAACTACTAAGACTAGAAAAACAGTATCCAGACTTAAAAAGAAAGGATTCACCTACTTTAAGAGTAGGGGGAAAAGTAGTAGATAAATTTGAAAAAGTAGTACATGAAACACCTATGCTTTCATTTGATGATATATTTAATGAAGATGAAATAGTATCTTTTGATGAGAAAATTAAAAAAACGTGTCCTAATGCATGTTATACATTAGAGCCTAAAATGGATGGTTTATCTGGTTCCCTTTTATATGAAAAAGGAGTTTTAAAAAGAGCTGCTACCCGTGGCGATGGTCTTATAGGTGAAAATATTACTCATAATGTTGAAACAATAAAATCAGTTCCATTAAGGTTAAATAAACCCTTAGATATAGAAGTTCGTGGTGAAATATATATGAGTAAGGCTTCTTTTGAGAAATGTAACCTTGAAAAGAAAAAAAACAATGAGAATTTATTTGCTAATCCAAGAAATGCAGCAGCGGGTTCTGTAAGACAATTAGATAGTAAAATAGCAGCTAAAAGGAATTTAGATTTCATGGCATATTTTATACCTAATCCGGATAAATATGGTATTAAAACACAAGATGAGTCATTAAAGCTTTTGAAAGAATTAGGTTTTAAAACAAACTATAAATTAAATAAAATTGCTAAAAACGTTAATGACATTATTAACTATATAGATGATTTAGGAAAAAAAAGAAAATCTCTTCCTTTTGAAATTGACGGAGTTGTTTTAAAAGTTAATGATCTAGATGATGAAAAAAAACTAGGATTTACACAAAGAGTACCAAGGTGGGGTATTGCATATAAGTTTCCTGCAGTTGAAGTTTTAACTACTTTAAATGAAATAAAATTTACTGTAGGTAGAACTGGTAAGATAACTCCGAATGCTATATTTAATCCCGTTCATGTTGCTGGTTCTTTAGTATCAAAAGCAACTTTACATAATGAAGATTACTGTTTAGATAAAGACATAAGAATAGGAGATATTATTTCAATTCGAAAAGCAGGAGACGTAATACCAGAAGTTGTTGAGGTAAAAAAAGAAAGAAGAAATGGTAATGAAGTTCCATTTAAAATGATTGATAGTTGTCCTATGTGTGGCTCTAATTTGGTTAAAGAAGATGCTAATTATTTTTGTAAGAATAAAATGTGTCCTGCTAGAAAAATAGAAGGATTAATACATTTTGCTTCACGCGATACCATGAATATAGATGGACTTGGTGAAAGAATAATAGAAGATTTTTATAATATGGGATTTATTAAAGATATTTCTGATATATATAATCTTAATTTTCATAAAAATGATTTAATGAATTTAGAAGGTTTTGGAGAAAAAAGTGTAAATAATTTACTTTTAAGTATCGAAAATTCCAAAAAGAATTCACTAGAAAAAGTTTTATTTGCACTAGGAATAAGACATGTGGGTAAAAAAACTGCTAATATATTAGCAAAAAAATATGAATCTATAGATAGTTTGATAAATGCAAGTGAAGAAGAATTAACTAACATTAAAGATGTTGGAAACATAATTGCAAAAAGTATAAGAAAGTACTTTGATAATGAAGAAAATATAAATTTGATAAATGAGCTAAAAAATTATGGAGTTAATTTTAAATATATTTCAACTAGCATTAATAATAAACTAGAGGGCAATACTTATGTACTTACTGGCACGTTAGAAAAATATACAAGAGAAGAACTAACTAAGATTTTAGAGGATTTAGGCGCTAAAGTAACAAATAGTGTAACTAGTAAGACTACTGGTGTTATAGTGGGTGATAAGCCTGGAAGTAAATATGATAAGGCTTTAAAACTTAATGTTAAAATATATAAGGAAGAAGATATTGAAAACTTAATTAATATGTAATGCTTGACAAACAGATTAATATGAGTAATATAAATACTACATTTTTTCTTTGTTTGCTTGTATAGGAACAATTTAACTAGCAGGTAAATTATATGGACTTGCTAGTTAGCAAGTCTTTTTTGGTAGGAGGTTTATGATGAAAAAAGAGAAAATGAATATTAATAAAACGAAATATAGGTTTTTAATGGATAACTTGAAGGTTTTTCCAATAAGACCAATAATGATTTATACTATACCAGTTCCAAATGATCCAACTGTAGATGAATCAAAACAAGAATTCTTTGATAGAACATATCCTGATGTTGAAATAACTAACTTACACTTTAAACATATGATAGAAGATACTGCTAAGGCATTGGTAGCATATGGAGTTAAAAAAGGTGATATAGTAACTATTTGTCATACTAATACACCAGAAATACTATATATGGATTATGCTTTAAGTAAGATAGGTGCTATTCCTAACTATATATATCCTAATGTAACAGCAGAAGAAATGAAGTATTACATGGAAGAATTAGACTCTAAATATATGTTCATATTAGATGATAAACCTATAAAGGAAAATGTTAAAATAGCTACTAAAGATATGGATGTTAAAATAATTTCATCTAGTGTTGTTGAATCATTTCCAGAATCATTTAAGATGAAATTACCAA
The DNA here is from genome assembly GCA_934122275.1 of uncultured Bacilli bacterium. Lineage (GTDB taxonomy): Bacteria > Bacillota_I > Bacilli_A > RF39 > UBA660 > Aphodocola. The sequence continues at coordinate 98,857 of CAKOWI010000003.1, read as the reverse complement.
ATGATGAAAATACTACACTTGAAAATGAAATTAAATGGAATGATTTTATAAATAATGGTAGGTCTGTAGCAAGAGTAGAAGAAAATGAATATACTCCAAATTCAACTTGCAGTTATATACATACTAGTGGAACATCAAATACACCTAAAGCTGTTGATATAACTAATGAAAATGATAATCAGGTAGTTAGAAACTATGATATAGATAATATAGATTTAATAGAAGGAGAAAAAGTAGTACAAACCATACCACATTTTGTTGAATATGGTAAAACGACAGATCATAATTCTTTATGTCATAATCTATGCTTAGTATTAATTCCAGAAATGGAACCAAAAAATTATTTTGATCTTATAAATAAATATAAACCAGGTTATAGTTATGCAACTCCATCACATGCAAGAGAATTAGTAAAAAGAGACACTGATATGAGTAATGTTAAGAATTATTTATTCGGTGGTGATGGATTTGATGATATAGAACCTGTAATAAACAAATATATGAAAGAAAATGGTTCTAAAGTTCCGGCATATCAAGGATATGGTGCAACAGAATTTTCAGCGGTTGATGTAATTAATAGACCAGGAGCTCATAAAGTTGGATCTGTTGGTAAAATTTGTGGTGAAAATAAAGCAATAATAGTTGAACCAGGAACTTTTAACATTATAACAGAGCCAAATAAAATTGGAGAATTATGTTTAACTGGTCCTGGATTAACTAACGGATATGCAGGAAACAGTAAAGGTGCAACAGAAGAGGTTTTTGAAAAGGGACCAGATGGAAACACTTATGTTCGCATGGGTGATTATATATCAATAGATGAAGATGGTTTCTTTTACTATCATGGAAGAATAAAGAATGTAATAACTAGAAAATCATTTACTTTTTCACCAGAAGAAATTGTAAGTGCAATTATGAAGCATCCAAATGTAAAACAATGTATTGTAATTCCAAGATATAGCAAGGAAGAAGGAGAAACACCTAGTGCACATATTGTTTTAAAAGACTATGAAAATAAAGAAGAAACATTAAATGAAATAATTCAATTAGTTAATGACAACGTCCAAGAATTTCACAGACCAACTGACTACAAGATAAGAGAAAAACTACTTATAACAAGAAATAATAAGATAAACATTACTGCACTTAAAATAGAAGATACCATAAATATGTTTGACGGTGTATTAAATGCTAAAATTGAAAACGGAAATGATGGTAAGTATGATTATTATGTTAATATAGATTTTAATTCTAATATGGTAGAAGGCAATAATATAGAAGAGCAAATAAATGATTTTCTATATAATATTGCCAACATAGTGAAATTCAAACCAGGAAAGATTAAATATAATATAAAATATATAAATGTTTCTTATGTTGATGAAGACAGTTATTATAAAAAAGAAGACAAAACTTATGTAAAGCATATTTAAAATATGCTTTTTTTTATTAAAATTATGTTATACTCATAATATAAGGAGTTGATGTTATGAATCCAACAATTTGCTTTTCAATATGTGGATTATTTTATTGTTTATTATTAATTACGATTTTATTTTCTAAAAATAAGAAGAATGATGATGCATACAAGATATTAAGAGGATTAGCTATAATTAACTTGTGTAACTTATTTTTAGAAGCAGCTGGGTTATTTTTAGCTGGTAGTTATGAAAAATATAAGCTACTAAATGATATATTTTTAAGAGGAATGCTAGTTGTATATATATGCTGGTTTACTTTCTTTGCAAAATATATCGTTAAATTATCAAAAGGAAAAAAGGATATAACAAAAAATGGAAATAATGCTTTTTATATAATGATGATTGTAGCAGCAGCTTTAACTATATTCTTACCAATGAAATATGTTACAAATGATGCAGGAATTATAATATATTCTACTGGTCCAGCTGTTACGTTAGTATTTTATTATATAATGTTTAGTACGATAATTGGCTTAGTAGCAATGTTTTCTAATTATAAGTCTGTTAAGATTTCTAATTATTCATCATTATTTATTTTAATAGTACTTTTAGCTATAACTGCAGTAGTACAAAATTATAATCCATCTATATTATTAACAGCATTTATAGAAACTTTTGTTCTTTATGTTGCGTATATGAGTATAGAGAAAAATAATTAATTATAGGAGAACTAAATATGGAACCAAATATAGATAACATAATAAGTAATTTTGATGTATTATCCATTAAATTATTGAACTGTTTTTATACAATGTCTATTGTTAAGGAAACAGTTCAAAATAAAGGTAATAGCGGTGGAATTGTAATAATTGGTATGGTAGTTGTAATAGTTGGTTTAATAGGATTTATATTAACAAAAAATAAAAATTAATAAGGTAGTAATGCCTTATTTTTTTAATACTTATAATTTCTTACAATTAAAAGGGTTAGTATTTTTTTTAAAATAAGTGGAAATAAAACATATTTTATAGTATAATACTTATCGTATGGAGGTGTAATATGATACCAAAATTAAAGAAATTTATTAAAAAACATAAGAAGGTTGTTATAATATGCTTAATAGCATTAGTAGTGCTTATAATGCTTTTGATGCTTTATAAATCACTATTTTATTCTAGTAAGGAATCTGACGTATATGGTGTTAGACTAAGAGATATTAAGGATAATAAAATAACTAGTGAAGATATTAGTAGTATAGAAAAGAAACTATCTGAAACAGATGGTGTAGAAAGTGCAACTATAAATGTTAAAGGAAGACTTATAAAGTTTTTTGTTACGTTTAATGATAGTGCTACAACGGATGCTATGAAAATAGTTTTTAATGATTCGTTAGGCTATATGAGTGATAAAGTGAAAAATTATTACGATATTACATTTTATGCTGAGCAAAAACGTGATGGTAAGATGACATATCCAGTTATAGGATATAAGCATAAAAGCAAAACTGAAATAAGTTTTGATGTATTTTAGAAGGTGATAGTATGAGAAAGAAAAAAAAGAATTGGTTAGCATTTGTTATAATATTAACATTAGTCTTGATTTTAATATTGTTAATTAATTTTGGTAAGAGTAGTAATAATGACACTAAATTAAGCTTATCTGAAAAAAGATGGATTGAAAATAATAAAAAAGAGGTTATTAACGTTTCTGTTGCAAATAATATACCAATTTTTAGTCAAGAGGGAGAAGGAATATTTCATAACTTCATTAATGAGTTAGAAAACGATACTAAACTTACATTTTATCTAATTCCTTATGATGTTTCTTCTGAAACACAGGAAAATGATCTTTATTTTGAGGTTGTTGATCATGATAAAGTTAAATCACTTAAAGATGATGATATGGTATTTTATAAGGATTATTATACACTTATAGGAAAAAATAAAGAAAAAATATCTAATCCAGGTAATATATCTAATAAAAAAATAGGTACACTATTAAATGATTTATCAAGTGTAAGTAGTTATATTTCATCTGATAATGTTACTTATACAACTTATAAAACAGATGAAGATATAAAAAATGCTATAAAGAAAGGTGAAGTTGATTATATTGCAGTTCCAAAAAATAAGTATTTGTCATACGTTTTGGAAAATGATTATCATTTTGTTTATAATATAACTGAATTAAAAGAAGCTTATGTTTTAAGAACTTCTAAAAATGTAAGTGAAGATTTAAAGAATATAGTTAAAAAGAATTATATTAAATATAGTAGCAAAGCTTTAAATGATGATTATAATGATTTACAAGTACAATTATTAATTGAAAAAAATAATGTTTCTGAGAAGTCTAAGGCTGATTTTCTTGGTAAAAAATATGTATTCGGGTACATAGAAAATGCACCTTATACTGATACAATAAATAATAAATTAATTGGTCTTGATGGTAGTTATATTAATTCATTTAGTAATGTATCAAAAGCTTCATTTATATACAAAAAGTATAATAGTGTAAATGATCTTGCAAAAGCATTAAGTAATGGTGAAGTAGATATTGCACCTAATTATTATAATTATTCTGGATTAAGTGGAAAATTTGAAAAGATAATTATTCCCTATGAAGAAGATTATGTTATTTTAACAAGTGGAAATAATAACGTTGTTATTAATTCATATAGGTCTTTGGCTAATATTGACGTAATAGCACAAAATTCTAGTTTAGCTAAATATCTTAAAGATGATGGAAAAGCAAACGTTAAAACCTATGATAAGTTAAGTGTATTATTAAGTAAGATAGATAAAAGAAGTGTTGTTGCACTAACTAGTAGTGCATATGAATTATATAAGAATACTGATCTTGAGTCATATCGTGTTATATATAGTGATAAAGCTAATTTAAATTATGGTTTTATAGTTAATTCATCAGATGAAAATAAAGCATTTAGAATGTTATTATCAAGATATTCAGAGAATATAAACTATAAACAGTTATATAATTCTGCATGGAAAGATTATAAGAAAGATTCTAAAGAAATAAGTCATAGCATTTTATATTTAATTGGTGCTATAATCATATTATTTATTGCATGGTTATTCTTTAAGAGTAAATTAAAGGTTAAAAAGAAGATTAAGAGAGATGAAACAATAAGATACGTTGATCCATTAACATCACTTAAAAATCGTAATTATTTAAATAAAAACTTTAGTAAGTGGGAAAATAATTCGATATATCCACAAGCTATTATAGTAATTAATCTAAATAATTTACGTCATGTAAATGATGTATATGGTCATGAAGAAGGAGATAAATTAATTAAGCTTGCAGCTAACGTATTAATTAGAAATCAGCTTGAACAAAGTGACATCATAAGAACTGATGGTAATGAATACCTAATATACATGGTAGGCTATGAAAAGAATAAAGTAGTGGCATATATGAGGAAATTATATAAAGAATTAAGTGAGTTACCTTATGGATATGGTGCAACTTTAGGATATAGTATGATTTTGGATGATATAAAGTCAATTGATGATGCTATTAATGAAGCAGTACTTGAAATAAGAGCTAATAAGGAAATGAAAAATAAGAGTAAGTAGGGTATATATGGAAAAACAAAAAAATAAGTTAATGACGATGATAAGAAAAAACTTAGACATAATGCATATCCCACTTATGTCTATATTACCAGGTCAAATATCATTCTTTGTTATATTATCTGTTGTTCCGCTTTTAAGTATTTTAGCTATGATAATTTCTAAATTATCATTTAGTTTTGAAATGGTAGGTTATGTTATAGATAGTTGTTTGCCAACTGGTATATCTAGTATCGTATTTTCTATATTTGAACAACAAAGAGTTGGAGCAGCGGATATATTCTTTATAATTACAGCATTTTATTTAGCATCTAAAGCAACACATTCTATAATAGTTGCATCAACTACAATTTATAATGGAAAACAAACTGACTTTATTAGAACAAGAGTAAAGGCAATTATAATGCTTATAATACTTGTTATATTGGTTATTTCATTAATTGGTATATTAACAGTTGGTGGTAGAATAGTAAATTATTTAGGTAAAGTAAATGATAATATGATACCAATTTGGGTACATATATATGAAATACTTAAATATCCATTAGTATTCTTTATGATATTTTTTGTAGTAAAGGTTGTATACACTATATCACCAAATGTTGCTATTCCAAGTAAAAGTGTAAATAAAGGTGCATTGTTAACTACTGTAATTTGGGTTGTTTCAACGTTTATGTTTTCATTTTATGTAACTAATATAGCTAATTATTCTAAGTTTTATGGTAATTTATCAAATCTTATAATAGTTATGATTTGGATATACTGGTTATGTTATGTGTTTGTATTTGGAATGACATTTAATGAATATAATTTAACAAATAAAGGTAATAAAGAATCCGTTTAGGATTCTTTTTTAACTTATAAAAAACTTTATGTTTAATAAAATATATGTTATACTACTACTAGTATTAAAAAATACTTAAAGAGGTGTTGATATGAATAAATGTAAGAAAAACTTTTTACAATATATAAATAAATTAAAAAGTAGATTAAAAGAAATTAGTATAAAGTTATACATAAAAACTAATATACTATTTATAACATATGTAATTATAAATTTAATTAATTCGATGTTACTTAGAATAGTTACAATGGGATCATATTTTTCCGTAAAAGCTATTATATCTGATTTAGTATTTATACTTTTATTTGGTTCTTTAGCATATTTACTTAAGCCTAAAAATCAGATTAGAACTTTATTTGGATTAACTTTACTTATGACTCTTATATGTGTAATAAATGCAATATATTATGAAAACTATGTATCTTTTGCATCATTTTCATTGTTATCCACAGCATCATTTTTAGGTGATATGGATGGTTCTGTTGTAACTACACTTATCCACATTAAAGATGTTATTTTAATCTTTCCACCATTTGTTTTATTAATTGTCCACAGTGTTTTGAAAAAAAAGAATTATTATAAGTATGTGGAAAAAATAGAGAGGGGGAAGAAAAGATTTTTAAATACTATAGTTCTTGGATTTTCTCTTCTTATTTTTACTTTAATACTTATGGTTCCATCTGATTATAGTAGGTTAAAAAAGCAATGGAATAGAGAATACTTAGTTAATAGATTTGGTATATATGTATATCAAGTTAATGATTTAATAAGGAGCCTAGAACCTAAATTTAATAATTTATTTGGATATGATAAAGCATCTAAAACGTTTAGAGATTTTTATTCAGAAAAGGAAAGAGAAACAAAAGTAAGTAATGGGTATACAAACATTTTTGAAGGAAAAAACGTTATTGTTATTCATGCTGAAAGTATGATGCAGCAGAATATGACTTTATCATTTAATAATCAAGAATTAACACCAAATTTAAATAGAATAGCCAGTGAAGGATTATATTTTACTAATTTTTATTCACAAGTTAGTGTGGGTACTAGTAGTGATTCAGAATTTACATTTAATACATCTCTTCTTCCAGTATCTAGTGGTACTGTATTTGTAAATTATTGGAACAGAACATATGATGCAATACCATCTATATTACAAAATAAGGGTTATTATACTGCTAGTATGCATGCTAATAATGCATCATTTTGGAATAGAAATGTAATGCATAAAACACTAGGATATAAAAAGTTTTATGCCAAAGATTCTTATAACATAGATGAAGTAATAGGATTAGGATTATCTGATAAATCATTTTTCAAACAATCTACTGAGAAACTTAAAAATATAAGTCAAAAAAATCAGAACTTTTATGTAACACTTTTGATGTTGTCTAATCATACTCCTTTTGATGAGTCAGAATTATTTGATGATTATACTGTTGATTATAAGTATACAGAAACGGATGAAAATGGTAATACTACCGAAAAGACAAGAGACTATATGGAAGGTACAAAACTAGGAAAATACTTTAAGTCTGTACATTATGCAGATCAAGCCATTGGTGAATTCTTTGCTGAACTTGATGAAGCAGGTTTACTAGAAAATACGGTTGTAGTAATATATGGTGATCATGATGCTAAACTTTCTAAAAAAGAGTATTCATACTTTTATAATTATGATTTAGCAACTGGTGAGCAATTAGATAGTAGTTCACCAAATTATAGAAATGTAGACTATTATGATTATGAATTAAATAGAAGGGTACCTTTAATTATTTGGACAAAAGATAGTAAAAATAATAAATTACTTAATAAGAAAATAAACAAAGTAATGGGTATGTATGATGTTATGCCAACACTTGGTAATATGTTTAATTTTGATACTAAGTATGCTTTAGGACATGATATATTTAGTATAGATCAAAATATAGTTGTATTTCCAAATGGAAACTGGTTAACTGATAAAATGTATTACAATGCACAAAAAGAAGAATATCTATTAATTAAAGATAGTGTTGTAACCGAAGGAGAGATAGACGAGAATAAAAAGTATGCCAATAAATTATTAGATGTATCTGATTCGCTTATAATATATAATTTACTAAATGAAAATAGTAAGGAGAGTATTAATGAATAAGATATTAAAAAGAATATTAATAGTACTACTTATATTAATAATAATTGGGATTGTAGCATTTGTTATGTATAACTATTTATATGATAAGAAAGATGATACTGAAGTTAAAGTAATTAAAAGTATTGATAATTATGGATATACCTTAAAGGAAAATGAAACTAAATTATATAAAGAAAACTTTGATGAGTTAGTAAATATTTTAAATGAAAAAGATGTTTCTAAAGAAGATTATGCTAAGTGTATTTCTAAGTTGTTTATAATAGATTTTTATACATTAAGTAATAAAAAAAGCAAAAATGATGTTGGTGGATCAGAGTTTGTATATCCTGAAATAAAAGATAATTTTATTGAAAAGGCAAGAAGTACAATATATAAATATATAGAAAGTGATGTTGAAAAAAGAACACAATCGCTACCAACTGTTAGTGAGATTAAGGATGTAACCATAGAGAATACTACTTTTACTATATATGATAAAACGACTACAACAACTACTAAAAGATATAAAACAATAACATCTAAAAAGGGTACTACAATAGATGCATATAAAGTTAATATTACTTGGGATTATAGTGAAGATTTAGGATATGAAAAAGAAGCTAACATAATAATTATAGAAAAAGAAAATAAACTTTATATAGTAGAAATGGATTAAAAAATAGGTTTATCAAAAACCTATTTTTTTGTTAGTATTTATATGTTCCTTTACCAATTTGTTTATCCTCATAAGGACTGTTAATTGAAAATTCAAAATCTTTATATAGTTTTGGTTCTTTAATTCCTAAGTTTATTTTCATAGCATCAGTTATTTCTTTTAAACTTTGTTCTGAATATTTAAAATAATAAATCTTATTTATATAGCTATCGTAACCACTTAAATATAATCTTTGTGTTCCAATAAAGTCTTCACTGTTTATATTTTTTGAATTTTTAAGTAGGGTAGTAAAAGTATCAAATCCAGTTATCATAGTATCTTTTTCAATATTAGTATCAATATTATCTCCAACTACATCAAGTAAACTATATACTTGTGAAAACTTATTGATGTTCTTTAATTTATTTAAGCAAGCATTAACTATTTGTTGCTGGTTTTGACCTCTTATAAAATCATTACTTACATAATTAGAATATTTTTTTCCACAGTATTGTGGCCAGGTGTGTCTATTTCTAGCAAAAGCTAAAGCTTGTTCACCATTTAAAGTTTGTCTTCCTTTTTCTATATATATAGTGTATTTTCCAAATCTTCTTTTACTATCTTGTTCACAGAATGAATAAGGAACATCTATATCAACACCACCTAGTGCATCAACTAATGAGACAGCACCTGCAAAGTTTATTTTTACCCAATAGTCTATATCAATACCAGTTAGTTTTTTTACAGTATTAATCATACAGTCTGTTCCACTATAAGCTGCAGAATTTATTTTATTTAATCTATTCTTATTACAAGTTATTTGTGTATAAGTATCTCTTGGAATACTTAATATAGTTGCATTAGATGTTTTAGGATTAAAAGTTATTAGCATTATAGTATCACCATTTAAAGAAGATGATTTAGAAAGCGAGCCAGATTCACTATCAACTCCTAATATAAGTACTGTAAATGGTTCTGTTAATGTTTTTTTTGTAGTATTCTTTTTCTTTTTTACTACTTTAGTTTTCTTTTTTATAGATTTTACTTTACTATTTATATCTTCAAAATCATTTAAATTTGAAAACATAGATGCATAGTTACTACTTACAAAGGCAGCTTTTATATTACCATTATATAAATCACTTAACATAGTAGGAAAGTCATCATAATATTCTAAGTTTTTTGTATTTATTTTTTCATCATCAACAATTTCTTTTGCAATTACATATCCTTCAATATTCTCTGTATCACTTATTATTCCAATTTTTTCCTGATTTAAATCATTAGTGCTATTATAATTAGAGCTATTCATAACTATTAGGCTTGTTTCATATGTATCAAAATTATTTGTGACTTTTTTTATTGAACTACTTACTTTGTTTAAATTAAAAGTAACAAACACTTGGATACATATTATAACTATTAATATTATTGATAATATTACGTATTTTTTGGTCTTATTTTTCTTTATGCTTTTAAATACACTAACGGTAAAAATAACCATCAGTAAGCAAGTTAAGAATAATGCACCATATACTAAATAAGTAACTACACTTAAGGTAGAATTGTAATAAAATATTTCGCATGAAAAATATATACTTGAAATGTAATATATAATTAATAGAGGAAGTAAAAATAATGCTCCTTTTTTTATTTTCTTTTTGTTCTTATTTTTCAAATAATCACCTCATAACTTCCTAAATTATACAATAAATAGTAATAAAATACAAATTATGTGATAAAACTACTATTTCTTATTTTATAGTATTTACATATATTGACAAAATAACATTAATATATACAAAAATCTATTATTTATGATATAATCTTTATAGTAGGTGAGCATATGAAAAAAAGGGTTATTATATTATTAATTATTTTATGTGTATTGTTTGTACCAAAGATTAAAGCTGCTTCATTTGATATTTATACGGTAAAAAGCAGTATGGCAAAGAAAGATTGTCCGGTAAGAAGTGGTGCTGGAACAGATAATAACATCATATTAAATGGTAATGATAAGGTTTATGTATATGCTAATCAAACAGTAGATTATTTAGGCTCTAAAGAAGGATATAATAATGGTAAGAAAACTACTTGGTATGCCATTAAGTTTGATTATGCTGCAAGAGAGTATACGGGTTACGTTGTATCTGCATGTTTTAATAAAAAAACTTATTCATATAATGATGATAGTTCATTTGAAGAGTCTGTAAAAAGTTTCCCAGATAGCTATAAACCTTTTTTAAGAAGACTTCATGCTATTCATCCAAACTGGAATTTCAAACCAGATTTTACTAATTTAGATTTTTATGCTTCAATTTCAGCAGAAAGTCAAAAATATCAAAGTGCAATATCATATTTGTATCCATCTTTATTTTATAGGGACAAGGATAATCCTAACGGCATAATAGTTGATGGAAAAAGTTGGTATGCACCATGCTTTGATGCAGTTGCATATTATCTTGATCCTAGAAACTTTTTAACTGAGAAAAACATATTTATGTTTGAAAGCTTAATATATAATGCTAACCAAGATGCACTTGTTAATGGAATATTAAAGGGTAGTTTTATGGATTCTACATTTACTGAAGACGGATATACAAAGACATATTCGAATGCCTTTATAGAAGCCGCAAAAGAATCAGGTGTTTCATCAACACATTTAGCATCAAGAGCACTTCAAGAAATGGGATATAAAATGTCATCAGCAGCATCTGGAACAGTTCCAGGCTATGAAGGATACTATAATTTTTATAATATAGGAGCTTATTCTGGTGAGAATAACTACATATTAGGATTACAAAGAGCTGTTAAGGAAGGCTGGAACACAAGACAAAAAGCAATAACCGGTGGTGCAAAGTTTATAAGTTCTAATTATGTTAATAATGGTAAAGATACGTTATATTTCCAAAAATTTAACGTTTCGTCTAGTAGAAAAACAGCACCTTATACTTATGAATATATGACTAATATTATGGCTCCATCCTCAGAATCTGTTAGTATATATAATTCATATTTAAATAAAGGAAGACTAAATGATGCCTTTTCATTTAAAATTCCAGTATATAATTCTATGACGAAAAATGCATATAAGGTATCTAGAACTGATACTGTAGGTGGTAATGAAACTGATAATGGTGATAATACAGAAAATAAAAGTGATGATAATAAGGGAGAAACAGTAGTTTCTGTACAAGAAAAGATTGCAAAATCAGGATATAAAATTACATCTGGATATTTAACTAATATTGCCCTTGGAACTGATATGAGTACGTTAAGAGATAAACTAACTAATGCCGGAGCTGTAGTTGCATCATTAAATAGTGCATGGAGTTCTAAAACATCAGGAGCAATTGCAACAGGAGACATAATAGAAATAGATTCTAAAGAAAGATATTCAACAGTTATATATGGTGATATAGATGGTGACTCTAATATATCGGTTGTGGATTTGTTATACATTAAAAAGAGTATTTTAGGAGATATATCCTTAAGTGGTGCTAATAAGGAAGCTGCTGATATTAATAAAGACGGAAGAGTAGATGTTGTAGATTTATTATTATTAAAGAAATATTTATTGCAAGAATATAGTATAACTCAGTAGGAGGTAGAAATGAAAAATATCAAAAAAATATTACTAGGATTTTCTTTGTTATTTATAACGTTATTAGTAAATGTGGATAAAGTATCTGCTGCATGTTCTGTTAGTGTATCAACAACAAGGAATGTAATTGTAGGTAATACATTTAAAGTATCAACAACTGTTTCATCTGATGTAGGTTCATGGTATTATGTATTAAGCTATGATTCTTCAAAGGTTCAATTAATAAGTGGTAATCCAAAAGTAGTAGGTGTAATAGGTGATGGAAAAACAAATACCTATACCTTTAAAGCTTTAAGATCAGGAACTGCTAATTTTAGTGTTGTTAATACTGCTTTAGCTAGTAATAGTACAAATAAAGCTTGCTCTGCATCATCAGGCTCTGCATCTGTTATTATGAAAACACAAGCTGAAATAGAAGCAAGTTATAGTAGAAATAATAATTTATCAGGTCTTCAAGTAGCTAATGCTGAACTTTCACCAGCATTTAATCCTGATGTAACTGAGTACTCTGCAACATTACCAGTTGATACTACTAAGGCTGTGGTCACAGCAACTGCAGAAGATAAAACAGCGCAGATATCAGGTGCAGGTGAAATAGACGTTGTAGATGGTCTTAATAAAGTTGAAATAGTTGTAACTGCACAACACGGTGAAAAAAAGACGTATACCATTAATCTAACGGTCCAAGAACTTGATCCTATTAAGGTAAAAGTTGGTAAGGGTGAATATTTTATTGTTAGAAAAAAAGGACAAGTTGAAAATATTCCAGAAGGATTTTCTGAAACTACGTTAAAATATGAAGACCAAGATGTAGTTGCATACAAAAGTGAAATAACTAAAATAACGTTATTAGCACTTAAAGATAAAGATGGATTAATTGAATTATACATATATAATGAAAGTAATAAGTCATTTGAAGAATTTAATGAACTTAAAGGTAATTCTATAAATCTAATTATATTAAATGGCGAAAAAGTTCCAGACGGTTTTGAAAAAGCATCATTTAAGTATGAGAATAAAACCATTAATGGTTATAAAGTAAAGGATAGTAGTGACTATAATTATTATTTGGTTTATGCTCAAAACTTGGAAAATGGTAATAAAGGATATTATCTATATGACACAAAAGATTCTAGTTTTCAAAAGTATTTTGATGAATTAGATAATGTAAGACAAAAAGAAATAAAAATAAGAAACTATATAATACTAGGATTTTTATCACTTTGCATGCTAATTATAATAGTAAAAATAATAAAGTCTTTTGCTTCAAAGGAAAGGAAAATTAAGAGATTAGAAAGAAAAATATCTAAACTAAGAAAAGAAGAAAAGTCTGATTACTATTATGAATTAGATGATATAGATGAAAAACCAGAAATAAATAAAATAGAAGATGAAGATATTTCTGTTCCAAAAAAATCAAGAAGACAAAAGAAAGAAGAACTAAGAAAAGCTAAAGAAATTCTTGATAATGACAAGGAAAAAATAAAAAGGGTATCTTTAGATGAAGATGATTAAACAGCATAGTGCTGTTTTTCTTTTTTGACAAAATATTTGGTAATAGTTTGTATAATATCTTTTCTAAGGAGGAGATAATATATGAACTATTTTGTAAAATAGCACTGTATCACAGATTGCTATGGGTAATGTCTTCCTAAGTATAAAAAATGATGATTGAGAGGAGAAAATGATGATTAAAAATTATAAGATAATAACTTTTTGTAAATCAACAAAATCAGAAATAGAGTATACAAAAAATATAGGTAAAAAAGTAAATTATTTGGAATGGTAGTATTTTTATAAGGAGGAATATCTTTGAAACAAGAGTTAATAAAAACTGAATTGAATGTAATAAATAACAAAATTGGAATAATGCGAGTAGGAAATGTTGATTATATATCAATCACGGATTTAGCACATTATAAAGATAAAAATAGAACAGATTATATTATTCAAAACTGGATGAGAACAACTAACAGCTTGTTGTTTTTGGGTACATGGGAGTATCTAAATAATGAAAATTTTAATTCCATCGAATTCGATGGGTTTAAAAATGAATCTGGAACTAATGCTTTTATTATGACTCCTAAAAAGTGGATTAAAGCAACTAATGCAATTGGAATAATTTCAAAACAAGGTAGATATAATAGTGGAACTTTTGCACATCCAGACATAGCATTTGAATTTGCTAGTTGGCTTTCACCAGAATTTAAATTGTATTTAATAAAAGAATTTGAAAGACTAAAATATAATGAAGCATATCAACAAAAAATAGAGTGGAGTGCGACTAGACTTTTATCTAAAGTAAATTATATTGTTCATACTGATGCAATAAAAGAATATATAGTACCAACATTAACCGAAAGACAAATTAAATTTATTTATGCAGAAGAAGCAGAGGTTTTAAATGTTGCATTATTTGGAATGACTGCTAAAGAATGGAGAGATAACAATCCAGAACTTTCCCAAAAAGGTAACATTAGAGATTATACAGATTTGCTTCATCTAGTCATTTTAAACAATTTGCAAAACACAAATGCAGAGTTGATTGAAAACAATGTTCCACAAAGTGAAAGATTGATTAGATTAAATAATTCTGCTAGAAGACAAATGAAATCGTTGCAAAATAATAAAAATTTACATGAATTAGAAAAGCTACAAGAACAAATGAATAATGAAAAATATTTATTATAGTGATTGTAAAAGTCAATTTGACTATTTATGAAATTAAATATAATTTTAGATATTTAAAGAAATGCAACTTAGATACTGATTTGAATACATTTTGCCAAAAGTTTAACCGAGTGCAGCCAAGTGAACAAATATCGAAAAATTTAAAAAGCTAAGTTTAACATAGTGGGAAAAGGTAAATAGCATAGTGCTGTTTTTCTTTTTTGACAAAATATTTGGTAATAGTTACATTTAACTATAACTAAAATTTGTATACAATTTATTTTTAATTTGTTATAATCTGTTTAGGAGATAGTTATGAAGAAAGTAATTTTTATATCTAGTATGGGTGGGCATCTAACCGAAATGATGCAATTAAAGAGTATGTTTAAAGAATTTGATTATAAAATAGTAACAGAAAAACATAAATCAACATCAAAGCTTAAAAACATATATAAAAGTAAAATAGATTATTTATTAACTGGAAATAGAAAGCATTTGCTTAAATATATTTTTGTTATTCCATATAATGTAATTAAGAGTTTAGTCATATTTTTAAAGTTTAAACCTGATGTTATAGTAACAACTGGTGCACATACGTGTGTTGCTATGTGCTATATTGCAAAGATTTTTAAGAAGAAGGTTATATATATAGAATCCTTTGCTAATATAGAAACTAAAACGTTAACTGGTAGGCTAGTATATCCTATTGCAGATGTATTTATTGTGCAATGGAAATCTATGCTTAAACTTTATCCAAAAGCTAAATATGAAGGGTGGATATTTTAATGATACTTATATTGTTAGGAACTCAAGATCAACCATTTGAAAGGGTTTTAAAAGAAACTTCTAAATTAATAAAAAATAAAGTAATAAAAGAAAAGGTAGTAGCACAAGTTGGATGTACAAAATATACAGATGATAAGATAGAGATGTTTGATTTTTGTTCTAAAGATGAGATACAAAACTATATAAATAAAGCTAGAATAGTTATATCACATGCTGGAGTTGGAACGATTACTGAATGTATAGAAAACGGAAAAAAGGTAATAGTTATTCCAAGACTAAAGAAATATAAAGAGCATGCAAATGATCATCAAGTTCAAATAACTAAAGAATTTGCTGCTAAAGAATATATATTACCAGTTTATGATATAAAAAAACTAGGTAAAGCACTAGAAGATATTAAAAAGTTTAAACCAAAAAAGTATGAATCTAATAGTGAAAACTTTAAAGAAAGTATAAGAAAATACATTAATTCATAATACTTTACATGTAAGACTCGTTTATTTGACGAGTTTTTTAAATTTTAGTATAATTGTTTTGATAGTAATTATAAAAAAGAAGGAAATAATATGAAGAAAATAACAATACTAGCATTGCATTTAGGTTATGGTGGAATAGAAAATGCTATAGCAACACTAGCAAATCTTTTATCTAAAGATTATGAGGTTGAAATAATATCAACTTATAAATTATATAGTGAGCCTGTATTTAAAATAAATGATAATGTTAAAATAACTTACTTAATGGAAAATATAAAGCCTAATAAAAAAGAATTAGATTATTACAAAAAGAATAAGAATTATTCTATGTTTATTAAAGAGTGCTTTAAAAGTATAAAGGTATTACATTTAAGAAGAAAGTTAATGATTGATTCAATAAAAAAATTAGATACAGATGTACTTATCTCTACAAGAACTTTGCATAACAATTGGGTTTCAAAATATGCTAATAAGAATTGTAAAAAAATAGCTTGGGAACATAATCATCATAATAATGATCAAAAATACATTAATAATTTAGTAAAATCTTGTGAGAATATGGATTATTTAGTATTGGTATCTAAAGAATTAAAAGATTTTTATCAATCATATTTAGATAAAAAGGCTGTATATATTCCTAATTGTTTGGATAGTGCTCCAAAAAAGACTTCTAAATTAGATATGACTAATATTATTTCTGTTGGTAGATTATCAAAAGAAAAAGGATTTGATGATTTACTTAGATTATTTAAAAAATTAACCTTTAAATATCCAGAATGGCGTCTTAATATAATTGGTGATGGAATGGAGAGAAATAACCTTTTAGATTTAGCTAAAGAGCTAAAATTAGGTGATAAAGTTATTTTTCATGGATATCAAGATAAAGAAAGTATTAATGAGTTATTATGTGATAGTTCTATTTATGTTATGACATCACATACAGAAAGTTTTGGATTGGTTTTAATAGAAGCAATGAGTGCTGGAGTTCCATGTTTAGCATATACTTCTGCTCAAGGTGCTAATGAAATAATTAGTGATGGTGTAGATGGTTATTTAATAAAAGATAGAAATGAAGATGAAATGATAGAGAAAATAAGTGATTTAATAAATGATGAAAATCTAAGAAAATCATTAGGTAAAAATGCTAAGACTAAATCTAAAGAATATAGTGGAGATATTGTTTTAGAAAAGTGGAATAAATTAATAAAGAAAAGAAAGTAGGATATTTATATGGAATTATCAATTGTTGTTCCTTGCTATAATGAGTCTAAATCTGTAAATGAGTTTTATGATTCTATTTCTTCTCTTCTTAGTTTAAATAAGATAAGCTATGAACTAATCATGGTAGATGATGGTAGTAGTGATGATACTTTGGAGAGATTAAAAGAATTAAATGGTAAGGATAAAAACGTTAAAGTAATTAGTTTTTCTAGAAATTTTGGTAAAGAAGCAGCGATGCTTGCGGGATTAGAAAATAGTTCTGGTAAGTATATTTCTATAATGGATGCAGATATGCAACATAATCCTAGTACTTTAATTGAAATGTACAAAAAATTACTTGATAATAAAAATTATGATGTTGTATGTGCATATAGAGAAAATAGAAAAGATGAAGGAACAATTAAAAGAACTTTAACGGCTTTATTTTATAAAGTTATTAATAATGTTTCTGAAATAAAATTATTACCAGGTGCTGGAGACTTTAGGGTATTTAAAAGAAGCGTTAGAGATGCAATTGTCTCTATGAAGGAAAAAACAAGGTTTTTAAAGGGAATGTTTAGTTTTGTAGGATTTAATACAATTTATGTTCCATATATACCAGAAAAAAGAAAGTATGGAACATCTAAATGGAGTTTAATTAAATTAACTAAATATTCATTAGATGGTATTATATCATTTTCGACTATGCCACTTACATTTATATTTATAGTTGGTATAATAATATTTTTAATAGGACTTATTAACTTTTTGTTAATGGGAAATTTATCTTTTAGAACAATTATATTATTTATCTCTTTTATAATGTTATCAGTTGGAATAATAGCTTTATATGTTTGCAAAATGTATAAAAATAGTTTGGCTAGACCTTGTTATATAATAAGAGAAAAAATAGGATTTAGTAAGTAGAAGAGAGTGATTTAATATGAATGAAAAAATTATAGCAGTTTTAAAAATAGTTATATTTGTAATGGTATTTACTGCAGCACTTTTTCCAATAGTAAGGTGGATATCATTTCATGTTGGTGCACTTGATTATCCAAACGAAAGAAAGATTCATAAAAAACCAATGCCAGTAATGGGTGGACTTATGATTTTCTTAGGTTTTTTATTTGGGTATATGCTTTTTGCACCACAAAGTACTCAAATGCTTGCAATATTAATAGGTGGTTTTATTGTTGTATTAACTGGTATATTAGATGTAATAGAGCCTCTTAAAGCTAAAGAAAAAATGGTTGGTCAAGTAGCAGCAGCACTTGTAATAACTTTTTATGGTAAGATTTTACTTAATGATATTACAGCTTTTGGTTTTTACTTTAACTTTGGATGGCTTTCATATCCACTTACAATAATATTTATAGTGTCATTAATGAACTGTATTAATTTTATAGATGGATTAGATGGATTAGCTGCAGGTATTTCAAGTATATTTTTTGCAACTATAGGTATTATTGCCTTTATAATGCATAATATAGGTAGTTTAGAGATAACTCTTACTTTTATAATGCTTGGAGCTTGTCTTGGATTTTTAATATTTAATTTTAATCCTGCTAAAATATTTATGGGTGAGATAGGTTCTATGTTTTTAGGATATATGATAGCAGTTGTATGTTTATTAGGCTTTAAAGCTGTAACATTAACTTCTCTTGTTGTTCCAATGCTTATTTTAGGTATACCTATACTTGATACTTTATTTGCAATATTAAGAAGAATAATACATCATAAACCTATATACGAAGCTGATAAACAGCACTTACATCATCAGTTATTAAATAAAAAATTCAGTCAAAGAAGTACTGTTTTAATAATATATTGTGTTAGTATTTTATTTTCAATAGCATCAATTTTGTTTGTTTTAAAAGATCAAAAACTAGGTATGATAATTTATATAATATTAATGATACTTATTATTTGGGTAATATTAACTACTGACATATTAACAGATAAGGCAAGAAATCTTATAAAACCATTTGATAAAACAAATAAGAAAAAAGACAAATAGTTTGATTTATTTGTCTTTTGTGTTATTATTGTATTAATGATAATAAGATATATATGGGAGGTATATACATGCAAGATATTAAATTTTATAGTATAAATGATAATAATACAGAAGATAACGATACTTTAAATAAAGAATTTGATGATGCATTAAAAACAGTCTTAGAAAAAGATGTTAGAGCATTAGATGAAAAAATAAATAAAATAATTTTAAATATTATTACTAGTTTTAGTAAATGTGGAATTGTATTTTCTTTAGATAAAAAATATGGTGTTCAAAACATTGATGAATTAATAAATTTAATTGCGGATAAAATAAATGATTTAATTATGGAAAAAGCAAGCATTAAAATAGGTATATTTACTTCTAATAAAAGAGAAAAGAAAGAAAAAATAAAAACTTATGATGAAGTAATAGAAGAACTTAATAGATATCAAGATAACATTAATTCTGTTAAAACTGAATATGAAATGTTAAAAAAAAGAAATAATAATATAGAAGAAACAGAAGACCTTTATGATACTGAAGAAAAGAAGGAAGAAAAAGAAGAAGATCCTTTAGAAAGAACAATAAGTTTTTATATGAATAAAGAGTAATTATAGAGGTGAAAAATGAAAGTATTATTATATACTGAAAATGAAAAGTTAGTTGGTAAATCAGGACTTGGAAAAGCTATAAAGCATCAAATGAAAGCTCTTACTTATGCTAATGTACCATATACATTAAATCCAAAAGATGATTATGATATTTTACATATAAATACATATTTTCCTAAGTCCTATTTAATGGCTAAAAGAGCTAAAAAGAAGGGTAAAAAGATAGTATACCATGCACATTCTACAGAAGAAGATTATAAAAATGGATTTATTTTATCTAAACAAACATCTAAGCTATTTAAAAAATGGCTTATAAAATGTTATAGTTTAGGAGATGTTATAGTAACTCCAACTTTATATTCTAAAAAATTATTAGAAAATTATAAGGGATTAGAAAATAAAAAAATATATGCAGTATCAAATGGTATTGAACTTGATTTTTTTAAAAAGGATGAAAAATTAGGCAAAAAGTTTAGAAAAGATTATGGCTATAAAGATGATGACAAAGTTATATTTGGTGTTGGTCTTTATATAGAAAGAAAGGGAATTGTGGATTTTGTTTCACTGGCAAAAAGATTTCCACAGTATAAATTTATATGGTTTGGTTATAGTCCTTTATCTGCAACTACTAAAAAGGTTAGAGATGCAGTAAATACTAAGTTGGATAATTTAGTATTTGCAGGTTATGTAGAACAAGATATAATTAAAGGTGCTATGAATGGAGCAGATTTATATTTATTTCCTACATTAGAAGAAACAGAAGGAATTCCTATAATAGAAGCTTGTGCATGTATGCAAAATGCAATTATAAGAGATATTCCAATATTTGATGGATGGCTTACTGATGGTAAGAATGTGTATAAGGCTAAAGATTTAGATGAGTTTGAAGAAAAGATAAAATTATTTTTTGATGGAAAGTTAAAAGATGTAACTAAGGAAGCATATAAAGTGGCTAAAGAAAGAGATCTTAAAATAATTGGTAAAGAATTAAAAAGTATATATGAAAGTTTAGAACATTCTAATTAATAGAATGTTTTATTTTTTACAGAAACAGTTATTTAGTATCCAGAATATTATAAATATAGGAAATAGTATAACAAAGAATATTACAAATATTGGTACTAGTAATATAAATAAAAATAAAAGTATACACCACATACATTATCACTCCTACTAAATTAGATGATATAAAGTTAATTTTGACAATAATATATTACTATGTGTTGTGTTTATACAAATATTTATGTTATACTCGTTTTAGTTGTTTGGAGGTAAATATGGATTATAAAGTACCAAATCATGTAGCTATCATAATGGATGGTAATGGTAGATGGGCTACTAAAAGAGGATTAAAACGTACAAAAGGACATCAAAAGGGAGCTCAAGCATTAAAAAAGATATCTGAGTATGTTTATGATAAAAATGTTAAGGTTTTGAGTGTATTTGCATTTTCAACTGAAAATTGGAAAAGGGATAAAGAAGAAGTTGACTACTTAATGGATCTTTTCATAAAAGCTTTTAAAGAAAATTTTGAGCTAGTAAAGAAAAAAGGAGTTAAAGTTATTTTTTCTGGAGTTAAAGATAGATTAAGTGATAAAGTAATAAAGCAAATGAATGAAATGACTTTAGAAACGGAAAATAATCAAAATGGTATATTTAATATATGTTTAAATTATGGTGGTCAAGATGAAATAGTAGAAGCTACTAAAAAAATATGTAACGAGGTAAAAAATGGAGAATTAAACATAGAAGACATTAATTCTAATATGTATAGTAAATATTTGTTTAATGATTTACCACCTATAGATTTAATGATAAGAACAAGTGGAGAGTATAGAGTAAGTAATTTTATGTTATGGCAAATGGCTTATGCTGAATTATATTTTACTGATACTTTATGGCCAGATTTTGATGAAAAAGAATTTGATAAAGCACTTGAATCATTTAATAAAAGGGATAGAAGATTTGGAAATGTAAAAAAATAAGTCTAAAGGTTATTTAATATAACCGTTAGACTTAAATTTTTTTATTGTAGTTTCTTCATCTGTTTCACCAACTATTCTATCTAAAGTTGATTCTTCTTCACCGTTTTTTATGAATGCTATAGTTGGAGTTCCAGAAATACTTACATAAGTTTTAAAATTACCATATTCTTCTTCAGTTAATTTACTGTTATCAATTTGATATATTGTAATGTTATAATTTTTTAGTACTTTTTTTAATGTAGGCATATAATTATTACAATGAACACAGTCTTTATTACCAACGTATACTACAAATGTTTCTTTATTTTCTATTTTTTGTTTAAATTCATTTAAACTAATACTTTTTATGTTTTTACTTTCAGAACATCCTGAAAGTATAAAACACATAATTAATACTGAAACTAATATTTTTAATCCTTTTTTCATATATATCACCCAAAATAATTCTATCACTTATTATTAATTAATACAAATAAAATGTAAAAAAATAAATTATTTATAAATACAAATTGACAAAGACGTAAAAATGTTTTAGAATACTAATATAAGATTGGAGGAGATAATATGTTCGTACTTGCTGATTGTGAAGGGTTAGGCGATGTTGTTGCTATAGTAAAATTTATACTTAAAATAATTCAATGGGTTGTTCCAATTATTCTTATAGTATTAGGAACAATTGACTTGGTTAAAGCTGTCATTGCTGGTAAAGAAGAAGATATAAAGAAAAATCAGAAAGTTTTAATAAAAAGAGTAATAGCTGCTGTTATAGTTTTTGCCGTTCCACTTATAGTTTCAATAGTAATGGGATGGATTGGTAATGATGAATGGAAAGAATGTTGGAATAGTACATCATCTGATATAAGTAATATTTTTAGTAGCAAACTTCAATAGTAAATAGAAACTAAGATTAGTTTCTTTTTTTATTTGATAAAAAGGGTTTTAATTTTTACAAAAAAATGTTATTCTTATTATGATAATAGTTAAAATTTGTTTAAAGGATGATATTTATTATGAGAAAAGTTAAAAAATTATTGTTTATGCTTTTACTTATTATTCCTTTTTTGGTTGGAATAGCAGGTGTTAAAGCTGATGAGTGTGGAAAATATACTTTATCTGATCACGGTAATAATACAGATTTTGGTGGTAATATAGAACAGAAAGTTGATAAGGAAAAAAGTACTGATAGCACTTTAATTTATAAAATTGATGTTAGAGCAAGAAAAACTAGTACTGTTCATACAATAGATTATTTAATTACTAATAATGATGGTACAACGTGCAGTAAAAGTTTAAGTAGTTCTGATTTTGGAACCTATGGAAATGTGATTTTTGAATTAGAAGTTGACAGAAATAATACTAAAAGTATAACCGTTAATGCATCTGATATAAAGAAAACTAAGATTGATGATATAACTCCGGAAATAATAGATGTTCAAACTGACGCGGCTAATGTAAAATCATCAAATTCTTCTAGTTCTTCTGGTGGAAATACTAGTTCTATGGGAAATCTTACACCTACCAAGAATCTTGCATGTGATGATTCAATTAGAGAAATAGTAAAAGAATTATGGGGATATCTTATATTATTAACACCAATATTAGTAATGGTTATGGGAACTATTGATTTTGTAAAAGCAGTAGGAAACAATGATAGTGATGCTATTAAGAAAAGCAGTGTAAATTTTATTAAAAGAGTAATAGCACTTTGCATACTAATGTATTTACCACTACTTATAAGAATAATCTTTACATGGTTTGGTCTAGAAGATTCACTTTGTTTTTAGGAGGATTATATGGAAATATTAATAAATTTTATTGGTATATTAAGAACGATTGGGATGGCCTTAGATTCTGTAGTTTTTGGTTTAGTTGATAATGCATACAATTTAATTAATGATATGGCAAAAAATCCGTTGTTTAGTACAGATACTATAGAGACAGTTATGAAAAATTTATATGTTGTCATGGGATTATTTGCGTTTTTTAGGGTTGCCATTATTTTGGTCAATGCTATGATTAATCCGGATAAGTTAACAGAAAAAGGAAATGGAATAGCAAACGTCGGAATAAATATATTAATTATGTTTGCTATGCTAATAGCAGTTCCAAAAGTGTTTGAAAAAGCTTATGACATTCAAGCACTTATAGTAAAAAATCATGTCGTGGATAGGCTATTTTTGAATACTGAAACTTTAGAAAAGACTAATCCGGGTAGAGCCATGCAAAGCATTGCAATAGGAGCTTTAATTACTTGGAATGAAAATATAACATCTTGTTCTGGTAAATGTCAAGATGCAAAAACCGCTTATGAAAACATGGCGGCTGGAAAAACAATGACTGGTGAAGATGACCCTGAAAATGGCGGATTTAAGATGACTTCTCTTGCAAAATATGCCTCTGTACAAGAAACGGTAAATGGCGAAAAAGAATTTGTGTATATTTATAAAGCGATGCTTACGTTTGTGGTTGGAATTTTCTTAACGTATATATTATTTAGTTTTGCGATTGATATAGGTATTAGAACTGTTGAGCTAGCAGTTCTTCAAATTGTAGCACCATTATTTATTGCAACATATGTAGATCCAAAATCAGCTAAATCTGGACCATTTAAAAACTGGGTAACTACAACCTTAAAAACTTATGCTAGTTTATTTATAAAATTAGCAATCATTTCCTTAACCCTTTTGCTCATTAGTCTTATACCTAAAATTAATTTCTCCGAATGGTATGAAAAAGGTATAGGAAAGTTAACTGTATTAATATCTATTCTTATTTTCGCAAAAAAAGCACCAGAGTGGATTGGAAAATTAATAGGAATTGATGCTGGTTTAGGTGGCTTAGGAATTGGTAAGAAATTAGGTTCTGCTGCCTTAATAGGAGGAGCCTTAACAAAAGTTGGACATAAGGTGGCAAATACAGCCGCAGCTGCTGGAGCTGGTGGGGTTCGAGGATTCATCAACGAGAATAAGAATAGACGTGCTGAGAAAAAGGCAGTAAGAGATAAAAATGAAAATCTTCAGCATACTCGTAAAGCAAGACAATCATATAGTACCGACGGTGCTAGTGGTATCAAGGGCTATTTTAATCAGAGAAAACATTTGAATGAAGCGAGAAAAGAAGCATATGGTGATGCTGGTATATCAAATCGTTCAAATGCTAAAAGATTGCTTGCGTCCACGGCTTCCGGTATTATAAACTCAGCTAGTTTAGGCTTTAAAGCGGATAATATAAAAGGAGCCTTAAACGCGGCAAAAACTGCTACTGATAATTTTGCTGGCAGAGTAGGAATGAATAATAAAAATGGTATTTATGATAGAGCACTAGCAAAAATAATGAGATTGCCCGGAGCAATGGAAAATGTATATGGTACACCATCTTCTTTGGCCGATAAGAGGGATGCAATTAATAAGCAGAAAAAGGTTGAAAGTTGGACCAAAGGCGGAAATTATGGAATTCAAGAAGTCGGAATAGGGCAAGGAAAGGTTGTTGCTGGACAAGGCGATGCAAATAAGATAATGGATGCTATGACTAAATCTAAAATAGATATAAATAACGATACTTTTGGTGCTGTTCAGTACGGATTAAATCAGGGAATGATAAAGTTAGAAAATGGAAAAATTTCTGGACTATCTGCGAGTGGGATTTCTCTTACAAGCGATGGTAAAATAGAAAATGTAAAGTTTGATAACGGAAAAACTGTTACTGGTGAGAGCATATCAAAAGATTGCGGTGGAATATTTAACAGAGATTCTTCTGCTATGCAAAATCAAGAAAAACTTATTAACTCTTACCAAACAACTGCAATTAATAATTATAGTCAAAATAATGATACTATGCAGCAAGCTGTGTCAGCATATAATGCTGCAAAACAAAATATTAGTGATGAAAGTTTGAGTTCGTTAAATATTAGAAACGGTTTGATGCAAGCTATGAGTGGATTTGATTTTGGTTCTGCACTTGTTAATTTATCGATAGGTGATAGCATATCTCAAAATATAAAGAATATTGAAAATGCTATTTCAGATGCGACAAAAAGAATGGCTATTGCAAGTGACGAAGAAAAAGCAACACTAGAAAGACAAATTGATCAATTAGAAAAAATGGAAAAAAATGCTAAAGAATATGCAGATAGTACAAGTGGAGAATTGTTAGACAAGGATGAAGCTACAAAAATATCTGATGAAGAACAACAATTTTATTCAACTATGACGGAAAATATACAAGTTATAACTGAAATTAATGATGCGCAAAAAGAATTGAAACTAGTAATTGATAAGCTTCCAGGAGGCACTCTAGCTGATAAGGTTAATCAATTAGCTATTTCTGCTAAAAAAATTGATGATAAAATTAAAAGTATAGAAGAAAAAGAAGAAAAAAAATAAAAAGGGGATGATATAAGTGAATAATCAATATTTAATTGCAGCAAATACTAAAAAAGGACAGCTTATATTTAGTGCCTTTAGACCTATTGATTTAATAATTTTATCGGTTGGTTCATTAGTTACATTTATACTATTTTTAATATTTCAACCATCTTCAATGGTTCTTGGTGTAATTGTTTTACTGCCTATCTTAATAAGTGCATTTCTTGTTTTACCGATACCCAATTATCATAATGTGTTATGCATATTACAAAATATATATAATTTTTATATGAAGGATAAAAATGAATTAGTATGGAAAGGATGGCGTGTAAAAGATGAGTACAACGAATAGAGTAACAACAGAAAGTTTTGTTCCTATAAGGAATATAGCAAATAGCATGATAGAGCTTGATAATGGATATAAGGTTGCAGGAGTAAAAGTTGCACCAAAGAATATATTCATTATGGATGAAAACGATCAATTTAGAGTAATTGATGGACTTAAGGATTTATATAACTCGCTTACTTTTGAATTCTGGCTTGTTATTGCAGACAGACCAGTTGATATATCAGTTTATATAGCAGAGATGCAGATGATGTATAATCAAATAAATGATCCAGTAAGAAGAAAACTAATAAATCAAGATTTAAATAAGGCTGAGGACTTTAGTGATAATGTATCTGATATAGAATTCTATTTTCTATTTAGGGACAAAAGTGTTGATATGATTCAAAAGAAGTTAAGACTTATAATAAGTGGGCTTGCTAATGCTGGTATGGTGGGCAGTCAAGCTAATGATGGTGATTTAAGAAGTATATTAGATAATTTCTTAAACGGGGGTAAAAAAACTGAATTTGGGACGGTGTTATCATAATGGGAAATATTAGTATAAAAAAAGAATTAGCACCTAAAGGGTTAGAATTTAAGCCTTCAGAGTTTATAATTAGTGATAAATGGTGTACTATACTAACTGTGGTTTCTTATCCAAAGTGGATAAGTCCAGGTTTTCTTTCTGATATAACCAGTACACCTGGTGTAAAAGTAGTTATTAAACATATTCCTCTTCCTTTTGATGTAATGACTAAGATGCTTAATAAACAATTAGCGGATTTAAAAGCTCAATATGAAAAGGAAAATGATAAAACAGCTCAAGAACAGATAAGACAGGATTCTGAATCATTAAATGATTTTATTCAAATGATTACAACTAATCAATCTAAAATATTTGATTTTCAAATGCATTTAGTTGTTTCAGCTGATAGTAAAGAGGAACTAAATCAAAAGAAACTACAAGTTAAAAACTTTTTATCAACTATGGAAATTAGAGCAATTCCATTAAGATTTGAACAAAGAAAAGTACTTAAATCTATAATTCCATTATTTCCAAAGCAAGATATAGAAGATCAAATAGGTACACCAATTGCATCTCCTACAATAGCGGCAATGTATCCATTTATCTTTGACAGCTTAAAGGATCCAGGTCCA
This sequence comes from uncultured Bacilli bacterium, assembly GCA_934122275.1. Lineage (GTDB taxonomy): Bacteria > Bacillota_I > Bacilli_A > RF39 > UBA660 > Aphodocola. The sequence goes on along the minus strand of CAKOWI010000003.1, from coordinate 71,041 downwards.
TCTTGTCTTCTTGGAACAGATTTCTCTGGTGGTGTTATATTATTTAATCAATTCTTATATCAAATAAGAAAAGAGTTTAATAGAAATAATGCTAATATGATCATACTTGGTACTACAGGTAGTGGTAAATCAACAGCGGCTAAATTACTTGTTAGAAACTATATAAGAAATGGTTATAAGACAGTTGTAATAGATCCTGAAGGTGAATTAGAGGAAATGGCATCTAGAATGGGTGGAGACTTTATTGACCTTGGTAAAGGCGGAGAATTTGGCATGATAAATCCACTTGAAGTTATATTAGAAGCTGATGAGGAAGAATTAAGAAATGGTTTGGGATATACTGTTTTAACTAAAACATTACAGTTCTTAAAAGCATTTATGAAATATTATGATCCAACCATTACCGAAGATGTATTAACTATGTTTAGTGAAATGGCACAATTAACTTATCAACGTTTTGGTATATCTTTTGAAACAGATTTTTCAAATTTAAGTTCTAATGAATATCCAACATTTTCTGACCTTTATGAAACTTTAGTTAGAAGACTTGAGGCATTTGGTGATCAAATAACTCATGAAAGAGATATATTAGAAAAACTAGAACTTAAAATAAGACCGCTTACAAAAGAGTTAAAGTATTATTTTGATAATCATACAACTATAAAACCTATGTCTAAATTTATAGTATTTAATATTAGGGATTTGATGAATGCAGATGAAAATATTAGAAATGCTTTATTCTTTAATATATTAAAGTATGCATGGAGTCATTGCTTAGATCGCTCTACAAATACAGTATTAATGGTAGATGAAGCTCATATTTTACTTTCTGGTAATAATACTATAGGTGCTGACTTTTTAGCACAAATTCAAAGACGTGCTAGAAAGTACAACAGTGGTACTTTAATAATTACACAACAGCCAAGTGACTTTGCTGAACCATCAGTAATAACACAGGGCAAAGCAATTTTTGATAATGCTTCGTATTACTTAGTTATGGGTCTTAAAAAGCAAGGTGCTGAAGATTTAGCAAAATTAATAGACCTTAATGAACAAGAAAAAGAAAGTATTAAAAAGTACAATCAAGGTGAAGCTCTATTAGTTTGTGGAAGTAGAAGAATGCGTGTTGATGTAACTGTTACAGAAGCAGAACTAGATTCATTTGGATCTGGTGGTGGATTATAATATAAAAGACGGGAAATCCGTCTTTTTATTTTTCACTGATATTGTTAAATGTTAAAAAATTTGTTACAATATGATTATGTTAATACTAAAGTTTTGGTGGTGCTGATATGAATACAAACGATAGATACAATAATGAAAAAAAGAGTAATGTTGAAAATGCTAGTAAGAATAATGTAAATAATACTAATGCAGAAAATAAAAGTGGGAACGATGAAATAGAATTTGAAATAAAAGATATAGAAGTTGAACCAACAAATGTAAAAATATCTGGTAAAGCAGATATTAAATTTGAAGAATTACCATCTTCAAATACTGAAGAAAGTGAAAGTGTTCTAGATGATTATATGGAAGATTTGTCAGATAATAATGACCAAGAAATAGCAGATTCCATCAAAAATGAAACTAAAAGTAACGAAAATGATGAAAATCAAGGTGAAGAAAACCTTGATAAAAAAGATGAGAATCAAGATGAGGAAAATCCTGATAAAAAAGATGAGAATCAAGATGAGGAAAATCCTGATAAAAAAGATGAGAATCAAGATAAAGAAAACCTTGATAAAAAAGATGAGAATGAGGATGAGAAAAATCCTGATAAAAAAGATGAGAATCGAGATAAAGAAAACCTTGATAAAAAAGATGAAAATCAGGATGGGAAAAATTCTGATAAAAAAGATGAGAATAAAAATGGAGAAAATTCTAACAAAAATAATGAAAATCAAGAAAAAAATAATGATGGAAATAAAAATCAGCCACAAGAAAATAAACCACAAGAAAATCCTAAAAGCAATCATGATAATCAAAAAAATAACAAAAGTGATAAAAATAATCAAAAAGATAACAAAAAACCAAAATCTAGTTCAGATGAAAAAAGGCAAGAAGCTAAAAATAAGCAAGAAAATAATAGAAATAGAAATAATAACAATAATAATTCTGATAATAAGGGAAGTTTAAAAGATAGGATTAAAAATAAAGCAAATCCAAAAAATTTAGCTAAACAAGCTGCAAATAAAACAAAGACAGGTCAAGCAGTTAATAATGTTAAAGATAAAGTTGATAAGGCTAAAAAAACGGTTAAAGCAATCCAAAAAATTATTGAATTTGTTGTTAATTACTGGTATATTGTTGTTGCAGTATTAGCTATACTTATAGTTACATTAGTAATAATATTTATTATAGTAACACTTCAACCAGGTCCTGGTGGTGATGTAAATGATAGTGATAATACAAGCAATTATTCAAAAGCAGACCAAAAAACGCTTCAAAAGATGAGAAAACTTTTTGCAAAGTATCCTAATGCTGATGGTTCTCTTGCAATGATAACGGTTTTGTATCCTTATTTTGGTACGTTACATGATGGAAATGTTTTAAGTTATTTAGAAAAGGATGCAACAGATGAAACACCGATAGATATTGATGATGATACTGAAGAGATTGATGCTGATAATGATACCGAAGATGTTGATGACGATGCAAATGATAAAGAGGAAAATGATATGTATCTTCAGCCACTTAGAAAAAGTAAGATTAGAAGAAAATTGAAAAAAATCTTGAAAGAGCTAAATGGTTCTACTGAAGAACAATTTAAAGAATATCTTAAAGATAACTACTTTAAAAAAGATAAAGGATATTCTGGATTTGATGATTCTTTTGAAGCATATAACGGATATAAAGAAATGTTTGACTCTGTTAAAAATGAGTTAAGAGATGAATTTGCAGATGCTATAATAGAAGAATTATATGCGAAAAAGGATTTATTTTTAGAATATGTGTATACAAATATAATATGTTCTACTGCATCTACTAGTTTAGGCTATTCAGATGGAGGAAACTTAATAAGAAATGAAATGTATGTAACTGTGTATAATAGCAGTAGTTTATCTCCTAGTGATATTTACAAATCAGAATTGTCTTTTAAAGATTATATTATGGGTGTTACATATGCAGAAATTGATTCAGATGTTGAAGCATACGTAAAAGCACAAATGATTGCTGCAAAGAGTTTTACATTAGGTAGAACTCAAAGTGGTAGTAGTGTTCCGGGAATTGTTGGAATGGGTAGAAAATACGATGATTATGGAGATAAAATAGTTTTTCATATGGCATCTAGTACCAATGATCAAGTTTACTGTGATGTGTATGATGGTTGTAGTAATAAACCTAAATTACCTGCAGAAAGATTGGCAAATTATGAAAAATGGTTTGATGAGATAAAAGATGAATATATCTATGATAGTGATAATGAAGCTTTTGGTGGTAGTTATGCTAGTGATTATGGAATTGGTTCATGTACTGTTGGTTCTTGTCTTTCACAAACTAAAGCAGCTAATTTAGCTTCATCAGGAGAGGATTATAAATCTATTTTATATGGTACAAATGGAGCTTATAGTGAATCAAGATTTGCTGAATATGATGCTAGTACTAGTTCACTAGCTAAAGTATCAGGTTCTTGTGTTGGAGTAAGTTCAGTAGGAGGCTGTGAAATACCAGAAGATAAATTTACTTATTATTCACAAAGAAGTTATAAACAAACATTTTGTGGTAGAAGTGATAACTCATCTATTTCTAGTAGTGGATGTGGTGTAACTTCTATGTCAATGGTTTTAGCAAATTTAACTGGTGAAGGTACAACACCACTTGATACTAATGAGGAAGCAAGACAAGCAGGATACTGTGGAGATGGAATTTCTGGTACTGCACCTGGATATTTAAAATATGCAGCAAATAAGCACGGTTTAACATATGATTCTGTTTTAGCAACAGCTAAAGATGCAGAAGAAAAGGTTAAGAAGACACTTAATTCTGGAGGACTTGTTATAGCAAGTGTTGGACTTGGATGGAAAGGATCTAGTGGCCATTACTTAGTAATAAAAGGAGTAACTCAAGATGGTAAATTAATAATAGCAGATCCTATGGATAATAAATATAACGAAAGACCTGACTTTACTTATTTAAATATAGAAGAAATAATAAATTACATGACAGATGGCAGAAGTTTCTTCTTATTCACAAGTAACAAATCAGCTGATATCGTTAAAAATTATTGTAGTGTAGGAGATGGAAGTGCAACTGGTTTTTTAGGAAATCCAGTAGATCCAAGTGATACAACTCGAGACTTTTCAAATTCTGGTAATGCAAGTTGTTTTCCGTTTTACTGTAAGAATGGAGGACAGTATGGTAAGGATCATGGTGCAGTAGATTTGAATAAAAAAGATAATGTGGTTTCTGGTAATAATGTTTATGCTATGGATGGTGGTATAGTATCAAAAGTAGGTGATTATTCTTCAAATTGCTATGGAATGGGTATTTGTGACGTGGGATATAATTCTTACGGGATATTTGTTACAATAGATCATGGTAATGGATATAAAACACTTTATGCTCACTTTAGTCAGAGACTTGTTAATGAGGGTGATAAGATATCTAAAGGACAATTAATTGGAAAAGTTGGAAATACCGGTTCATCTTCTGGACCACACCTACATATAGAGTTACAAAATCCTCCTTATAAACCATCAAGAGATTATGCAAAGTCACATAAAGGTGCTGGACTTATGAATGCTACACTATACATAAATAAAAATGTATCTTATGTTGGTCAAACACAGTAGAAAGGGAATATTATGAAAAAGAAAACTTTAATTATTTTACTTATATGTTTCCTTTTTACAGGATGCACAGCAAATGTAAATATAAATGTTGATAAAAATAACTCTGTAACAGAAGAAGTTTTACTTTCACAAAATATAGCTGAATTAGAAGGATATGGTGTTTCAAAATATGTTAATGATGAATATGAGATTCAGTTAGGTAGTAATAATCTTCCTAATTACAAAGTTGATATATTAGATGATAACGAAAACATAATGAGAAAATATTCTAATAGTTATAATAATATTTGTATCTTATTTAAGGAATCTGTATTTAAAGATTATTTTGATGATATAACGTGTACTGAATCAAATAATACATATGAAGTTGTAGCTAGTTCAAAGTATTTAAGTTCTGGTGAAAATGAATTACAAAGCCTAAGTTTAAATATAACTCTTCCTGATAAAGCTGTTTCAAGTAATGCTAATGAAGTAAATGAAAATACATATACTTGGAAGTTTGATGATGGAAAAGAAAGTAAATTAGAACTAAAGATTAAAAAATATAGTAATAAGACAATCGATAAACAAAAAGGTGATAAGAATAGTAAGGATACAAAGTTATCGATTGCTATAATTGTTTTATTAATACTTGTAATAGCTTTCATATGTAAAATATTATATGATAAGTATAAGAGTAATAAGATGGAATATTAAAGGAGGTTGCTATGAAAAAGATTAAATGCATAATTAGTATTATAGTTTTATTAATTATTTTATCTGGATGTACGGTTAAATCTGATGTTGTAGTTAATTATGATGGAAAAGTATCTGAAAAAGTAACTTTTAAAGCACCTTCTTCTGGACTTTCAGAAAGTGATTTTAATAATAGATATAATATGACTTTAAAGTATTATAAAGATGCATTAGATACTAGAAAGTATAAAAGTAGTATAATATATGGAAAAGAAAACGGTAGTGTGGTACTAACTAATAGTTTTGATAATATTTGTGAATTTATTAATAAAACAGTTTTTAGTCAGTATATATATAAACATATTAGTTGTACCGAAACAGAAAATTATTATGAAATAAAAAATGAAACAGGTCATATTGCATACTGTTCTGATTGTAATACTTGGCCTGTTCTTGATAAGGTAGAGTTTAACCTAACGCTTCCTATAAATGCAGAAGAAAATAATGCAGATAGTGTTAATAAAAAAACTTATACTTGGAAGTTTGATTCTACAACTAGTGATGATAAGGGATTATATATAAAAATAAATAAAAATGATTTTGAAAAAAATGCAAAAAAAGAGGAAAATAAAAACAAGGTTATTAGTGGGATTAAAAACAATTCATACATATTTATATTTGTTATTTTGGCATTAGTTATAGTAATTGTTGGCAAGGTTTTATATGATAAATATAAAAATAATAAATTAGAGTATTAAAAACATTAAATATTTGATATAATATCTCTTGTAATAGACCTTTAAAAAGGGAGGACTTAATATGAAATTAAAATTTAGGGCAGAGAAAAAAGACGTTGTTGCTTTTTTATGGGCATGTCTTTTGTTGCTCGTAGTTATTGCTATTTGTGTGAATAATTTTTATCATTTTACTTATGATGAAGTTGGTTCAGATTTTAAGTTTACTTTTAATTTTGTACAGGCATTTTTTCCTCCAATGTTAAAATATACACTTTTATTTTGGATAGTTTCAATAATAGCTTTAGTTGCTAGTGTTTCAAGTCACTTTTTTAGTACTGAAAAGGGAATTGGTTTTGTTGAAGGAAAGAAAGAAGAGGGTTTTGGTAGATTTGCTAAAGAAGATGAATATAAGAAGTTTAAAGATGTTGAACCAGTTGAAATAAGTGCTAAAGAATCAACAGCAGCTGGATTTCCTCTTGTTTATGATAAAAAGAAAAACTTAGTATATGTAGATAATGGTGAAGCACACTCACTTGTTATTGGTGCTACTGGTTCTGGTAAAACTCAGATGGTTATTAATCCATTAGTTAATTTATTAGCTAAAAAGGGTGAATCAATGGTTATTACTGACCCTAAGGGTGAAATCTATGAAAAAAATGGAGAAATGTTAAAAAACTTAGGATATGATGTAATAGTTGTTAATTTTCGTGATCCTAAAAATGGTAGTTGCTGGAATCCATATACACTTCCTTATAAGTATTATAAAGAAGGTAATCAAGACAAAGCAAATGAACTTTTAAACGATATGGCAATTAATATTGCAACTGATGAAAAATCAAATGATCCATTCTGGACTAATTCTGCTGCAGACTTTTTAACAGGTCTTTCACTTGGAATGTTTGAGGATGCAAAAGAAGATGAGATAAGTATTTCAACTGTAAACTTAATGATGACTGTTGGTGATGAAAAAGTTGGAGCTTCAACTTATATGAAAGAGTACTTTAAGATGAAAGATCCTGCAAGCCCTGCTGCAATTAATGCATTGGGTACAGTAAATGCACCACAAGATACTAAAAACTCTATTGATTCGGTTTTAAAACAAAAAATAAAGGTATTTGCGGTTACAAGGAATTTATCAGAAATGCTATCAAGAAGTGATTTTGATATGGAAACGATAGGTGAGAGAAAAACTGCTGTGTTTATGATAATACAAGATGAAAAAACTACTTATCATGCACTTGCAACAATCTTTGTAAAGCAATGTTATGAATCACTGATTGCAGTTGCACAAAGACATGGTGGTAAGCTTCCAATTAGAACTAACTTTTTACTTGATGAGTTTGCAAATATGCCAAAGTTCAAAGATATTACAACAATGATTACAGCAGCTCGTTCGAGACAAATAAGAATGACCATGATAATTCAAAACTTTGCACAGTTAAAGCAAGTTTATGGTAATGAAGATGCCGAAACTATTCGTGGTAACTGTGGAAACATTTTATATTTACTTACTGGTGAATTGTCAGCACTTGAAGAAATTAGTAAACTTTGTGGTGATAAGATTGTAAAGGTTGGTAAAGATAAGAAAGAAGAAACAAGGCCGCTTATTACTGTTACTGAACTTCAAAGATTTAAGCAAGATGAAGTATTGGTACTTAAACATCGTCTTCCACCATTAAGAACAAAATTTTTACCATTTTGGAATACCGATTTTGGTTATGGAAAGAATAATAGTAGTATTCCAAAAGCAGAGCTTCCTACTCATGAACAAAGATCAATTAAGTTGTTTGACATAAGAGAATTTGTTAAAAAGAAAAAGGAAGAAAAGAGAAATGAAATGTTTAACGGAAATAACCCGTTTGGCGGTGGAAATCCGTTTGTAAATAATGCAAACCCGTTTGGACCATCTAATCCTTTTGGTGGTAGTAATCAGTCTTCAAATCCATTTTTAAATGCAGCTCCATCACCTAATCCCTTTGGCGGAAGTACAAGTGGAATTTCTAATATACCAGCTAGTGATACTGATGATGACGATTTAGACATAGATAGTATAATAAAGAAGATTGATGCTAAAATACAAGAACTTGAAAATGAAGAAAAAGAAGATAATAAATTAAAGGATGAACTTGCAAAAGAAGAATTATCTTCTAATAGTTCTGTGTTATCTAGTAATAAAATAAAAATTGATGATAAATCAAGTGTTAAACCGGTTTCTAACGATTATGACATGATGGATGATTTCATGGAAGATATATCAGCTGATGATGTTATAGAACCTAAAGAAGAAAAAAGTAATAAACCAGAAACTAAGGAACCTCCTAAAGAGGATAATAAGAAAGAAGAAATATATACAAATAAAGAAGAGATTAATAAAATCATGAATGAAAAAGATGATGATTCAGACCTTTTTGATGATTTCTTTGAGTAAAAAGTACTTTTCAAAAAGTACTTTTTTTCATAAGTTATTATGGTGATAATATGCAAATAGAATTTGGTGATGTTAAAGATAGAGAAAATATAATTGATGTAAGAACAAAAAGTGAGTATCAAAAAGTTAATTTAAATAGTGGAACAAATATACCAAGATTAGTTTTACTTAAAAATCCAGAAAAATATTTAGATAAAAATAAAACGTATTATCTTATTTGTAGTAAAGGGGAAATTAGCTTATTTTGTGCAAAAATTTTAAATGCTATGGGCTATAGTTGCTACAGTATAAATGGTGGTATAGAAAAAATAAAGAAATATATGTAAAGTTTTAATTTATAATATACTAATAAAACTAGTTATGATGTATAATTATTTGTAGGAGGTACAGTATGGAATATATAATAATTGGATTACTTATCTTGATAGTAATATTAGTTATCTTTTCTATATCTAAAAACATAAATGAAAGCAATATTACGGAGCGTTTAGGAAGATTAGAAACTAGTATGATAAAAGAACTTGGTGAATTTAAAGAAGGCGTAAATAATAATTTAAATGCTGATTTTGAAAGGTTAAATGATAGAATAGAAAAAAAATTAAACTTAATAAATGATCATGTTAATGAAAGATTAGACGTTAATTTTGAAAAAACTAATAAAACTTTTACTTCGGTATTAGAAAGATTATCAAAAATAGATGAAGCTCAAAAGAAAATAGATAGTTTGTCTACTGATATAATTTCACTACAATCTATTCTTACAGATAAGAAAACTAGAGGTATATTTGGTGAAGTAAATTTAAAACATATTTTAGTTAGTGTATTTGGTGATAATAATGATAAAATATACAAACTACAATATACATTTAATACTGGTGTTATTGCTGATTGTGTTTTGTTTGCACCAGAACCATTAGGTACTATAGCGATAGATTCAAAATTTCCACTTGATAATTATAGATTAATGATAGATAAAAAAGCTGGTATAGTAGAAAGACAAAATGCTGAAAAAATGTTTAAAATGGATGTTAAAAAACACATAGATGCGATAGCAGATAAATATATAATAGATGGTGTAACAAGTAATCAAGCTATAATGTTTTTACCAGCAGAAGCTATATTTGCAGAGCTAAATGCATATCATTCAGATATAATAGAATATGCTTATAAAAAAAGAGTATGGATAGCATCTCCAACTACTTTAATGAGTACATTAACTACTATAGAATTAATTATTAAGAATATTGAAAAAGATAAATATACTAGTGTAATTCATGAAGAATTAAATAAATTATCGATTGACTTTAAAAGATATAAAGAAAGATGGGATAAATTATCTAGAAGTATTGATGCAGTAAGTCGTGATGCTAATGATATTCATATTACTACTGATAAAATATCTAAGAGATTTGATGCAATTAATAATGTTGATACAAAAAATCTAACTAACACAGATGAATAATTTAATATAAAAATGTTTGACAAACATAATATATAGTGCTATCATTTTAATTACCCGCATTAAAAAGGGCTGTTGTAAAAATATAATGAAAGGATGGTACTATGAAAAATGATTTTTTATGTCACGTTAGTGATCCAATGTTTGGTGTTAATTTAGATAATGCTTTAACAAATGGTGATTTTTTTGTCGCAGTTGCATCCGGCAGTGATAAGGGTAGTGATGTTACACTTAAATCAAAACTTAATGTGATTAAAAACTTAGTTATAGGTTGTGGTAAGTATGGAGAAATAGAAACATATAATCATTATTTTGATGACGGAATAAACTATACTGAATCTGTAACTTTCTATAAAAAATAAAAAGAATTAACTAACACTCGTTAATTCTTTTTTGATAGTTCAATTATGGCATCAATATTATCATCACTTGCCATTATGTTTTTATGTAATTTCCCGCATTTTTCACATTTATATATTATTTTATATGTATTCTTAAATTTTTCTATATCAATTGGTTTTAGTAGACCCTTACATTTATTTAATCTATCTCCAGGATTTATATCTACGTGTTTTGAATATAAACAGTATGGACAATGATCTCTAGCAGTATAATTTAATTTATCAACCTTATTTCCACAATTTTCACAAATAAACTCTTCATCTTTCATAGTAAACTTTTTCAAAGCAATCACCTTTATAAATTGTATCAAATATAAGATAGATTAACAACTGTTTATTTATATTGACTAGTGTTTGTTCTCATGTTAATATTTAACTAGGATAGGTGATTAATATGGATATAGCTAAAGAAAGTAGGTTTAACAATACGTTTAAATTAGTACTAGTATTATTAATAATTACGACTGTGTCAATTTCATTTTTTAACAAGAAGAGTTCTAATAGTAAGAATTATAATATAGTAATAGAACCTAACTATGTCAATAAAAAATATGAAACTGTTTATGATGGAAAAAAGGGTGATGTAACATATATCTATAATAAAAAGATAGATGGTGTATATAAAAAAATAATAGATGAAAAAGATTTGAAATCAGAAAAGTTAGGAAAATATATATGCAAAAATGATGGATGTAACGTTTTTAGACTTGATGTTACTGAAGATTATTTAGTTGTTTATGATAATTATAAATATTTTCTTTATGATTATAAAAAGAATAAAAATATATATGAGTTTGATATAGATGATAATAAATATTGGTATATAGAACCTGTATATAACAATAATAGACTTAAAGGAGTTATACTAAAAAGTGGTATTGAAAGTGCATATTATGACTTAAAGTTAAAAAAGTATATTGTTGATTATGATATTTATAACCTTTATTATTCGAAAGAGTTAATTAACACCAATTATATTTTATTTCATAGTAATTATGAAAATGATGCAAAACGTATTTTAGATATAAATAGTGGGAAATTTAAACTATCAGGTGTATTAAATGTAATTGGTAATACTAAAAATAGTTATTTTATAACAAATAATTATGTGTATGATCAAAACTTAAGAAAAGTATCAAGTATTGATGAATATGAAGGATATACTGCACATATAGTTAATGATAAATTTTTAGCTATTAATAAGGGAAATAGAATACATATATATGATTTTGAAAATAAAGAAGTGTATGTGGGAAAGAAATACAATAAGATATATTATATAGATGATAAATATATGATTGTAAATGATAAAAATTATTTGAAATTAGTGGGACATAAAGGAAAAAATTATGTTACTTGGACTAAATTAAATAATAATATGGAAGTTTATGCGGAAACAGTTTCAAAAGATGAAAATGGTATAAACATAAGTGTGCTTGATAATAAGGTTAAGTGTGAAGATTTTCCTAAAAATACAAAAGTAAATGGCAAGTATTTGGATTGCTCAAATACTAATCTTTATTTTGGATATAAGTATTATTACTCATATAAAAAACATAAATCCAAAAGAAATAAGACGTATATTTATAGTTCTATTGTTGTTAAACCAGTATAATACTATTTAAACTAAGAATAATTCTTAGTTTTTTTAAGTTATTATGTTATAATAATTTAGGAAATAGGTGATTTATTTTGAATAGTTATAAAGTTATGATTGATAAATTTGAAGGTCCACTAGACCTTTTATTGCATTTAATAAAAGAAGATAATATAGACATATATGATATTAAAATAGAAACTATTACGAAACAATATTTAGATTATATAGAAAGTATGAAAGAACTTAATCTATCAGTAGCTAGTGAATATCTTGTTATGGCAGCTGAATTAATAGAGATGAAATCAAAGTTATTGCTACCAAAGAAACAATTAGAAGAAACTGATGAATATGAAGAAGATCCAAGAGAAGTTTTAATAGAAAAATTACTTATATATAAAAGATATAAAGAAGTTACATCTGAGTTTAAAGAATTAGAATCTTCACGTAAAATGATTTTTACAAAAGAACCATTTAATTTAAATTACTTTGTAAAAGAAGAGAAAAATGAAAATAACCTTGGTGTTAATGATCTAATAAATGCATTTAATGAGCTTATTAAGAGAAAAGAGTTAGATAAGCCATTATCAACTAAAATAACTAAAAAAGAATTATCTGTTGCTGAAAGAGTTAATAATATAAGAAATATATTAAAAAGGAAGAAAAAAGTATCTTTTATAGAACTATTTGACGTAGAAACAAAAGAAGAAGTAATTGTTAACTTTTTATCTATATTAGAATTAGCTAAAAAAAATGAAATATTAATTACTCAAGAAAGTAATTTTAACAATATATTAATTTCATTAAAAGAAGGTGAGTAGTATGAAAATTGGTGTTTTAGAAGGTTTGCTTTTTGTTACTGGAGAAGATGGAATATCTAAAGAGGATATAGCTAGGGTTTTAGATATTACTGAAGAAGAAGCATTAAATTTACTCGAGGAATATAAAATTAGTTTAGAAGATGAAAAAAGAGGACTAAAGTTAGTTTATTTAGGAAATAAATATAAACTAACAACAAAAGAAGAACATAAAAAATATTATGAATCATTAGTAGATAAATCTATATTATCTACCTTTTCACAATCAGCACTAGAAACACTTGCTATAATAGCATATAATGGTCCTATATCGGTTGGTATGATTGATGAAATAAGAGGTGTGTCAAGCCGCGATATAGTAAGAAAATTACTTTATAGAGGACTAATTGATTTAGCTGGTAGAAGCGAGATGCCAGGTAAACCAATGCTTTATAAAACTACTGATAAATTCTTAGATTATTTTAATTTATCATCATTAGATGAACTTCCAAAATTAAAGGAAAATATAGAAATAGAAGACGAAGAAAAGGATTTATTTGAATCTAAATATAAAGAGCAATAAAAAAGAAATAGCTAGTGCTATTTCTTAATTTTTTCTAATTTTTCAAGAGCATCTTTTATCTCATCTTGGGACATATTATAATATTTTTTACAAGTTTCATAGATATCTCTTGGTGTAGAAAAATAATGCTCAGGATTTCTTATAATATCAGAATCAAGATTTAGTTCATATAACTTCTTTAATAATAAGATATAATATTTGTTATAAACTTTCCACCATTTTTTTCTTTGATTGGTTATTATTGCTTCTGAAAATGTTAGGTCAGCAAGTTGGGTATTATATAAATTATCAGTATATTTTTGCTTGCTATTACTTTCAAATTCTTTTAAATCTTTAAGTAGCTTTTTTAATAAAATTTTTTTATACTTATCATCTTTATTATCTAAATAATTTATACTATATTCAAGACATAAGTAATCCAACATTTTTTGTATTTCATCTTGTGTGTATTTATTATATTTTTTATCATCAAATACTTCTTCAAATATATCAATTGGTTTTTTTGACGATCTTTTTCTTTTTGATTCTACTATAAGAAATACATCATTTTTAAGTTTATTAAATTCTTCTAAACTCTTATTTAATTTGTTTTCATCATCATTGTATAAATGATTTTCATTGTTCATTTTAATCACCTTTTATATAAAATAAAAATCCTAAACTAGGATTTATTATTAAATATTGGTGCCGGTAATCGGGGTCGAACCGATACGATATTGCTATCACTGGATTTTGAGTCCAGCGCGTCTACCAATTCCGCCATACCGGCAATTACAAAAAGATTATAACATAAATGATAATAATTTCATACAGTTTTTTATTAAAAAGTGATATAATTATAAAGAGGTGAGATCCATGAAATATTATTGTATAGGTATAAAAGGTTCTGGTATGGCAACACTAGCAGAAATACTTTTCGATTTAGGAAATGAAGTTTCTGGATATGATGATTATAAAGACTATAAATTTACTGAGGATGGATTAGATAAGAGAGATATAAAAATATATTATGATAGTAATCATGATATAGATAAAGATACAATAGTTACTTATTCTAAAGCATTTAGTTTAGAACATCCAGAAATAGTTAGAGCTAAGAATATGAATCTAAAATTTATTGAATATAATGAATTATTAGGAATGTTAAGTAGAGAGTTTAAAACTATTAGTGTGTGCGGAACGCATGGTAAAACAACAACTTGTAAGATGATATCTAATATATTAAATAATACTATTGGATGTAATTATTTTATAGGTGATGGATCAGGTCATGCAAATAAAAAAAATGAATTATTTGTTTTAGAATCATGTGAATATAAAAAACATTTTTTATCGTATAGTCCTTATTATGCAGTAGTTACTAATATTGAATTAGAACACACAGAATGTTATAAAGATATTGATGAGATAATTAAAACGTTTGAAGAATTTTCAAATAAAGCAAAAGAAGTAATTGCATGTGGTGATGATTTAAATGTTAGAAAAATGAAACTTAATAATAAAGTTATTTATTATGGATTTAATGATAATAATGATGTTGTTGCAAAAAACGTTAAACTAAGTAAAGAAGGCAGTTCATTTGATGTTTATATGAATGAAAAATTCTATGGTCATTTTGAAATACCTGTATTTGGTAATCATATGGTATTAAATTCTTTAGCATGTATTACTGTATGTAATTTGCAAAAAATAGATAAAGAGGAAATACATAGATTATTTCATACGTTTACTAATGCTAAAAGAAGATTTAAAGAAAAAGTATTTAAAGACATAGTTACTATTGATGATTATGCACATCATCCAACTGAAATAAAAGTTACGATAGAGTCAGCAAGACAAAAATATCCAGATAAGGAAATAGTAGCAGTTTTTTTACCTAATACTTATTCTAGAACAAAAGCTTTAATGAATGATTTTATAGATGTTTTAAAGTTAGCTGATAAAGCATATGTTATGGATATACATTGTGATAGAGAAAGAAAAGAAGATTATCCTAATGTATCAAGTGATGAATTAATAAAAAACATACCAGGTGCTGAAAAAATCTCTATAGATACAGTAGATAAATTATTAAGACATAAAAATGCTGCAATTTGTTTTATGAGTTGTACAAACATATATGAGATATTAGAAGCTTATCAAAAACTATTATCTGAATAATTTTATTATAAAAGATCATCATATAAATGGTGATTTTTTTTATGAATATTTTAATAACAGGTGCAGCATCAGGTATAGGATATTTAACTGCATTAACTCTTGCAAAAAGGGGTAATACTGTGTATTTAACATGCCATGCGGATAAAGAAGTAAGTAATCTTAAAGAAAAGATAGATGATCTAGAAAATATAATTATCATGAAAATAGATATTACAAAAAAACAGGATATAAAAAAGGTATTAGATTTAAATATAGATGTTTTAATTAATAATGCAGCAATTGCAGTTGGAGGTTCCATAATTGAAACAGATATTGATGATATGAGAAAGAATTTTGAAATAAACGTTTTTTCATCATTTAGATTATTAAAACTTGTACTAAAGCAAATGATGGAAAAAGATAAGGGAAGAATTATTGTTATGTCATCTTTAATAGGACATTTATCTTTACCATTTACTGGTATATATTCAGCAACAAAAGCTAGTATTTCATGTATGGCATCTTGTCTTCAAAAAGAATTGTTTTTGCAAGGTTCAAACGTTAATGTAATAATAATAGAACCTGGATTATATCATACTGGATTTAATAATGTTTTTATAGATAGTAAATATAATGATGGAAAATATTTTGAAGATATAAAAGGTGAATTATATAATTTAGAGCATGCTATACTTAAACTAGGAGAAGTAAAGAAATTGGACTCTATAGTTATAAAGATCGTAAGAGCTGTAGAAGATGAAAAACCTAAAAAAATTTATACAGCACCATATATTCAGTCTAAGTTAGTTAAATTATATAGTATGTTTAAATAATAAGCATATAATTTAGTATGAATGTTAATGAGTTAAATAAGAAATTAAAAGAACTTAAAGCAGAAGAGATAGTTTGGATAGTTTATATAGGTATAATCATTTTAAGTTTTTATTCTAATAATTTAGAAAGAAAATATTTTATAAATAATGATGTTGATAGTAGAAGAAAATACACAAATATAATGATAATTATATTTACTATATTACTTATAGTATATATGTATTTTGCAAAAACATCACTTGATGATGTTATAGAATTAAATAAAGATGATTCTGATGGAAAGAAAAACTTAACTTATCTATCATTTTTAGGTTCATTACTTATTTTAATTAGTGGTGTAATATTTTTATATATAGCTATTCAAAATGAGAATTTAGATGTTGAACTAGCATTTAATTAGTTAAATTAAGATGATATATTGAATATAATTCTATATGAAGGAGTGATCTTTTTGTTACCAAATGTTCCTCCTAAACTTTTTTCTTTATCAGCTATCGTAGTTGGATATTTATTAATTGACGATATGACTGCTAATGAGCAAAATGCGGTAGGAAACTGGCTTATGTTAGTTGCACAAGTTTTATCTACTAATGCTTTTTATAGAGCTGTTATGCAAGAAAGAGGGTTAGAACCTTCCGGTTCTACTGAAACGGGTAGAAATAATGCTGATACTTTTTCAGGAATGAGTGGGTTTAAAAATAGAGATCCACAAGATACTATAAATATGTTAGAAAAAATGGTAAAGGCAATAGAACAAGAAATAAATAATATAAAAAATGATTTATGATTAATCTTTACAAATTAGTAAAATAAATATATATTTATATTGGAGAGTGCATGATGAAGAAAAAAAGGTTTATTATTTTACTGGTATTATTAATTACTATAGTTGTTATATTAAGTTCATATATATTATATAGAGAAGTATATTTTACTAAGAAAAATCTTAATATTAAGCTTAAGGGTGAAAAAAATATTACATTAAAGTATAAAGATGTATATAAAGAAGAAGGTGCAATAGCAGACTTTAGAGGTAAAAACATTAATAATATAATTATAAGTGGTAATGTTAATACCAATAAAGTAGGAGAATATAATATAAAATATAAGGTTATAAAAAAAGGAATCGGAACCAAACTATCTAAATGTGTAGAAAGAAAAGTTAAAGTTATTGATGATGAAAAACCAGTTATAACATTAGAAGGTGAAAGTAAAATAGTTTTAACTGTTGGTGATGAATATAAAGAACCAGGATATAAATCGTCAGATAATTATGATGGGGATATAACTAAAAATGTTTCTGTAACTAATAATATAGATAATACTAAAAAGGGAGTTTATGAGGTTGTATATAAAGTAAGTGATTCTAGCAATAATTTTACTGAGGTAAAAAGAGTAGTTGAGTATAAAGATAAGGTTAAGAGTCTTCCTAGTATTGGAAGTCATGCAAATAAAATTGCTGTTTTAAATTATCATTTTTTCTATGATGAGAACACAGAACGTGGTAATCAAAGCATATTTATAAGTACAAAAAAGTTTGAAGAACAATTAAAATACTTAAAAGATAATAATTATAAAACATTAACGATGTGGGAGTTTAAACAATGGATTTATGGTGAAATTGATTTACCTGCAAGAAGTGTATTAATAACAGTTGATGATGGAGCAGCTGGTACCGGGTTTCATAATGGAAATAAACTAATTCCGCTTTTGGAAAAGTATGACATTAATGCAACATTATTTTTAATAACAGGTTGGTGGGATAAGTCAAACTATGTATCAAAAAATTTAGGTATTGAGTCTCATACCAATGATATGCATACTGAAAGTTTCTGTAAAGGAGTTACAAGGGGTGCTAAAATGCTTTGCTTAAGTAATGATGAAGTATTAAAAGATTTAAAGAAATCAGTGGAAATTTTGAATTCTAATTTAGCATTTGCTTATCCATTTTATGCATATTCAGATAATGCTATAGAACTATTAAAACAAACTGGATTTAAACTAGCATTTGTAGGTGGTAGTAGAAAAGCAACTAGAAGTTCTAATAAATATAAAATTCCTAGGTATCCAATTCAAAAATCTATAACTCTTCAAGAATTTATTAATATGATATCGTAAAAAAAGTAACTTTTGTTACTTTTTTGCATTTTCATATTCTTTTTTTATCCACAGCATTAAAAGATTTACTATATAGTCTATTTCTTTTTCACTTAAATCTTTATTTTTTGGTATCTTATGCCACTTATAAAGGCAATTTCTGCAGCAACATGCACAAGCATGTTGTGCTATAAAAACGGGATGTCCTTTCATAGGTGTTTGCCTACCATCGTTTGGTATTTCTTTCGGAGCAAGTCTTTTTGTTATAAAATCATACGCATGCTTTTTAATTTCTATATAACCTTTATTGTCTATATAATCTATCATATACTTTCTTAAATGAAAACTACTTCTAAATTTTGATTTTGATAAATTGTTTAAAATATCACCATAAGTCATAATATTTACCTCTGTTTAAATTATAATACTTTTTTTAAAATTAGTGTATGAAATTAAGATCATTTATATAAGAAGTCTGTTCTAATTAATAAGAAAGGCTGTCTATAAAAAATAAAAACTAGATGAAAATCATCTAGTTATTTACAATTGGTAGGAGGATATAGTATATCCGGAACCTAAGTAATTAGTTAATAAATAACTAATCTCTAGAAATATAGTGTCTTTTTAAAGTTTTTACATATTCTCTGTATTTTTCATTTTCTTTATATGAATTACCTGTACATATATCAACAACCGGAATATCATACCCATATTTTTTAATTAATTCTATAATCTTATCTAAATATTCTATAGTTATTATTCTAAACGATGAATCATTAAAACAATTATAATATTGTGTTTCGGGTATATTGTTAAAAAATGGTTCTAACATTCCAGGTGCAAATATTGAAATTGCACTCATATATTCTAATGAAACGGGTTCAGCCACTAATCTTTCAAGATATATTCCGTTATAATTTAAAAACTTTAAATCTTTCGCTATATTAGGTTCTAAAACAATTGATGGTTCTTGTATGATAAAACTTTGAAAAGCATTTTCGCAATTCGATATTTTTTCTTTATATTCAATATCAATTTTTTGTGGATTAGATTCGTGAAGTGATATTGAAATATAATCTGATCCATTTAAAGTTACATAATTATTTCTTGATATAACATTACCATAAATTCTTACTATATCTTTATATGGTAAGATAAAACCACAACGAAATATTTTTTCCATTTTATCAATAATATCATCTAGCATTATGTGTCTATAGGATGTATCAATATATGAGTGAATGCTATGAAAATATTTATCCTTTAATAGCATAAAACCACTTCCATAAATTTGAATATAAAATATCTCATAAAAATGTGAGATTTATTATATACTAAATGATGTTTTTTTTCAATGTTCTCTGTTAAATTGGTTAAAACGAATATAAAACAGAATTAGGAAACGGAAATTAACAGTTCATTATTACTATACAGATTGCTAATAAATGTTATTCATATCTAT
The DNA here is from genome assembly GCA_934122275.1 of uncultured Bacilli bacterium. Classification (GTDB taxonomy): domain Bacteria; phylum Bacillota_I; class Bacilli_A; order RF39; family UBA660; genus Aphodocola. The sequence continues at coordinate 51,039 of CAKOWI010000003.1, read as the reverse complement.
GTATATTAATATAATATGAGGAATAATATATAATGTGGTGCAAAAATTTCCATGGATTGACATTAAATGTAATTTGTGCTACAATCTAGTTACTCAATGACCAAGGGTTATATGAGTCCTGGAGACGCAACTTTTATTAGTTGCGTTATCCGTTTTTTTTAATTTAAAATCTTCTTAAATTAATTTAAGAGGATTTTTTGTATTTATCGTATTCTTTTAATACATTTTTTAAATATCCTGGTTCATCAATTAAATATGAACTAATTATATACATATCATTCTTACTTCTTTCGAGAATTATTATATAACTATATAAATCATCACAGTATAATAATTTGGTTCTCTTAATATTTTTATATGGAGCAGTCCAAATTTTTATTTTACTACATTTTGAATCATCACAAGTTGGACAATTTAAATAGTTTTTTATCATCGGTACAATATAATTTATAAAATATGCTCTTGGTTCTTTCATTCGAATTTTTATTCCAGAATTTTTTTGCGTTTTAGTTGTTAAATGAAAGAACCCTTGCATTTTATTATCTTCAAATGGCGTTGTAAATACTTTAATTCTCATTCCATTTATTTTTAAATCACCATAGTATATATTTTTTATAAAGTAATCATATAATTCATCATTAGTAGTTGTTTCAGGTAATGGACCGTTCAGTCCACATTTATTAGATATCATTTCTTGATCTCCACATAAATATATTAAACTTCGTATTACTACAATATGATGTTGTATTCAAGTCATTTTGATACAATTTTTTGATTTCTGATATAATGTTTAATTTTACACTATTATTTGATAGATTTCTGTAATAATAAGATAATGCTCCAATTAATATATCATTTATTTGTAATATAGGAGCTTCATAAGATCTAATAGGTTGAACTTTACGAATAGTCTTTTTATTATAATCTGCCATTTTAATTCTTAAATAATTAAGCATTACTTGATGATAATAATATGAGTTTGTATCTTTTATATCAGGATAAATATTATATGAATTTCCTGGAACAATAATGTATTTTAGCATTTCGTAATATGCTTTATGATAAAAATCGTTTTCAGTTTGATTATATTTTTCGTGGGTTAATTTTGTTTTATCTATAACGATAACCCGAAATTTTAAATCATCATTATTAAAGAAATAATTAATAATATCTAAATATAATTTTTCTGTTTTTTTATCAATCTTGTTCCATTTTAGCTCAATTTTATTAGAAATATTATAGTTTTCTTTTAAATGTTCTATATATTCATTTACTTTTTTTACTTTGTTCTTAGGGCAAGAAATTGCACCGATTAACATATAATTGCTATCATTACTTACTAAATGACAGCTTTCGTCACAATAAACATTGTATTCCATATTAATCCTCCTTGTGATTATTTATTATATCACCATTATCTAATATTTTATTAATAATTCTTAAATTATCTTTTAAAATCTTCTTGTTTCTTATTTAAATTTAACTCTTTAATATCATCATCATTTAAAACGTTATTTTAATACATATCGTTAACTACATTAATATATTTATCGTCTTTATCATGTCAATTATGAAATTTACTATATAAGAATGATATTAGTTTATCAAATTTATCTTTCCGATACTCAATCGTTTTTCTTAAACCACTTATTTTAGATTTTAAAAAAGATATTTCATTATTCTATTCTTTGGTATTATTGTTTAAAGTAAGTGCTTTATTATTTTCGGTAAGAGTTTCAGCTGTTTTATCTATCTTTCTAATATTCCAAGTTATAATAGTATGTGTTGTTTTAGAAAAATCACACATTAGTTCTAACTTCCTTTTTAACGATTTTTCAATAGGTAATTCCTCTTTAATAATATTTAACATAATACCATTCTTTCTTTCAAGGATATTTTCTAACAACAAAAAAACTAATCCATTTCTGAATTAGTTATTCACAATTGGTAGCGACAGTGAGGATCGAACTCACGACCTTCCGGGTATGAACCGGATGCTCTAGCCAGCTGAGCTACATCGCCATGAAACTTGTACTAATATAATATCAAGAAATTCTCTCATTATCAAGCTTTTTTTGATAAAAAATTAAAAAAGTTGAAACTTTGTTAACAATTGATAAAAATGCTTGATTATTGAAAAATTAGTAGCTATAATAAATAACCAATGATTAATTAATTATTAAGTAGGTGGTGACAGTTATGAATTATGAAGTATTAGAATTAAGAACAAATCGCTTGATAATTAAAAAGGGGAATAAAGAAGATTTTTTAAAGGTTTATGAGTATGACTTTAATAAACTAAAAAACGTTGATAATATATGTAAGTTAGTTAAACAGGATGACAATAAGATAAACGAATTATTTAAAAAGGGCTCTAAGTCATACTATAATAAGATAAAAAAAGCAAAAATGTTTGATTGGATAATATACATAAATAATAATCCTATAGGAAATATATTAACAACATATGAAGATTATAATAATAAAACTATAGAAATATCAGGTAATATACATCCTAGTTATTGGGGAAATGGATTTATGCCAGAAGCTTCTTTAAAAGTTATAGAATATTTATTTTCTCTTGGATATGATAATATTATTTCTAGCTATCTAGAGGGAAACATTAAAGCTAAAAGAGTTATGAATAAACTAGGTTTTAAACCATACAAAATCATAAAGGATTCATATATTAGTGAACAAGGAAATAAGTTAGATGAATATAAAACAATTCTAACAAAAGAAGACTTTTTATCTAGAACTAATAAAATAAGTAAAATTGTTACATACTAAAAGAGTGATTCACTCTTTTTTTCTTGCAAAATAAACATGTGGCAAAAAATTCACACCAAGTTATCCACAGCTTTTCAAAATCATTGACCGGGGGGGGGGTAATATGATATTATAAACAAGTAAAGTAGTAAAAAATATAGTTATCAACAGGAAGTGATAATTAATGAAAAAACTAAATGAAAAGGGATTAACGTTAGTAGAATTAATAGTAAGTTTTGCACTAGTTAGTGTTGCAATGTTATATTTTTATCAAACGGTAAGCACAGTAAGTAAATTATATAAAAGAGCAAAAATACAAACTAATCAATTTACAGAAAGCACATATACATTAAGGTTAGTTAAAGATTATTGTTCAATAGAAGAAAATTTAAATAACTGTATAGAAAAAGATTCTACAAATAGTCTTAATAATTCTTTTCTAAGGAAGATAGGAAGCAATCTTACAGTATCAAAAGTAGTTAAAGACACTCAAACTATAGGTAGTGAAATGTACTCAGTATTAACTTTTAAATATAAAGATCGTGATTCAACAGTATTCGGGTTAAAAGATGGTAAATATTTAGGAAAAGAATTAACTTATAAATTATATATTAAGTCTGGAATAGCAGTTTTAACAACTGGACCAGATTTACAAAATAAGCTATCAGGCTATACGGGAGATATAACAGAGGTTGTATTTTATAAAGAAACAGCAGAACCTACTGACGGTGATTGGGTGCTTAAGGAAGACATAAGTGCAAATGGAAATGGAACTGTATGGGGAATATTGAGAGATGATCCAAATAATAGAGGAAAGTATATATTTCATATAACATTTAATAGAAAAAAAGTATATGCTAATCCTAATTCAAGTAAATTATTTTCATTTAATAAAAATAACAACAGTAGTCTAAAAAAAATTACACGTATAGAGACACTAGATACATCAAATGTAACAGATATGTCGTATATGTTTATGGGAAATTTAGTTTTAGAATCACTTGATGTAAGTCATTTTAAAACTGATAATGTAATAACTATGCAAAGTATGTTTGATAGTTGTTCTAAAATAAAGTCGTTAGACGTAAGCGGTTTTAAAACTAATAATGTAACAACTATGAGTTATATGTTTCATGGCTGCAGTAAAGTGGAAAGTATAAATGGATTAACGTCTTTTAATACAGAAAAAGTAGGTGGAATGGTGCAAATGTTTGCTGGCTGTTCAACGATAACTAATATCGATGTGACAAAGTTTATTACAAAAAATGTTAATAGTATTTCACATATGTTTTGGGCTTGTACAAACTTAACGGAGTTAGATGTAAGCAGTTTTAATACAGAAAAAGTTACTAATATGACATATGTATTTGGCGAATGTAAAAATCTTAAAAAGATAAGTGGCATTGAAAGTTGGAATACATCAAACGTAACTAGTATGGGAAGAATGTTTTTTGATACGCGTTTAACTGATTATGATGTGCTTGATTTAAGTGGATGGGATACGTCAAATGTAATAACTATGGGATTTATGTTTTCGTCTAGTTCTGTAAAAGCATTAAAATTAAGATTTGATACATCAAAAGTAACTACCATGCAACATATGTTTTATAACTGTGGCCAATTAGAAGAACTTGATTTAGGCAGTGATTTAAATCCTAATTATTTTAGTACACCAAAAGTAACTACCATGGTACACATGTTTAGTAGCTGTCCTAAATTAAAAAAACTTGATATAAGAAATTTTGATACCTCAAGTATAATTGATATAAGACATATGTTCGAAGGTAATATAAGTTTGGATAAGTTGAATATAAATAAAGATAAATTTAATATTATTAAGGATAAAACCTATACATATACAGAAAATAAAAAGGTAATAACTGAAAGCTATTATAAACAAATAACACAAGGATGCAAAAAAGAAATACAGGATATAATAAATAATCAGATAAAATAAGTAAAATTAACTAAAAAGATTCTCAAAGAATCTTTTTTTCATGATATAATTATTATAGAGGTGATAATAAATGAAAATATTAGTAACTGGTGGTACTGGTTATATTGGTAGTCATACTTGTGTATCTTTAATAGAAAGTGGATATGATATAGTTATAATAGATAATTTATCTAATTCCAAAAGAGAAGTTGTGGATATGATTGAAAAAATCACAAGTAAGAAAGTAACTTTTTATGAAGGAGATGTTAGAGATAAGGATCTATTAAATAAGATTTTTGATGAACATAAAATAGATGCTATAATTCATTTTGCTGGATATAAGGCTGTTGGTGAGTCTGTTATGAAACCATTAATGTATTATAGAAATAATATTGATTCTACATTAAGTTTATTAGAAGTTGCTGGTGAACATAATGTTAAAAAAATAGTATTTTCATCAAGTGCTACTGTGTATGGAAAGCCACATAAGCTTCCTATAAAGGAGGATTTTCCACTATCAACTACAAATCCTTATGGTGCAACTAAGTTGATTATAGAGGGTATTTTAAGGGATTTATATAAATCTGATAATGAATGGAGTATTGCGATACTTAGATATTTTAATCCTATAGGAGCTCATAAATCTGGATTAATAGGAGAAAATCCAAATGGTATACCTAATAATTTGATGCCATACATAATAAAGGTTGCAACTGGTGAATTAAAGAGTTTAGGAATATTTGGAAATGATTATGATACACATGATGGTACTGGTGTAAGAGATTATATACATGTTGTTGATTTAGCAGAAGGACACGTAAAGGCCATAAAAAAGGTATTAAATGAAAGTGGATGTGATGCATATAATTTAGGTACTGGTAATGGATATAGTGTTTTAGATTTAGTTAATACGTTTATGAGGGTAAATGATATAAAGGTAAATTATGAGATAAAAGAAAGAAGACCAGGTGATATAGATGCTTGCTATTCTGATCCTTCATATGCATATGAAAAATTAGGTTGGAAGGCTAAAAAAGGTATTGAAGAGATGTGTCTTGATGCCTATAACTATGTTAAAAATAATAAATAGAGATGATTTGTTATGAAAAAGATAAATAATACTTTAATATTCATATTTTCATTAGCATCAATATGTTTCTTTGTTAGGGATTTAAACATAGGTGCCAATGATAGACTTCTTTCTGATATTACTGTTCCACTTGTTTTTCTACTACCTAGAATTTTTGGCAAAATATTTAAATTTAAAATAACTGATAATATGGAGTTTGTTTATGTAATATTTATTATATTAGCTCATTTTGTTGGAAGTGTTGTTAATTTATACAATAAAGTTTGGTGGTATGATTTATTCGCACATTTTTTATCGGGTATATTAACAGCTATATTATCTCTTGTAATAATGAATTTTCTTAAGGTTTATAATGATAAGAACAAGTTATTTAACGTAATTTTTATAATATCGTTTACCCTTATGATAGCATCTTTATGGGAGTTTTTAGAGTATGGAGCTGATACATTTTTAAAGATGAATGTTCAGCATTCTATAGAAACTGGTGTATCAGATACAATGGAAGATATGTTAGTTGCATTTTTAGGTAGCATAATTGTATCTATACTTTATATAATAGAAAGTAAAAAAACAAAAAAGGGTTTCTTAAGAAAAGCAATTAATGATTTAAAATAACTAGACTTGATGGATGAATTCAAGTCTTTTTTCTTGAAATAATAACATAAATAGATTAAAATATATTTAAGAGGTGACTACTATGAGAGAAATTAATATTTTACCAGCTGATACTTTTGTAGTAGTTAATAGAACTATTTTAAGCGATAACGATAGAAAAATTATAAGTATGTTATATCAACCTATAATGGGCAGTATAGCTACTAGTTTATATTATACTTTATGGGCTGATTTAAATAAGTCAGAACTTTTATCTAATGAATATACTCATCATCATCTAATGACAAGCTTAAGGATAAAAATGGATGCAATAATAACAGCTAGAAAGAAGTTAGAAGCAATTGGACTAGTTAAGACATTTATAAAAAAAGGTGAATCAAATTCTTATGTTTATGAATTATACTCTCCAATATCAGCATCTGAATTTTTTAATCACCCAATATTAAATATAGTTTTGTATAATAATATAGGAAAAAAAGAGTATGAAGATTTATTATCGTACTTTAAAGTTCCAAGAATTAATTTATCTTCATATGAAGAAATAACATGTAAATTTAGTGATGTATTTGAAAGTGTTCCAGCTACTGGATATGATAATTTAAATGAGGACTTGAGGGTAAACAAGACGGGTATTATAAGTATTGATGAGTCATTTGATTTTGATTTATTAATTTCATCTGTTCCATCTGGCATTATTACTCAAAAAACGTTTAGTAGAGAAGTTAAAAGATTAATAAATGAATTATCATTTGTATATAATATGGATGCTTTAGAGATGAAATCTTCTATATTAAACTCTATAAAAGAAAATGGTTTAATAGATAAAAATTTGCTTAGAAGAAATGTTAGGAATTATTATAAATATCAAAATGAAAATAAGCTTCCATCTTTGATATATAAAAATCAACCTGAATACTTAAAGAATCCAATTAGCTCGGATGATAAAAGAGCTAAAATGATATACGTATTTGAAAATACAACTCCATATAATTTCTTAAAAGGAAGAAGTAATGGTGCTAAACCATCTAGTAGGGATTTATCGTTATTAGAATCTTTACTAACTGATTTTAAACTTAATCCAGGTGTAGTTAATGTATTAATTGATTATGTACTTAAAATAAATAATAAAAAATTAACTAGGAGTTATATAGAAACTATAGCATCACAGTGGAAAAGGCTTGGAATAGAAACTGTTTTAGAAGCTATGAAAGCTGCAGAAAAAGAATATAAAAAATCGATAAAACAAGAAAATCAGGTTCGAAATAGTAAATCTACAAAAGAAGATATATTACCAGATTGGTTTAATCAGAACATAAAAAAAGAACAAATTAGTTATGATGATGAAAAATCACTTAAGGATATGTTAAAAGAATTTTCGTAAAGAAGGTGTAAAAATTGGAAAGAGCATCTAAAAGTATTAAAGAAGTATCTGACTTAAATTATAAGTTAAAAGTATCATATAATGAAGCTTTAAAAGATGAAGTATTTAAAAAGATAGTAAACAGTATTAATTTAAGTGATGATGAATTAATGAAATATACATCATCCATAGAAGATAGTGTTAAAGAATATAAAAATTGTAAAAATTGTAAAGGACTTCTTACTTGCAAAAATAGTATGAATGGTTTTTGTTATTTTCCTATATTAAGGGATGGAAAACTAAGTTTTTCTTATGTCGCTTGTAGATATAAGAATAAGCTTATAGATGAAACTAAATATCAAAAAAACGTTACTAGTATAGATATTCCAAGAGAAATAAAGGAAGCTAGAATAAAAGATATTTATACTGATGATAAGCAAAGAGAAAAAGTAATTAAATGGATTTTAAATTACATAAAAGAATATAAAAAAGGAAATTTTGGTAAAGGATTATATTTGCATGGTAACTTCGGATGCGGGAAAACTTATCTTCTAGCGGCAATGTTTAATGAACTTGCTAAAAATGGTTATAAAAGTGTAATAATATATTGGCCAGAATATTTAAGAAGTTTAAAAGCTAGTTTTCAGTCTAATAGTAATGATGAATTTAAAGATAAGTATAATGAGGTTAAATACGCAAAACTTCTTTTAATTGATGATTTGGGTGCAGAAGGAGTTACTTCTTGGAGTAGGGATGAGATACTTGGTACAATACTTCAATATAGAATGCAAGAAGGTCTTCCTACTTTTATAACATCTAATTTAGATTTAAAAGAGTTAGAAGAACACTTAAGTATTACAACTAATAATAAATCAGAAAGAGTAAAAGCAGTTAGAATAATAGAAAGAATAAAACAATTAACAGTAGATACTAAAATGATTGGTGAAAATAATAGAAAATAGAGGCTTAAGAAAGTCTCTATTTTCCTTTATCATCAAAGATATTCATATTAATATCAGGTAAATTGCTATAGTCTAAGTTAATGTTTAGGGCTTGTGCAAACAAAAGATGTTTTTGCCATAAATGATAGTCAGTATTTTTTAACTCATTCATTCGTGTAAAATCTTTTAGAAATTTTTTATAAGCATTTATTATATATTTATATGCCCATCCTTTATCAGAAAATTTTAAATTTAATGTTTTTGTTATCTTATCTATTTGTGATAAGAATACACTTGGAAAGTTAAGTAATATAAATCCTACCATTACCGAGACATTTAAATCCCACCTATATACCCAGCAATATAAAATGGCAAAGACTATAAATATTAATGAACTAAAGAAGAAGTAAAATTTAAAAAGGCTTAAATCATTTTCATCATATGAAAGATCTTTATTTAATATATCCTTTTTTACCATATTGGTATAAGTAGCATAATTAAAGCTATCTTTATTTTCACTGGTTATATAATCACATATATATTTTTCTGCATAAGAAACCATAAATTTTTTATCTGATTTTGTTATAGTTGTTCTATCATTTTCATTTTTAATTTCTATTACACCCTTAAGATATAGTTGCATTATTATTAGTTTAATGTTTTTGCTACTCCAAAAACTTGTATGAGTTAAAAACATAATATCATTAACGTCTATATAATTTGGGATTTCTCTTATATATTCAAAATTAAAATTTAACTTTTGAAATGCTTTTTTCTCTCTTATTCTATTTCTTATGGTAACCATTAAAATAGTTACAGCTAAAACGGAAAATCCTATAAGGAAAGATACTAATCCTCCAAAAACTAAATAGGATATATAGTATCCTATAAAAATAATCCATAAAGTATAATTGTTATTAGAATTCATATAATCACCATAAATATTATACTATTAATGATCTAATTATTCAATCAAACTTTAATAGTGCCAAAAAGACTTGAAATTATATTTATTAAAAGTGTTGCCTTTATTAGCTTATACTATTACATATAAGGTAATTGACTTCTGTATTTTTTTGTAGTATTATTTTGGTATAAATGCAGTGATAAAGACAAGATTTTATGATGATGTTTCAAAGAGAGTTTAACAAGTGGTGGAAGTTAGATAAACTAATTATAAGATTACTACTTTTGAGCAGAAGCCTGTAATGGGACTTTCCGTGTTAGAAGTAACACGTTATCAAATTAAGTTAAATGTAAGGATGGTACCGTGTTTTAAGCACTCCTTTTATAGGATGTGCTTTTTATTTTGGAGGTGATTTGTATTTATAAAAGTTGTGATGAATTATTGCAAGTATTAGATGAAGATGGCAATTTAACTAATCGAGTAGAAACAAGAGATTATGTGCATAAACATTTATTATATCATGAAGAGGTTAGAATTTTTGTTATAAAAGGTGATGAAATATTATTAGAAAGAAGAAGTTTAAGCAAAGATAGTAATCCAGGAAAACTATGTGTGCCAGGTGGTCATGTTTCTTCTGGGGTGACACCTTTATGTGCTGCAAAAAATGAACTAGAGGAGGAAATTGGATTAAATATTTCAGAGAAAAATATTAGGTTCATAAATAGAGTTAAACAAAATCAGCCAAATAATAATTGCTTTAAGAATAATTTCTTTGTATTAACAAGAAAAAATATTAATGAATTTAAGAAGCAAGATGAAGAAGTGGAAAGTTTAAAATATGTAAAATTTAATGACTTTATTTATATGATTAAAGAGACTGATGAAACAACATACAGTTACGAAAATGATAAAGATTGCTTAAATAAAATAAGAAAAATCATAGAAAGGAGTGATTACATTGGTTGAAAAGTGGAAACTAGCACTTAAGGAATTTTTAAAAAAGTACGAAGAAGACGATGATATTATTGGAGCAGTATTATATGGATCTTATGCATTAGATGATTATGATGATTCTTCTAGCATAAATGTTTATCTTGTATTAAAAGATGGATGTAATTATTCTAAAATGGGAGATATAGATTCTAATAGTTATTTAGTAGAGTACTTTATGAATACTAAATATAAAATAATTAACTGTATGGAATATGAATTTAAGGAAAATAAACAGTTTACTGCAATGATATTTGCATACGGGAAAATAATATATGATACTGATGGTACGGTAAAGTATCTTCAAGATAAGGCTTTAGAATATATAGATAAACCTTTTAATGAGATAGGATCATATGGATTAGATAAAAATAATTATTATTTATGGAATTATTTAGATAAACTAAAGGTTGCTTTAAAAGAAAATAATCCACAGTTTAACTTAATATATTATTCTTTACTTGATAGTATTTATGATATGTATGCTGAGTTTTTAGCACTTCCAAAATTACCTAAAGTAAAGGTATATAAGATACTCACCGATAAGGAGTATAGAAGAAAATATCATGTATTTAAATTACCAGAAGATGAGTTTATTAAATTATATATAAAGTGTTTTGAGATTGATAAACCAGCTAATATGTATAAAAATATAGAAAGTTTAATAAATTATTATTATAAAAAACAAGGTGGATTTAATATAAGAACATTTGAAATTGAAATAAAAAATAATTAAAGGGAGATAAGAAAAATGATAAATATAAAGGAAAATGAAAAATTAAATATACTTAATCACTCTTGTGCACATTTACTTGCACAAGCTGTAAAACATTTATATCCAGAAGCTAAATTTTGGGTAGGACCAGTAATAGAAGATGGATTTTATTATGATATAGATTTAGGAGATAAAACTTTAACTGATGAAGACTTACCTAAAATAGAAAAAGAAATGAAGAAATGTGCTAAAGCTGATAAGAGAATTTATAGAGAAGAAATATCTAAGGAAGAGGCTTTAGAAAGATTTAAAGATGATCCATATAAGATAGATTTAATAAGTCGTATGGATGAAAATAGTACTGTTATTTCTTGTTATACACAAGGGGACTTTACTGATCTTTGCCGTGGTCCTCACGTTGAGACTACTAAGAAAATGAAGTACTTTAAATTAATTAAACACTCTGGTGCATATTTTAAAGGTGATTCAAAAAATAAAATGCTTCAAAGAATATACGGAGTATGCTTTGAAACAGAAGAAGAATTAGATTCTTACATAAAAGAATTAGAAGATGCTAAAGAAAGAGATCATAGAAAACTAGGTAAGGATTTAGAAATATTTATGACTCATGATTTAGTTGGTAAAGGAATGCCTATGTTTTTACCTAATGGTTATATAATATGGCAAGAACTTGAAAATTATATTAGAAATAAAGAAATAAATTTAGGATATATGCATGTTATGACTCCATGTGTTGGAACTGTTGATTTATATAAAACTTCAGGACATTGGGATCATTATAAAGAAAATATGTTTCCTATGATGAAGGTTGAAGATGAAGAGTTTGTACTTCGTCCTATGAACTGTCCACATCATATGATGATTTATTCAAATAAATTACATTCATATAAAGACTTACCAATTAGAATAGGGGAAATAGCTCATGACTTTAGATTTGAATCATCAGGAGCTTTAAAGGGTATTGAAAGAGGAAGACATTTCTGTCAAAATGATGCACATTTATTTGTTACTCCAGAGCAAATAGAGTCTGAATTTAAAAACGTTGTTGATTTAATCTTTGATGTTTATAAAGACTTTAATATAACTAATTATAGATGTGTTTTATCATTAAGAGATCCAGAAGATAGAGAAAAATATTATCCAGATGATGAAATGTGGAATAAAGCAGAAAGTGAACTTAGAAAGGTTTTAAATGATTTAGGTATAGCTTACACTGAAGAAATTGGAGAAGCAGCATTTTATGGACCTAAATTAGATGTTAATGTTAAACCGGCTGTAGGTGCTGAATATACTTTATCAACTTGCCAGTTAGATTTTTGCTTACCAGCTAAATTTGACTTAAAATACGTTGATAAAGATGGAAATAAAAAAACACCAGTTGTACTTCATAGAGCAATACTAGGTTCATTAGATAGATTTATGGCTTACATTTTAGAAGAAACAAAAGGTGATTTACCAACATGGCTTGCACCTGTACAAGTAAATATTATTCCAGTTAATAATAATTATCATTTAGATTATGCAAAAGAAATTTATAAAATGTTAAAAGATGTAAATGTAAGAGCAGAATTAGATGATAGAGAAGAAAAACTTGGATATAAAATGAGAGAAGCACAAGTTAAGAAGATACCTATTAATATCATACTAGGTGATAAAGAAAAAAGTGAAGGATTAATAAGTTATAGAAGACATGGTTCTGATAAAACTTATTCAGCTGCAAAAGATATATTTGTAGAATTATTACTTAATGAAATAAAAGAAAAGAAGAGTAAGAGTGAATAATATGAAAAATACGTTAAAGTACTTTTTTGGAATACTAGGAGGTATATTATTTTCTATTCCTTGGTTATTAGTTTATGTATTTTTTAACCTATCGTCTGGCTATTTAGATTGCTTAATAGTTTTTGGGATTGTTTTAGGATATAAATTAGTAAATAAAGATATATATAATGATAAGAAAACAAGAATATATCTTATTGTATCATCTTGTTTAATTGCACTTTTAAATGTTTTTGTGTTAATGCCAGTAGTAACTATGATAAGAAATGGTTCGGGTGTTACATTAAACTTATTTAAAGAAATATATACAAATAAAGAATTTCTATCTTTAATATGGATTGATGCTACTTTAGCTTTATTAATGGTTTTACCACCTTCTATATTCTTTTCATTAGACTTTAAAAATAAAGAAACAGGTAAATCAGATATTCAAACATATATAGATGAATTAGAAAAAATATTTGATAAATATAATGCTAGATCAAAAGAAAGTGCTGTAGATAAAAAGATTATTAAAAGTGATATTTCAAATCTTAAATTTAGTAAATTTAAAAAATTATTTTACACAGACATTTTAAAGCCTAGCTATATAAAAAGTATAAAAGGTAAATGGTATTTTGAACATAAGGATAAAAAAAATCCGAAAATTGGTTTAGCACTTGCTATGTATACTTTAATAGTAATAACGGTAATTTGGAATGCTATAATGTCTCCTATTATAAAAGAAGATAGTAAAATAGTAGAGTATAAAGTTAATAATAATATTACCATTAAAATGCCTGATTGCATGAAATTAGATGAAGAAAATCATACTAATAATGATATAGACACTTATTATTATAGTTATTTATCACAAAACGTTAATAAATCTAATATTGAAGTAGTAGAAATTAGCTATTACCCAAAATATGATTATGATTTTAAGTATGAAGAATTTAAAGAATTACTAACAGACTCGTTAAGTAAATATGATATTTTATTAACAAAAGATAAAATAATTAATCAAAATAAGGTTTTATATTTTAAATTAAATAATGCGGACGAAACTAGAATAGTAAATTCGTATTTTGTACCATTACAAAATAATAGATTGTTAGAAATATACATATATGTAAAAAGAGATGGTTATAGTTCATTAGATGAAGAGAAAACTGATAAAATAATAGAAAGTATAAATTTTAAAGAGTGAAAAAAGGGAAAGCTTTAGCTTTCCTTTTTATCTATATAGAAGTGTTATTTTTCTTCCTTTAGTATTAATAAAACCTTCTTCTTTTAAATTTTTTAATTCTCTTGACATTGCACTTCTATCAACTGCTAGAAAATCTGCTAAATCAGTAAAGGTAAATGGAAGATAGATTATACTTGTTTTTCTTTTTCTAGAATATATTTCAAAGTATTTAAGTAATTTATCTCTAATACTTTTTTGAGTCAATATTTCTATTCTATCATTTTTTTTATCAATTTCACTTGTTGTTATATCAAGTAAATTTTTAATAAACTGGTTATAATATAAGTATTTGTTATTATTTGATTTAATAATAAAATCATAGTCAATAACTAATATTTTACTATCCTCTTTTGTTATTACTTCATATTCGTTGCTAGATAGTGAGGATATTATTGTACCAAATATAGATTCTTCCTTTAAATCTTCTATAATGGTTCTATTTCCGTTATAATCAGTTCTTATTATTTGTATGTTTCCTTCTAGTACAATACCAATAATATTTCCTTCTATTGTAGATAAAATTGTGGTATTTTTTTTGTAGCTTAATATACTAGTTTCTAATAGTTTTAGTAGTTTTTTTTGTTCGTTTACACTTATTTTGTTAAATAATCTAAGCATTTTACATTCACCTAATAAAATAATAACATTTTTTTAAACTTGTTGCAATTGCAACAGTAACTTATTTTTTATTGTGTTATACTTTAATTATAAAATAATAGAAGAGGTAGTTATATGAAAATAGTAAAAAGAGATGGACATATAGTAGATTATTGTCCAGAAAAAATTGAAAATGCCGTTAAAAAGGCTAATAATGAAGTGACAGAAGAAGACAGAGTAAGTGATATTCAAATAAAAAATATTATTAAGTATATTGAAAGCTTAAAAAAGAAAAGAATGCTAGTAGAAGATATACAAGATATTATTGAAATGCGTCTTATGTCGCTTGGTAAATATAATTTAGCTAAAGAGTATATTACATATAGATATACAAGAGAATTAGTTAGAAGAAGCAATACTACTGACCTTTCAATTAAAGAGTTAATTGACGGAGAATCAGAATATTGGAATACCGAAAACTCTAATAAAAATGCTAGAATTGTTACTACACAAAGAGACTATTTAGCAGGTATTACGTCTACTGATATAACAAGAAGATTTTTACTTCCAGAAGACATAGTAAAAGCTCATGATGAGGGTATAATTCACTTTCATGATGCAGATTATTTTGCACAAAATGCACTTCATAATTGTGATTTAATTAACCTTGAAGATATGCTTCAAAATGGTACTAATATAAATGGTGTTATGATTGAAAAACCTCATAGATTTTTAACTGCAATGACTATAGCAACTCAGCTAATTACTGCAGTATCATCAAGTCAGTATGGTGGATGTACTATAACTCTTACTCATTTAGCACCATTCGTAAGAGATAGTTATAAAAAATATTTGGAAAAATATAAGAAAAGAAAATTCACTAAAGAAGAATGTGAAAAATATGCTAAAGAAGATTTAGCAAAAGAAATAACTGATGGTGTACAAACTTTCCAATATCAAATAAATTCTATGACAACTACTAATGGACAAGCTCCTTTCTTATCAGTTTGTATGTATTTAGGTGAAACAGAAGAATATAAAGAAGAACTTGCAATGATAATTGAAGAGGTTTTAAATCAAAGAATTATGGGTATGAAAAACGAAAAGGGAGTATATATTACACCAGCATTTCCTAAACTTTTGTATGTTCTTGAAGAAGATAATATTCATGAAAAGAGTAAATATTACTACTTAACTAAACTTGCTGCAAAATGTACCGCAAAACGTATGGTTCCAGATTATATTTCTGAAAAAATAATGAAAGAACTTAAGAAAAATGAAAATGGTGATGGAGATTGTTATCCTTGTATGGGATGTCGTTCTTTCCTAACACCAGATAGAATGATTAGTCTAGGAAATATTGCTAAAGCTAAAAATTATGTTCCAAATAAGGGTAAATATTATGGAAGATTTAACCAAGGTGTTGTAACCATTAATTTACCTGATGTTGCATTATCAGCAGATAAAGATATGGATTTATTCTGGAGTATATTAGATGATAGATTAGAATTATGTCATAGAGCACTTAAAATAAGACATAAAAGACTATCTAAAGTAACTAGTGATGTTGCACCTATATTATGGCAACATGGAGCACTTGCAAGACTAGATAAGGGAGAAGGTATTCATGAATTATTGCACCATGGATATTCAACTATATCACTTGGTTATGCTGGTCTTTATGAGTGTGTTAAATATATGACTGGAAATTCTCATACAGATGGTGGTAAGGGTAAAGAATTTGGATTAAAAGTAATGCAAAGATTAAATGATAAATGTAAGGAATGGAAAGAAAAAGAAGATATAGATTATAGTGTATATGGTACTCCAATAGAATCTACTACTTATAAGTTTGCTAAATGTTTAAGAGAACGTTTTGGTAAAATTAAAGGTATTACAGATAGAGATTATATAACTAATTCATATCATGTTCCTGTATTTGAGGAAATTGATGCGTTTACTAAGTTAAAATTAGAAAGTGAATTTCAAAAACTTTCACCAGGTGGTGCAATAAGTTATATAGAAACTCCTAATTTAACTGATAATTTAGATGCAGTTATGGAAATAATTAAGTTTATATATGATAATATTATGTATGCAGAATTAAATACTAAATCAGATTATTGTCAAGAATGTGGTTATGATGGAGAAATATTACTAGATGATAATTTAGAATGGTATTGTCCAAATTGTGGAAATAGAGATCATGATAAATTAAATGTTGCAAGAAGAACATGCGGATATATAGGAACTAACTTTTGGAATAAAGGAAGAACACAAGAAATAAAAGAAAGAGTTATTCATGTAGATAACAAGGATGCTTAGTATGAGATATAATAAAATAAGAAAAATGGATATATCAAATGGTCCAGGTGTTAGGGTTTCTATATTTATGCAAGGTTGTTCATTTCATTGTAAAAACTGTTTTAATAAAGAAACTTGGGACTTTAAAGGTGGCAGTGAGTTTACAACTGATACAATAGAAAAAGTATTAGCTTTAGCTAGTCATGATTATATTGTTGGATTATCTATATTAGGTGGTGAACCTATGCATCCAAATAATATAAAGGCAACAACTAAACTTGCTAAAGCTTTTAAAGAAAAATATCCTAAAAAAACTATATGGGTATGGTCTGGTTTCTTATATGATTATATAAAGGATAATGATGTTATTAATTATATAGATGTTTTAATAGATGGTAGGTATGAAGATGAATTACATGATTTTAAGTTAAAATGGAGAGGTTCATCTAATCAAAGAGTGATAGATGTAAAAAAATCACTAAAAAAAGATAAGATTGTATTATTTGAAGAAAAGGAATTGGTGGGAGTATAATGAAAACTAGAGGATTTGAAATTGCTAAAGGATTTGAAGATAAAGACATTAATTTACCAGTTAGGAAAACAAAAGGTGCAGCAGGATATGATATAGAAGCAGCAGAAGATATAACTATTGAACCATTTAAACCTGGTATGAATCCAACTCTTGTTCCAACAGGAATTAAGGCATATATGCCAGATGATGAATTTTTAATGCTTTGTAATAGAAGTTCTAATCCTAAGAAAAAAGGTCTTATTATGGCTAATAGTGTAGGTATAATAGATGCTGATTATTATGGTAATTCTGATAATGATGGTGCATTTATGTTTGCTTTTTATAATTATAAAGATGAACCTACAGTAATAAAAAAAGGTGAAGCAATTGGACAAGCGATATTTATGAAATATTTAATTGCAGATAATGATAAAGCTGATGGGATAAGAACTGGAGGATTTGGTTCTACCGATAAATAGACATTAATTTGTCTATTTTTTAAGTGTTAAATTGACTAAAATTAATTATAATGTTAATATTAAAATAGGTGATGATAGATGAAAAATAAAAAGGGATTTACTTTAATAGAATTACTTGCTGTTATAGTTATACTTGGCATTATAATGACTATAGCAACAACTAACGTTTTAAAAAGCATAAAACAGTCTAAAATAAGATCCAGATATATAGCTGCAAAAGATATTACTGCAATAGCAAGTGCTTATTTAGATACAAAAAATAAAAACTGTGTAGAGGTATCAGAGCTTATTGGTGAAGATTACTTGAATGATGATGTTACTAATCCAGCTGATGAAAATGCTAAAAACATAAGTAATAGGTCTGAAATGAACAATCAGTATGTTTGCAAATCTCCGGAAGCTAAAGAACAGTCAAGTTACGATTTAAATGGAAATGTTTACACTTTTAATGGATATTGTTATTCTATAGATGGAGAATGTAATACTATTTTTGATTATAAAGAGATAGTAAATAATTTTGAATCGACAGATTCAAGTGATAGCTCAGGTAATAATTCAAAGAATGTACATATAACAGTTGATGATTTAGGTGAAGGAATTAAGTATCAAAAAATACTTGTAGAACAGGTTGGAAGTTATTCAGAATCTAAAGTGCGTTTAAATAATATTAACCTTAAAAATTATGAAGCACTTGTTCTTGAAGTGACAGAATGTAACAACGCGAAAACTGGTAATAGGCGTATAACTAGTGTTTATGAGTTCTACATTAGTGAAAATGGTAGTAAAAAAGTTGGAGTGACTACAGATACATTCGATGGTTACGAAAGAAATGCAAAGTATTATAATACTACTGTATACAGTAATAGATACTGCCGTGATAAACAAATAAATATAAATTTAAATGGTGTTTCTAATTCACTAAAATATAATTTGTATATAAAAGTTGCTCATGGTCAAGGTAAAGAATTAAGTAATGAAAAAGGTTATTCTACTTGGCTATACCTTAAAAATTTAAATTTAAAATTAAAAAATACTTAAAGATAATCTTTAAGTATTTTTTATTCGCTAGCTCTTAATTTTTTAGCTTCTCTAGCACTCATTATAACTGTTTTTCCATCAACACTTACTTTTTGCATATTAACTTTTTGAACTTTCTTAGTAGCATTTAAAGCATGTGAACGGTTATTACCAGTAAGTCCTTTTCTATTAGATACTTTCTTAGCCATATTTAAATCCTCCTTAAATACGTGTTTGCTTAATAACTTTAACATAATATTGATAAATAGTCAAATTAAAATATTAAAAAATGGTTATTTGTAGTAAAATATTACTTAGAAGGAGGTATATTTATGAACTTTGTTCCTTTATGGATTAAAACAGATTATTCAATACTTTCTAGTATGATAAAGATAGATGATCTTATTATTAAGTTAAAAGAAAATAACATTAAAGCATGTGCTATATGTGATAATAATATATTTGGTGCTATGGAATTTTATGATAAGTGTAAAAATAACTCTATAAAGCCTATTATAGGTATTGAAATAAATATACCGTTTACTATGCTACTTTATGCTAAAAATTATAAAGGATATCAAAACTTATGTAATATAAATACATTAATTAGTAAAGAAGAATTAAGTTATGATGTATTAAATAGGTATTTAGATAATATAGTTGTTATAGTGCCATATGAATTTATGGAAAATATTAGTAGCTATAAGTTAAATGCTGATGAAGTTTTTATAGGTTATTCTAGTGAAGAGCAAAAATGTGGCATAAAAGAAAGTAAAGTCTATGTAAAAAAGACGCTTACTTTAGATAAAGAAAGTAATAAATATTTAGAATATTTATATAAAATAGATGATAAAAAGTATGATGGAAAAGAAACTAGTTTAGAAATAAGTTTAAATGAATTTGATATAAAAAGTACAAATATTATTTCAGAGTTATGTAATTTAGAAATACCTAAAAGAAGTGATTTATTACCTAAGTATAATAGTGATGTACATTTTGATCAAGATAAATATTTAACTGATTTAGCAATAAAAGGACTTAGAAAAAGATTAGATGATAAAGTTCCTATTAAGTACTTAGAAAGACTAAAATATGAGTTAAATACAATAAATAAGATGGGCTTTTCTAATTATTTTTTGGTTGTTTGGGACTATGTTAAATATGCAAAGAAAAATAACATAATGGTTGGACCGGGAAGAGGTTCTGCTGCATCATCACTTGTTTCATATTCTTTAGGTATTACTGATATAGATCCAATTAAATATGATTTGTTATTTGAAAGATTTTTAAATCCGGATAGGGTAACAATGCCTGATATTGATATAGATTTTGATGCTGAAAAAAGAGACGATGTTATAAATTATGTGGTTAAAAAATACGGAGAAGATAAAGTATCAGGAATAATTACGTTTTCTAATTTACTTGCAAAACAGGTAGTAAGAGATGTTTCAAGAATATTAGATATTAGTATTACTAAGGTAGATTATTTAGTTAAGAATTTTGATGATAAAAAAGATTTAAGAGAGAACCTAAATAATATTTATGTTAAAAACATTTTAAGAGATGATGTTAAACTAAAGGTTATGTATGATATAGCGATGCATTTAGAAGGGCTTAAAAGACATACTTCACAGCATGCTGCTGGAATAATTATATCAAGTAAAAATTTAAGTGACTATATTCCTATATTTAAGAACTCTGATGGTACATATTTATCTGGATATACTATGAATTACATAGAAGAGTTAGGCCTTTTAAAAATGGACTTTTTAGGTCTTAAAAACTTGACTATTGTTAGTAAAATTTTAAATAAAATTGGATTAAAATTTAGTGATATTAGTTTGGATGATAAAAAGACTTATAAATTATTTGCAGATGGTAATTTATCATCTGTATTCCAATTTGAATCTACAGGAATGAGGAATTTTATTAGAGAGTTAAAACCTGATAATATAAATGATTTAATTGCGGCAGTTGCATTATTTAGACCAGGACCTATAGATAATATTCCACATTATATTGCAAGAAAATATAATAAAGAAAAAATAACATACATTAACAAGGATTTAGAAGAAATATTAAAACCTACTTATGGAATAATAATATATCAAGAACAGATAATGCAAATAGCAAGAAAAATGGCTGGATTTACTTATGCTGAAGCTGATGTACTAAGACGTGCTATGAGTAAGAAAAAGGAAGATGTTTTATTAAGTGAAAAAGAAAAATTTATAAATGGAAGTTTAAATAAGGGTTATACGAATAAAGATGCAAATGATGTATATGATTTAATTCTTAAATTTGCAAATTATGGATTTAATAAAGCACACTCTGTAAGTTATGCGATTATAGGATATAAAATAGCATATTTAAAAGCTAATTATCCACAAGAATTTATGTGTGAAATATTAAATAGTACAATATCGTCTTCACCTAAAATTAAAAATATAATAAATGAATGTAAATTACTTGGTGTAAAATTAGAAAAGAGTAATATTAATAATTGTAGTTTAAACTATGAAGTTTGTGATGGAAAAATAAGAATACCTTTATCACTTATAAATAAAATAAGTTCTTTAACAGCTAAATATATTGTTGATGAAAGAAATGAAAATGGTTTATATAGCTCATATTTTGATTTTGTAAGAAGAGTTTATAAGATTGGAAAAGAAAATATAAAGTATATTGTTTTATCTGGTGCATTAGATATATTTGGTGAAACTAGAAAAACTTTAATCGAAAATCTTAATGAAGCAATTAATTATGCTGAATTATGTTCTGATTTAGATGAGAGTTTGGTTATAAAACCAGAATTAAAGAGGTATGATGAGTATTTAGATTCTGAATTAACTAGTCAAGAAGAAAGTTTATATAGATTTTATATAAGTAATCATCCAACTAATATGTATATATCTGAAAGTAGTATAACTACTAATAAATTAGAAAGGTACTTTGATAAAACAGTAGATATTATTTTATACATAGATAGAAAAAGAGAGATAACTACTAAAAAAGGTGATAAAATGATGTTTTTAAATGGTAGTGATACTTATGGAAACATAGAAGTTATAGCATTTCCTAAAGTTTATGATAAAGTATTTAATCTCTTAGTACCGGGTGTTTATAAAATAAAGGGAAAAGTTGAGAAAAGATTTTCTAATTTTCAAGTTATACTTTATGATATAAATAAAGTTTAAATGTAAAACAAAAATTATTTAAAATTTTTCAAAAATACACAAAAAACAAAATATGGTAAAAATTAAGTACTTTAAAAAGTTATAAAGTATGTGTGAAAATTGAAAAATAGAATAAAAATCTATGCAGAAACCGATTTGCATAGGTTTTTATTTTGGTGTATAGTCATTTTACGAAAGGGAAAATTAAAATTATGACTAAAGAAAATAAAGATGATTTTATTGATAAATTAATGATATTTGTAGTAGATAAAGATGAAGAGTTACAAAAATTAATGGATAAACATGAAGGGCTTAGGCCAGTTGGAGAGAAAATAAGAGGAATAAGTAGAAATGAAGAATTAAATAAGGAGGAAAAAGATAGTGATTAAATTAAAAGTCATACATACCTTTTAGCTAGATTTAATCTGCTTTTTTTGTTATAATTTAGTGGGTGATAGAAATATGGAATTGTTAGACAAATTTAACATTAAAACAAATAACATGCATATTTATGATACAGCCTTTTCACATTCATCATATTGTAATGAACATGGATTAACAGAAGATTATCAAAGATTAGAATTTTTAGGTGATAAAGTTTTGGATCTTATAATGAGTGATTATCTTTATAATACGACCAATTATGAAGAAGGAAAAATGACAAAAATAAGATCAATGTATGTGTGTGAAAATGCTTTATATGAATATGCTCTTCTTTTAGAATTTCCTAAATACGTAAAGGTAGGACATGGTGAGGAAATGTCTGGAGGAAAATATAGAAAGGCAACACTTGCTGATATGTTTGAATCTTTTTTGGGAGCTGTTTATTTAGATCAAGGTTATAGGAAAGCTAAAGAAATAGTGTATGACGTAGTAATACCATTTATTATAGATAAACCAGAGACATTTTTCTTGGATTATAAATCAGAATTACAAGAAGAAACCCAAGTTAGCAAAAAGACCGTTGTTTATGAACTTATAAGTGAAGAAGGTCCAGCTCATGATAGAACTTTTACTATGAGTGTTAGTGTTGATGGAATAGTATTAGGAATAGGAAAAGCTAAATCTAAGAAAGAGGCTGAGCAGGAAGCTGCTAGGATAGCTTTAGAAAAGAAAGCTAAAATAAATTAAGGAGTTACTTGTATGTATTTAAAAGAGATAAAGGCAGTAGGATTTAAATCTTTTGCTGAAAAAATAAATATTGAGCTTACGGACGGTATTTCTGGTGTAGTAGGACCAAATGGTAGTGGAAAAAGTAACGTTGTTGATGCTGTAAGGTGGGTACTTGGTGAACAATCAGTTAAGCAACTTCGTGGTGAAGGTGCAATGAGTGATGTTATATTTTCTGGTAGTAAGTCAAGAAAACCATCATCTAGTGCAAGTGTAACTTTAGTATTTGATAATACTGATAAATATTTACCAACACCATATACCGAAGTTAGTATTAAAAGATGTATATATAAAACTGGGGAAAACGAATATTATTTGAATAATGAAAAATGTAGACTAAAAGATATAACGGATTTGTTTGTTGATACAGGTGTTTCAAAAGAATCGTTTAATATAATATCACAAGGTGATATTGGTGCAATCTTATCAAATAAACCAGAAGAGAGAAGAATTATTTTTGAATCTGCTGCTAAAACACTTAAGTATAAAAAAAGAAAAGATGAAGCATTAAGAAAATTAGATAGAACACATGATAATATGAATCGTGTAAATGATATCATTTTAGAGTTAGAATCTAATTTGGAACCACTAAAAAAGCAAAGTGAAGATGCAAAAAAATATTTAGAAAACAAAAATAAGTTAGATGAAATTGAGGTATCCTTAATTGTAAGTGAGGTTAATTCACTTAATAAAGAATATCATAGTAATAAAAAATTAGTTAATGATTTAAATGAAGAAATAATAAAATTACAATCAAGTAGTACTGTTGATAATTCAAAAATAGAAGAATTAAAACTATTACAGACAAAAGAAGAAGAAAAATTATATTCATATCAAAATCTTTTTACTAGTGTTACTAAGGAAGCAGAATCTTTGTTAGGTAAAAAAGAGCTTATTTTAGAAAGACAAAAGTATAGTGCTAAAGATACTAAAGTACATGAAAATTTAGTTAATTTGAAAGAGAGTATACTAAAGAAAGATAATGAAATATTTAATACTACTAATACAATTAATATTTTGAAAAGAAAAATATCGGATTTACATGAAAAAATTAATACAAAAGAAGAGAAAGTAAATGGAATAAAGAAAATTCATGATGATAATGAAAGTAATTTAACTTCTCAAAATAGATTGGAAAATGAAACAAAATATAAAATAGAGATGTTAAGAAATACTATAGAAAATGGTAATTTACTTCCTTATGCGGTTAAGTGTGTTATAGATAATCCTAAGTTAGCTGGTATTCGTGGTGTAATTGCTAATTTAATAGAAACAGAAAAAGAGTATGCTAATGCTATAGGAGTTGCCTTAGGTGCAGCATCAAATTATATAGTAACTGATGATGAATTTATTGCAAAAGAAGCGATTAATTACCTTAAAGTAAATAAGTATGGAAGAGCTACATTTTTTCCTATCAATGTAATTAAGAAAAAAGAAATTGATAGTGTAACATATAGATTCTTAATTCAAAACAAAGATTTTATAGGCATAGCATCAGATCTTGTTAGGTATGAGTCTGAATATGATAATATAATTAAGAATCAATTAGGGACAACTATAGTTACTAAAGATATTGATTCTGCTAATGATATAGCAAGAAAAATAAATTATAAATATAGAATAGTTACACTAGATGGAGAGTTATTACACGTTGGTGGTTCATTAACTGGTGGTACTGTTAAAAATAGTACTAATATGATATCACAAAGACATGAACTAGAAGATAACGTTAAATTGCTTGATGAATTACAGTTAAAAAGAGCTAATCTTGAAATGTATATTAATGAAATAGATTCAAAATATAAAACTGAAATTGATGAAAAAGATAAATTAGTAGAAGAAGAAACTAATTTGGAAATATCACTTAGATATGAAGAAGAAAGAAAGAAGATTTTCGAAGAAGAAAAAGAACGCTTAAAATACGAGATTAATAATTTAAATGATGTTATTAATGAAAGTTTATCAAAGGAAGAAGAGAAAATCGTATCTGAGTATTATGAAAAAGAAAAAGAAAAGCAAAGTTTAGCTTTAAATATTTCATCTTTAAAAGAAGTAATTGATGATTATAAGAATCAAATATATAATTTAGATAAAGAATCAAAGATTAATAATCAAGAGTTTTATAAGAAGAGCAACGAGCTAAAAGAGTTAGAGATAAAAGTTAATAGAGCAGATGTAAAATTAGATACGTTACTTAATACATTAACTGAAGATTATTCTATGACTTTTGAAAAAGCAAAAGCAAATTATTTTCTTGATATGGATGAAAAAGAAGCTAGAAAGATAGTTGATAAATGTAAGCTGGAAATAAAAAAATTAGGGGATGTAAATGTAGGAGCTATAGAAGAGTATCAAAGGGTATCAGAAAGATATGAATTTTTGATAAATCAACGAAATGACTTAATAAATGCTGAAGATACAATACTTAAAATAATAAAAGAATTAGATGATATAATGAAAGAGAAATTCATTGAAACGTTTGATATTGTAAAAGTAAAGTTTAAGGAAGTATTTAAAAAGTTGTTTGGTGGGGGGAATGCTGAACTTAAGCTTACTAATCCTGAAGACATATTAACAACTGGAATAGAGATAAAAGCTCTACCACCAGGAAAAACACTTCAACATATTTCTCTATTATCAGGTGGAGAAAAAACCTTAACTGCAATTTCACTTTTATTTGCAATATTAGAAACTAGACCTGTACCATTTTGTATTTTAGATGAGGTAGAGGCAGCTTTAGATGAGGTTAATGTTGATAATTTTGGGAAATTCTTAAATGAGTTTAAAGACAAAACTCAGTTTATTGTAATCACACACAAAAAGAAAACTATGGAATATGCAGATATCTTATATGGTATTACAATGCAGGAATCTGGTGTTTCTAAGTTGGTTAGTGTAAAATTGGAAGATATAAAGGAAAAATAATAGGAGGTACAAATGAAATATTGTCAAAATTGTGGTGAACAAGTGCAACCAAATCAAAGATTTTGCTCTAATTGTGGATTTAATTTAGGGGCTAATAAAGTGGTTAATAATATTAGTAAAAAAGATAACTTAAATTCAAATGATATTGCTATAGCAGGCTTTATTATATCGATTATATCTTTTATCTTTTGCTTTGGAATAATGTCACCTATAAGTCTTATATTATCTATAATAGGTTTATCTAATGCTAAAAAGTTTGATGATAAAAACAAGAAATTTGCAATAGCTGGAATAGTAATAAGTGTAGTAGCTATGTTACTTGTAACACTTTTTATAACTTATTTAACTGCTAATGACTTTTTTATTGATGAGCTTGGAAGTCAGATAGATTTCTCTAACATTGATACTGGTAGATATTATTAATTTGTATGTTAATACTTATAATCTTATTTTTTATAATAGAAATAGTACTTACATATATATTTAAATTTCTTGGATATAAGTGTTTATTTAGACAGATGTTTAAAGTGTATTGTGCTGGGTGTGGTACAACTAGAATGCTAGAAGAAATGATAAAATTAGAATTTTATAAAGCATTTAGGTATAATCCATTTATGTTTATTATTACGGTATTAGGTTTTGTATATATATTATTTGGAATTTTTAAATACATAAAAACTAAAAAAATAATAAAATTTAAATATGAGTACTTAATCATTATTCTTGTATTATCGTTTCTGTTTATGATTTTAAGAAACATACCATTATTTGAGTATTTAAAGCCAACAAAGGTGTAAAAATGATATAAAGTATAAGGATTAGTTTGAAAGATAGAAAAAAGGCCATCAATAATGGTCTTTTTAAATAGCTCTATATTTATTAGAATCTTTATATGGATTCTTTTTATCTATTTTATCAATAAATAAAATACCGTTTAAATGATCTATTTCATGCTGAACACATACAGCTAAATCTTCTCTTAGACGCATACTAAACTTATTTCCATTTATGTCATATGCTTCAATGGTTATTCTTGCATATCTTAATACGATTCCAGGAACGTCTCTGTTTACACTTAAACATCCTTCTCCTTGTTCAACGTATATTTTTTCAGCACTATTACTAATTATTTTGGGATTTGCAAAAAAGTATTCTTTAAATGAACCATCTTCTTGTTCATCCACTATAACAAACCATCTTTTGTCAATTCCTATTTGTATTGCACTCATTCCCCAACCAGCTCTAAGCTTATATTTTTTTGCATATTTTTCTATTTGGCTGTATCTCAAATAATCCATTGTATCTTTTATGGTATCTTTTTCTTCATTAGATAGAGGAAAGGTAACTTCTTTACTTACTAAGCGCAATTTTTTATCTTTTTCGTCTAATATTTTAAAATTTCTAAACATATTACCACCTCAAACAAAAAGTATTTTACCATAAAAAAAGAGGAAAGTAAAACTTTCCTAATTTGCAAAATTTTCTAATTTGAATTGAACCATCTAGCTCCAATTACTATAACTAGTAATATAAATAATACTAATATAATAGCAGTTCCATACCCTGATTGATTATTACCATATACTGGATAGTACTGATATCCACCACTGCATGGAGAGTTATATCCATAACCGCCTTGATAGCCGTAATAATACATTTAAATATCCCTCCTTATACATTTTCTACTATAGTTTATTAAAACTGTAAATAATTCGTTATATAAAATACCTATATATTAAAAAAATAATAAAAATGTGTTATTATATTTAAGATAGGTGATAAAGTGAAAAAGATATTAAATAAAATTGATAAACCGTTATTGCTACTAACAATTATATCTCTTATATTTGGAGTTATGATGGTAGGTAGTGCTTCTTCATTAAAAGCTTATATGAAGTTTGATGACAGTTATTACTACTTTAAAAGACAGTTATTCTTTATATTTATTGGTCTTTCTTGTGCAATAATTATTATAAAAACCCCAATTAAGTTTTGGCGGAAATTTATATATGTAGGAGTTTTTGGAATCTTTGTTGCATTAGTTTATGTGCTATTAAGTAAAAAAGTTATGAATGGTATTACGGGTTGGATGTTTATTTTTGGCTTTGGTATTCAACCAAGTGAATTTGCTAAAACGATTTTAATTATTTACATGGCACTTCTCTATGAAAAGTTAATAAAGAATAGAGAATTAAGTAATTTTGGAAAAGTTTTACCATTTGTTGTACCTTTGATTTTTATGTCTTTAGTATTTAAACAACCTGATTTAGGTACAATGACAATAATATTTATAATAACTTTAACGGTATTTTTAATAGTACCATATGATAAAAAAACAAAATTAATGATAGTTGCACTTTCTGTAATATCAGTATTAATAATTGTAATAGCAATGCTGGTTTCTGGAAAGGGCTTAAGTGATAGTCAAAAAAGTAGACTTAATTATAAAAAACCATGTACAAGATATAGGGAAAAAACAGGATATCAAGTATGTAATGGTTTTATTGCAATTAATAGTGGTGGAATACTAGGTAGTGGATATGGAGATAGTAAGCAAAAATATTTATACTTACCAGAAGCTCATACGGATTTTATATATGCAATAATAGTAGAAGAAATGGGATTGATTATTGGAATTATAATTATACTAGTTTATTTTATAATGGTATGGAGAATTATAATGATAGGTAAAAAATCATACAATATACAGGGTGTAATTATATGTTATGGGGTTGCATCTTATATAGCAGCACATGTTATGATAAATTTAGGTGGTGTACTAGGTGTTATACCACTTACAGGGGTGCCGCTTCCTTTTTACTCATATGGTGGTTCTTTTATGATAAATTTACTAATATGTTTAGCATTTGTTCAAAGAACGTGTGTAGAAAATAAAATTTTCGAACAAAAGCATTTAATTAGATAGGTAACGAAAGTTACTTATTTTTTTTAGAGGTGATATGATTTTTATGTCTAATAATAATATTGAAGGAGGAATAAATGATAAATTTTATTAGACGATATATAAGATATATTATATTTGTTTTTAGTATTGTAATAGTAAGTATTTTAGGAATTGTTTTTTATGATAACAATAACAAATCATATATAGTTAGTGAAAAAAAATTATCATCAAATGAAAATGTTAAAAAGGAAGAAACTAAAAAAGAAGACAAAAGTAAAGAAAAAACCGTATACGTAGACGTAAAAGGTGCGGTTAATTCTCCTGGTGTTTATGAACTGAATTCTGACAAAAGAGTAATTGATGCAATAAATTTAGCAGGAGGATTGCAAGGTGAAGCAGATACAATAAACATTAATTTAAGTCTTAAAGTAAAAGATGAAATGTATATAATGGTTTATACGAAAACAGAAATATATAATTATAAGAAGAATAATGAAACTTCTTCAATAAATTGTGCATCTGTAGAATGTATTTGCCCTGATAAAGATAATGATGCTTGTATAAAAAAAGATAATGAAAATGAAAAAGAAAGTAAAGCAGCAGAAGATAGTAAAACTAAAAGTAATAGTAAAGTTTCTTTAAATAATGCTAGTAAAGAAGAATTAATGACTTTAAATGGTATAGGTGAATCTAAAGCAAATGCTATAATAAATTATCGAAATGAAAATGGAAAGTTCAGCAATATAGAAGATATAAAGAAAGTTTCTGGCATAGGAAAAGCTTTATTTAATAAAATAAAAGATAACTTAACATTATGATTAAAAAGATTAACTTCTTTTATATAGCTATCATATTTTTAGCATTAATAAGGGTACTTTTAATTGTGTTTTTTAATAATCATTTATATAACTCTGAAAGTTTAAAAGAAAATGGAAAAATAATTAACATAATAAAAAAAGATAATAGAGTTGTAATTGATATAAAAAATGATAAAAAATATAGAGTATATATTAGTGAAGACGATTTTAAATATGAACTTGGTGACGTAGTAAATGTATATGGGCTATTTGAAACTATTAGTAATAATACTATTTTTAATCTTTTTAGCTATAAAAAATATATGTTATCAAAAAACATAAGTATGGTTTGTTATGATTGTAAAATTAAACTGGTGAGAAAAAACAGAAACGTATTTTATAAAGTTAAAAATAATATCATAAGTCATATTGGTAAATGTAAAAGTAGTTCATATTTATATGATTTTATAATTGGTGATTCATCTTATATTAATGAGGATATAAAGGAAGTTTATAGCACACTAGGAATTAGTTATTTATTTTCTTTATCTAGTTTACACATTAGTTTACTTGTTATTTTTATGGAAAAAACATTAAATAAAAAAAATAAACTTTTTAAAATGTTATTTATGTTTCTATATCTTTTTTTATCCGGATTTAAAGAATCATTTATTAGATGTACCTTATTTCTAATGCTAAGTATAATAAATAAGAAACTGAAATTAAAAATGAAAAACGTGCAGATATTAATATTTCTAGCAAGTATAATATTGATATATAATCCTTATTTTATTTATAATGGTGGTTTCTTATTTTCCTTTATAGTAACGTTTTTTATATTTTTATCTAAAAAGTATACATGTGGCAAAAACTATTTGTATAAAACCATTTTTCTATCTATTATATGTTTTTTATCAAGTTTACCTATTGTTATATCAAGCTATTATAAAATTAATCTATTAACCGTTATATACACAATTATTTTAACACCTTTTGTACTTTATATAATTTATCCATTATCATTAATTGTATTTATATTTATGCCACTGGATAATTTACTTGTGTTTATAATTTGTATTTTTGAAAAATCATGTATGTTTTTATCTAGATTCAATACCTTATCTTTTACTGTTTCTAAACCTAATATAATTGTATTTATTTTATATTATGTCTTTTTATATTTTGCAATTAAACATAAACCTAAGTATGTTACATTATTCATATTGTTATTAGTTATTAATATAAATAGTAGATTTCTAATTATTAATCCTAAAATTACATTTTTAGACGTTGGTCAGGGTGATAGTTCTATTTTTATATTTAAAGGTGGGGAAACGGTTGTAATAGATACTGGAGGTAATTACTTATCTAGTAGTATGGATAAAAAAGAGAAAAGAATTATTCCTTATTTAAATTCTATGGGAATAAAACAAATTGAATATTTAATTTTGACTCATGGCGATTATGATCACATGGGAGAGGCAGTCAATTTAGTTAATAATTTTAAAGTTGAAAAAGTAATATTTAATTGTGGAGAGTTTAATGATTTAGAAAAAGAATTAATTAAAGTATTAAATCAAAAGAAGATAAAATATTATTCATGTGTTAAAGAACTAAATATCGATAATTATAAATTACAGTTTCTTAATACTAAAGAATATGATAATGAAAATGATAATAGTAGTGTAATTTATTTTAACTACAATAATTATAAATTCTTATTTATGGGAGATGCAGGAGTAGATAAAGAAAATGATATATTAGATAAATATAATCTATCTAACGTTGATGTATTAAAAGTAGGACATCATGGAAGTAAAACAAGTAGTAGTAAAAACTTTATTGATGAAATAAATCCTAAATATGGGGTTATTAGTGTTGGCAAGAATAATAGATATGGGCATCCGAATAAAGAAGTATTAAATAATCTAGAAAACTCTAAAATATATAGAACAGATCAAGATGGAAGTATTATGTTTAAGATAAAAAATGATAAATTAGAAATAGAAACATGCAGTCCATAGGAAGGAGTAGATATGAATTATTATAATGAGATAAAAAAAGAATTGGTAAATAATGAGATAAATCGAAAAGTTAAAAGGTACTCAATTAATAAAAGCGATTTAAATACTTATTACAATGTTGGAAGAATGTTAAGTGAAGCAGGAAATCATTATGGAGAAGGAATAATAAAGGATTATTCAAATAAATTAACAATTGATTTAAAAATAAAATATGATGTTTCTTCATTAAATAAAATGAAAAAATTTTATTTATTAATAGAAAAAGTGGCGACACTGTCGCCAAATTTGTCATATAGTCATTATGTAGAATTATTGCCAATTGATAATGTTAATGAAGTTAAATATTATATTAGAATAATTGAAGAACAAAATTTGTCTATAAGGCAATTAAGAGAAAAAATTAAATCAAAAGAATATGAAAGATTAGATGATGAAACTAAATCAAAATTAATAAATAATGAGGATAATAATGTAGTTGACTTTGTTAAAAATCCTATATTAATTAAAAATAGTTTTAATTATGAAAATATATCTGAAAAATTATTACAAAAATTAATACTTGAAGATATTGCATCATTTATGAAAGAATTAGGAAACGGATTTAGTTTTATAGATAATGAATTTAAGATTAAAATAGGTAATTTTTATAATTATGTAGATTTACTTTTGTATAATATAAAATTCAAATGTTATGTTGTTATTGAATTAAAAGTAACTAAATTAAATTCAAACCATACAGGACAAATTCAAAATTATATGAATTACATTGATAAAAATATTAAAGGAATGGATGATAATAAAACTGTTGGAATAATAATTTGCAAACAAAACAATGAATATGTTATAAAATATTGTTCTGATGATAGAGTGATTGCTAGAGAATATGAATTAGTATGATATAATAATTACAGGAGTTGATTATAGATGAATACAATAAGCGATATCACAAATTTTATATTTATTGGTAAAAAAATGGATGAATTATCTCACTATGATTTATTGATAATTAATGCTGATTGGGCAGAGGAACAATTAGCTAATGATTTGAAAAAAATGATTAATGAAAATATTATTGATAATAATACTATGTTTGTTATCTGTGATAGCCATCAAAAGGACGATAGAAGTAGTGCTGATATATTAATTCAGTTTTTAAAAGAAAAAGGAATTAATAATAATTATATTGTAGATGATAAATATATTTCTAATCCAGAAATATTAAAAAATATAAATAAATTAGTGGATATTACAAAATATAATAGAATTCTTAGAGTGGCAAAGGATTTTGTAGCTAGGCGTTGGTATATGAATGCTTCAAAGTATAATTTTCCAGTTGATAAATGTGATTTTTATGGTGTTGTTGATGGTAGAAACATCAGTAAAAGTGATTGGTATAAAAGTGATGCTGGAATAAAACAAGTTATGAAAGAATTTATTAATATTGGAGAACAAACTATTAGTGATGAATTAAGCTTAGATTAGGAGTGATAGCAATGAACAAATATTTTAACAATGACATTAATAATCCTATATTTTTATTTCGCGGAAGTCCAAAACAATTAGAAACAATTGAACAAAGACTGGCGCATGATTCAAATGGTAATAAATAAAATGAAGATTTTGCGGTTTTTATGACTTCCTCATTTATTATAGCTAGTGCTTATGCATTTAAAGATAAGATAAAAGAATTAAGTGAAGGACTTGAATGGAATTTTGAAATTGGTAGAAATACTGATTCGAGTGAGTTATTTGTAGTTATGGATAATGTTAATATCGATGATGAATTAGAGGGTTATATTTATGTTTTTAATTATAATGATTTGTATACACATGTTGATAGATCAATTCAATATAAATGTCATGAAAATGTAACACCAATAGATGTTATAAAAATTAAATTTAAAGATTTAAAAAAATATTATATAATTAATGAAAACAGAAAAGTTTTGTAAGTAGCATTTAATTGTTACTTTTTTCTTTGAAAATAAACTGTTTGTAACCGTGTACATAAACGATAATCACCACATGGTGATTATGATCATATGGGTGAAGCAATTAACTTAGTTAATAACATAAAAATAGAAAATGTAATATTAAATTGCGGACCTTATAATGATTTAGAAAAAAATCTAATAAAAGTATTAGAGGATAAAAATATTAAATATTATTCATGTATTAAGGAGCTAAACATAGATAAACATAAATTCCACTTTTTAAATACTGGAATTTATGATAATGAAAATGATAATAGTAGTGTTATTTATTTTGATTATAATAATTATAAATTTTTGCTCATGGGAGATGCTTCTGTAAAACGTGAGGAAGATATTTTAGAAAAATATAAAATATACAATATTGATGTCTTAAAAGTAGGTCATCATGGAAGTAAGACAAGTAGTAGTAAATCTTTTGTTGGTGAGATTAATTCTAAGTATTCCATAATTAGTGTTGGCAAAAACAATAGATATGGTCATCCTAATAAAGAAGTATTAAACAATTTAAAACAATCTAAAGTATATAGAACAGACCAAGATGGTAGTATTATGTTTAAAATAAAAAATAAAAAATTAAAAATTGAGACTTGTAGTCCATAGAAAGGAGTAAATATGAATTATTATAATGAAATAAAAAATAAATTAGTAGATAATGAAATATATTCAAAAGTAAAAGACTATTCGAAGGAAAGACATAAAGTTATTACATATTTTGAAATTGGCAAGTTGCTAAATGATGCAGGTGGAAAATATGGAGATAATATTATAGATGAATATTCTAAAAAATTAGTTGTTGAAGTTGGTAAAAAATATAACAGAAGAACATTATTTAGGATGAAACAATTCTATAGTATGTTTAGTGATGAAAAAGTGTCGCAGCTTGCGACACAATTGTCTTGGAGCCATTATGTCGAGTTATTACCTTTAAAAAATATAGATGAAATAAGGTATTATATCAATATCTGTAGAGAACAAAATATTGGGCGTGATTTATTAAGAGAAAAGATTCGTAATAATGAATACAATAGATTACCAATCAAAACTAAAAACAAATTAATACTTGATGATAAGATTGAAGCAAAAGATTTAGTACCAAATCCAATATTAATTAGAAATAAGAATAATATTGAGATATTTAACGAAAAAGCATTACATAATTTAATATTAGAAGATATAGGATCATTTATGAGAGAACTTGGTAATTCATTTAGTTTTATAGGTAGTGAATATAAAATAAAAATAGGTGATAGATATAATTACATAGACTTACTTTTATATAATATAAAATTTAAATGTTATGTAGTCATAGAGTTGAAAGTTACTGAACTTAAGAAAGAACATACAGGACAAATTATGACTTATATGAATTATATTGATAAAAATATAAAAACGCTTGATGAAAATGATATGGTTGGTATTATTGTTTGTAAGTATGATAATAAGTATGTAATAAAATATTGTTCTGATAATAGAATAATAGCACGAGAATATGAACTTATATGATATACTAAACGCAGTGGTGACGAATATGAAATATATATTTTTAGATTTTGATGGTGTAATAAATAATTGGAATAGTAATAACTGTGTATCACCAGAAAATGTTATGGTTTTAAAGAAAATACTTAAGAAGACAGATGCGAAGATAGTTGTAACATCATCAAATAAATATAGTCTACAAACAAAAGAATCATATGATTATTATTTATCTAAGTTTTATAGAGAATATATAAAACCTTTAAATGATTTTGGTATTGAAATATATGATATAACACCATATGTAAATGGAAATAGGACACTTGAAATTGAAAAGTATTTATTGGATAATGAAGTTAAGAATTATGTGATAATAGATGATGAATTAGTTGGAGTTTCTCTCCAAGAACATCAAGTCTTTTTAGATTTGTATAAAGGCTTGCAAGATGAACACATAGAACCTGCCTCGAAAATATTAAATGGCGATTTAGGATTTTATCCAAATGATTATGATAGAAGCGAAACTCCTAAACAATTAAATTATAGAATAAACAAATATTATAATTCATTAAAAAAATAAAGATTAGTGAATAATATTATGCATTAATGCAATACTATTAAAGTAAGCAAATGATATTTGGTTAAAAATAAGTTAACAAATAATTCTTTTTGCCATATATTATTGTAGAACGCTGATGCATGTTAAGGCGTTTTGATATAGATTTAGAGAAACTAAAAAAGAAACCTTTTAGTTTCTCTTTTTAAAATTTTCTATATAATCCAATAGCTTTTCCTAAAATTGTACAATTAGGTAAAATTATTGGAGCCATTGTATCATTTTCAGGTTGTAATCTTATATGAGTAGATTCCTTGTAAAATGTTTTTAAAGTGACCTCATTTTCCATTGTCATAGCAACTACTATGTCACCATTTCTAGCTACATTTTGTCTTTGAACTATTACTATATCACCGTCTAAAATACCGGCATTAATCATACTTTCGCCACTAACTTTTAAGGTAAATACTTCTTCGTTTCTAGGTATTAAGTAAGATGGAAGACTAAAATATTCATCTGGCATTTCAATAGCTTCTATAGGTGAACCAGCTGTTATTTTTCCTAAAAGAGGTACTTCTACAACATCCTCATTTAAGTATTCATTATTTCCTACTATTTCAAGAGACCTATATTTTGAATTGGTTTTTTTTATATATCCTTTAGTTTCAAGTGCTTTAATGTGTGATTGAATTGTAGCGGGAGAATTTAGCCCTAAAGCAGAACCTATTTCTCTTACGGTTGGTGGATATCCATGTTTAGCAGCATAACTTTTTATATAATCTAGAACATCTTTTTGTCTATCAGTTAATTTTTCCATACTAATCCCTCTTTTCTGAAAATATAATATCATATTTACTTTACAATGTCAAACAAATGTATGATTTAATTATTGACACGTACGTTTGTTCGTGATAAAATGTAATTGTGAATAAGGAGTGATGAAAATGAAATTATTAAAAGATTATAAGGGAGCAATATTAATTTACTTAGTAATAACTTTAATTAATGTTATATGGATTACAAATTACAATAATGAAGATAAAAGACAAGTAAATAATGATAATGCTGTTGTTATGAGTGAAAAAATAAATTATTAAGTTGATAATTACATTCTTTTATTTTATAATGATATTGTAGGATAAGGGGATGTGAAAATGAACGATGAAAAAATGATAAAGGCTATTAAAGCTTTGTCTATAGCAGAAATATCAAAGGCTAAAAGTGGGCATCCTGGTATAGCACTTGGTGCAGCAGCGATAATGTATACTTTATATAGCAAACATATATGTATAGATGTAAAAGATGATAAATGGATTAATAGAGATAGATTTGTTATGTCAGCAGGTCATGGATCTTCACTTTTATATGCAACACTTTATATGTCAGGATATGATATATCAATAAATGACCTGAAAAATTTTAGACAATTAAATTCTATTACTCCTGGTCATCCAGAATATGGCATAACACCAGGAGTTGATGTATCAACTGGTCCTTTAGGTCAAGGCTTTGCAACAGCAGTTGGGATGGCAATTGCTTCAAAGTATTTATCAGAAAATTCTAATGGACTTATAGATTATAAAACATATGTTTTATGTGGTGATGGTGATTTGATGGAGGGTATATCTTACGAAGCTAGCAGCGTTGCCGGGAATTTAAAGTTAAATAATTTAATTGTATTATATGATTCTAATAGTGTTACTTTAGATGGAAGCTTAAATAAGAGTTTTGGTGAAAACGTTCTTAAACGTTTTGAGGCACAAGGTTGGCATACTGATATAGTTTTAGATGGAAATAATACAATCCTTATTGATAATGCAATTACAAAAGCTAAAAGAATTAATGATAAACCATCTATTATAGAAATTAGAACGACGATAGGAAAAGATTCTATTTTAGAAGGTACAAACAAAGTTCATGGAAGTCCACTTACGAAAGAAGATATAAGACAACTTAAAGACAAACTGAACTTAGATACTGATTTATTTAGTAATATTAGTTCATTAAGAAGAGAGATGGCTAACTTTATTAGACTAAGAGTTATGCATCAAAAGAACAATTGGAATATAAAGTACAATGCATACATTAATTCATGTAATGAGGATACAAAAAGATTTTTGTTGTCATTAAAAGAAGACAGAAGATATGATATATCAAGATTATTTAAAGATTATGAGTTTGATGATGATGAATTAAGAAAAACTAATAGTAAGATAATGAATGTAATAGCTAATAATTATACTAGTTACTTAGGTGGTAGTGCTGATTTATCATCTAGTACAAAAACGTATTTAGAAAAATTTGGAGATTTTAGTAGTTCTAATTATTCAGGCAAAAACATATTTTATGGTGTTCGTGAACATGCCATGGGAGCAATAACAAATGGACTTTCGCTATCTGGTCTTAGACCTTTTTGTTCAACGTTCTTATCCTTTTCAGATTACATGAAAGCATCAATTAGAATGGCTAGTTTAATGAATTTACCATCTTGCTTTATATTTACTCATGATTCAGTTTCAGTTGGAGAAGATGGTCCGACACATCAACCAGTAGAACAGTTAGCAATGTTAAGGAGTATTCCAAACCACTATGCTTATAGACCATGTGATGCAAATGAAATAATAGGTTCTTGGCAATCTATTTTGAATAATGATAAACCGTCAACACTTGTCTTATCAAAAGATAAATGTCCTAATTTTGATACTACTGATATACTTAGTGTTAAAAAAGGAGCATATATTGTAAAAAAAGAAGAAAGTAAGTTATTTGCAATAATAATAGCAACTGGAAGTGAAGTTAAGATAGCCATTAATATTGCAGAAAAACTTAGCAAAAAAGGTATGGGAATAAGGGTTGTTTCTATGCCATGTGTTAATCTTTTTGAAGAACAATCTGAAAATTATAGAAAAGAAATATTACCTGTTGGATATAAAACATTTGTTATAGAAAAGTCATCTAAATATGGATGGGGTAAATATGTATATAATGATAAGTATATAATAGGGTTAAATAACTTTGGAAAATCTGGTAAAAAAGATGATGTATTAAAAGAGCTAAAACAAGACGAAGAAAGTATTTATAGACAAATTGAGAGGTTATTGAAGTAAGAATTTGATTTCTTGCTTTTTTAATTTATTTTTAGTAAACTTATAGTTGTTGATGGAGGTTATTATGTTACAAGTTAATAATTTATCACTTAGATTTGGAAAAAGAGTATTATTTGATAACGTTAATTTAAAGTTTACTTCTGGAAATTGCTATGGAGTAATAGGGGCAAATGGAGCGGGTAAATCTACTTTTTTAAAGGTTTTATCTGGTGAAATAGATTCTAGTACAGGTGAAGTTGTTATTACTAATGGCGAGAGAATGTCTGTATTAAAGCAAGATCATAATGCTTATGATAAATATAATGTGTTAGAAACCGTAATAATGGGTAATCAAAAATTGTATGATATCATGAAAGAAAAGGAAGAGATATATTCTAAACCAGAATTTACTGATCAAGATGGATTAAGAGTTGGTGAATTAGAAGCTACTTTTGCTGAAATGGATGGATGGCAAGCTGAAAGTGATGCAATGATATTATTATCTGGATTAGGACTTGATAGTGTGTTTTTTGAAGATAAAATGGAAAATTTATCAGGAGAAGATAAGGTAAAGGTATTATTGGCACAAAGTTTATTTGGTAATCCTGATATATTGATTTTAGATGAACCTACTAACTATTTAGATATAAGTGCTAAAATATGGCTTGAAAACTTTTTATTAGATTTTAAAAACACGGTAATAGTAGTATCACACGATAGGCACTTTTTAAATAAGGTATGTACACATATATTGGATATTGATTATGGAAAAATAAAGATGTATGTTGGTAACTATGATTTTTGGCTTGAATCAAGTGAATTAATTCAAAAACAGATGAAAGATTCTAATAAGAAAAAAGAAGATAAAATTAAAGAATTGCAAGAATTTATAAGAAGGTTTAGTGCTAATGCTTCTAAGTCAAAACAAGCTACATCTAGAAAAAAATTATTAGAGAAAATAGAGTTAGATGATATAGCACAGTCATCTAGAAAGTATCCATATATTAATTTTGATATTGATAGACCAATAGGTAAAGATGTCTTAGAACTTAAAGGTATTACTAAAGTAATTGATGGACAAGTAGTATTAAAGAATCTTAATTTAACTATAAATAATACTGATAAAGTGGCTTTTGTTGGAAAAAACGAATTAGCTAAAACAACGTTATTTAAAATAATTACTGGAGAGTTAGAACCAGATAGTGGTACCGTTAAGTGGGGTGTTACAACTACTTATTCTTATTTTCCAAAAGAACATAATAAATATTTTGAAAAAGATACTAATCTTATAGAATTTTTAAGACCATATTCTAAGGAACAAGAAGAAGCATTTTTAAGGGGATTTTTAGGAAGAATGTTATTTTCTGGTGAAGAGGCTTTAAAAAATGTTAGTGTTTTATCTGGTGGTGAAAAGGTTAGATTAATGTTTTCTAAAATGATGTTAAAGTGTGCAAATGTTATAATATTAGATGAACCAACTAACCATTTAGATATGGAATCAATAACTTCTTTAAATAAAGCAATGAAAGAATTTAAAGGGGTTTGTTTATTTTCTTCATATGATTATGAGTTAGTTAATAGTGTTGCAAATAGAATAATAGAATTTAAAGAAGATGGAAAATATATAGATAAAATGACAACTTATGATGAATATTTAAATAACAAATAAATATATTAGAAGTGATTTTTAATATATTTTTTTTTAATTACTTTACTTTTTTCTTAAAATAATTATAATAAAGGCATTTAAACTTTTAGTGGGGGTGTTTAACTTGAAGAAGATATTAACTTTTATTCCACTTGGTATTGGTATTAGTGCTGCTATACTATATATATTTAGTTTATTAATGTATAGATTATCTGGTAATACTACTAATATGCTTCAAGTTTTATCTAGTGTTAAAATTTACTTATATATTAGTATATTAGGATTTGTGGTTTATGCTATATTAAAGGTTATTAATTACATTAAAAATAAAGATAAAAAAGAAGAACTAAAGGCTTATGAACCTCTTGAATTTGATAAAAAAGAAGAGCCTTTACCTGTAAAGGAAAGTGTAGTTGTACCAAAAATTTCTGTAAAAGAAGAAACACCTACTATAGAAAAAGTAAATATTACATATGAAAATGAATCAAAAGAAGAAAAAAATTATAGTAATAAATACTGTTCATACTGTGGTAATTTAATTTCAAAATCAAATAGATATTGTAATTACTGCGGAAAAAGTCAAGAATTTAAAAGTAGTATTAATCCAGTTTTAAGAAAATTAATTAACGTTGTAGAGATAATTATTTTGCTTCTTATAATATATTTCTTAGTAAATATTTTATTTGAGTACAAAGAAAAAACGGATCCTAATTTTAAGTCTCCATTTTCCGTTAGCATGACAAAGTAGTTTGCTTTGTCTTTTTTATTATTTTATTTAATAAAAACTCATCTTTTATACATATTAAGTTTTTATATTTAAAATTATAATCATCTATTACTTTATCTAAAGAATTAATTCTTTTTACATTTATATTTATTTTATCCTTTAAAATTAATAGTTTGTTTCTTCTTTTTTTAAACATTTTTTTATTATATGCTGTATAAATATTTAAATCAGATTTATTAAAACTATTATTTAGAATGTCGTAGCTATTGCCACATACAATAAACTTAGCATTATTTTCTATTGCATTTATTATTCCCTTTTTATTCTTAAGCAACTTCTTTTTTATTAAATCAATTTTATCATCACTATAATTTCCAAAATAATATATATCTTTGTTATTAAAATTTATTCTATCATTTAAGCAAATATTTTTTGTGTATACTTTTTGAATAAAGGAATCATTTAAAAAATCTTTTTCTAATACTCTTATCATTTTTATTCACCTATTATTGTTATCATACATATTTAATTATTTTATACATAATATAAATAAACCCTTTAAAATAATCTTGATAAATAGTTTAAAATAAAGTATGATATAAGGGTTATGAGGTGAGTAATTATGGGAAGATTTCCAAACATAGCAGCTAGTAAAGCTAAAACAGGAGCAGCAAAAGCTAAAGTATATTCAAGTTATGCAAAGGAAATATATAGTGTTGCAAAACAAGGTGGTACTGATCCTAATGGTAATTTATCATTAAGACACTTAATTGATAAGGCTAAAAAAGAACAAGTTCCAGCAGATGTTATTAAAAGAGCAATTGATAAGGTAAATAGTGGTGTAGATGAGTCATATACATCAGCTAGATATGAAGGATTTGCATCTGGTGGTGCAACTGTTATCGTTGATTGTTTAACTGATAATGTTAATAGAACAGTAAGCTTAGTTAGAAATGCATTTACTAAATCTAAAGCAAAAATGGGAGTATCTGGTTGTGTATCTCATATGTATGAAAATTTAGCTGTTGTTATGGTAAAGGATTTAACTGAAGATGAAGTATTAGAGGCACTATTAATGAAAGAAGTAGATGCTAAAGATGTAGAGGTAGAAAATAATACTGTAACAGTTTATGGAGAACCTAGTGATTTATATAAAATAAAAGAAGCTATTTTAGAATATAAAAATGATGCAGATATTATTTTTGATGAAGTAACTATGATACCAAATGAAATGACTACATTAGAAGGTGAAGATAAGGAAAACTTTGATAAATTACTTTCTATGTTAGATGAAGTTGAAGATGTACAAAAAGTATATCATAACGTAAATTTATAATAATTTGTTATATGCAAGATCTATTGGATGTAAATCAATAGATTTTTTTTGACAAAAGTAATTTTTTGTATTAATATATATGCCAAAAAAAGAGGTGCATATAGATGAAATATAATGATTTAGTTTTATTAAGAGATAAACTAGTAGAAATAGGATTAATAAATGAGGTTGAAAATATTTCTAAATTTTTAAAAATGA
Source organism: uncultured Bacilli bacterium (assembly GCA_934122275.1). Classification (GTDB taxonomy): domain Bacteria; phylum Bacillota_I; class Bacilli_A; order RF39; family UBA660; genus Aphodocola. Next base: position 7,762 of record CAKOWI010000003.1, on the reverse strand, counting down.
TAAAACCTTATATGATTCAAAATATACTTAAATTAAGCAAGGAAGATGTTCAAGCATTTGAAAATGATAAAAAAGTTTTAATCAATATCAATTTTTTAAAAAGTGATAATTATTTAAGTGATATAAATACATTAAGGAACAATCAAGATAAAAGGTTGATATTATGTGAACTTTTTCAGTCTAGTTCTTTTTTAAATAGTAAATATCATAATGAAGATTTAAATATGATTATAAAATGTAAATTTCCATCTTTATTAAAAAACTTGGCCGTTGATGGAGTTTCAATTAAAAATATTTATCATAAAGCTGATATGGAATTACTTGATAAATATATTAGAAAAGTTGGTTTTAAAGGTTATGATGTTTCAAACGAATATATAAGATATGTAACACATCCTAACAGTATAAAAAGTCCATATCACGATAAAGATAAAAAAACAATATTAACAGCACCAGATGGATTTAAAGCTGGAATATTATGCGATGTAGCAATAAATAATTCATCAATTACAAGTGAAAACCACGAAAGTGACATTAGTATAATAAGAAAATGTGATAATTATGCTGCATTATTAAAATTAGGTCAACTAGCTGTTAATAATAAGTCATTAGCATCTGAAAATCATAAATTTGATATGATACTTTTAGCAGGTTGCAAAGACGAAGAACATTTAGAGGGCTTATTTAACGTAGCAACAAGCAAGTTATCTATTTTTAGTGAACATCATATAAGTGATATGAATATTATTGCAAACTGTGACAAAAAAGAAAACATAAAATATTTATCAGTTCTAGCAACAAATGATTTATCAATAAAAAGTAAAAATCATGAAGTTGATATGCAAATACTATTCTTATGCCCAAGTGATTGTGCAAAAAAATTATGTACTATTTTATCAAATAATAAGTTATTAAATTACGATAATAGAGATAAAATTATAAATAAATTAATGATGCAAAAAGAAAATATTTCTTCTGTGTTAGAAAACTTTATTTTCTTATTGCGTGTTTTACAAGAATCAGACTATACTAATTTCTTAGATGAAATAAATAAGTTTAGTGCAAGAGATTTACAGCACATAATATTTGAGTATAAAAGTAGTTTTGGAAAAGTTTCAAATGAATTAACTAATGAGCAGAAGATGAATATTTTTATTAAAAATGCACAGATGTACCATGATTCAAATGATGAAATACCTTCAAATACGTTTAAAATATAGTTTGACAAACATGTATAAATGTTATAAAATTTAATTATATTTATGATCAATGAGAAAGAATAGTAATTAAGGATTTATTTAAAGAGAGCTATTGATTGGTGTGAAATAGTAATAATACTTAATGAATCTACTTTTAAGACAAATGTTAAAAGCATTTGCGGCTAAAAAGACCGTTATCTAATTAAGAATAAGCTGAGATGGCACCGTGATAATTATCACTCCAGCACTTGGGCTTATTCTTTTTATTTATAAGGAGAATATTATGAGAAAAATAAAACTAAAAAGCATATATAGACATTTTAAAGGTAATTTATATTTAGTAGAAGATTTAGCTAAATATTCTGAATCCGGAGAAACTCTTGTAATATATAGAAGTCTATATGATGATTGTAAGTTATTCGCAAGACCACTTGATATGTTTTTATCAGAAGTTGATCATGAAAAGTATCCGGATGTAAAGCAAAAATATAGATTTGAAGAAGTTATAATACCTAAAAAATAAAGGAGGATATATGTTAAAGAATTATTTAGAAGAAGAAAAATATGAGAAATTAAAAAATAGTGATAATTTAATTTATAAGGCTTTAGAATTAGCTACTATATTATTTGAAAATGATAATGATAAAGGTGGTTTTCCTTATCTTTTCCATTTAATGAATGTATATAAAAACGTAAATAAAGAAGATGAAAAAGTAGTTGCACTACTGCATGATATTATTGAAGATAAAGATGTAACTGATAGTGATCTAATTGAGATTGGATTTCCTAAAAAGATAGTTGATGATGTGGTTATATTAACAAGAGATAAAACTACTGATTATAGTATATATATTGATAATTTATTAAGAAATGGTTCTAGTGAGGCATTAAACGTAAAACTTGCTGATATAATTAATAATATGGATATGAAGAGAATAAAGAATCCTAGTATTACTGATTATGAAAGATTAGAAAAAAGGTATCAACCAGCTTATGAAAAGATATTAAATAAGATAAATGAAATGAATAAGGGAGAGTAAAATGATAGATATTAGATTAATTAGAGAAAATAGAGAGTTAGTAAAAGAAAACATCAAAAAGAAATTTCAAGATAAGAAATTACCTTTAGTTGATGAAATTTATGACATGGATATAAAGTATCGTAAAATTAAAACTGAAGCTGATGAAGCTAGAAGTAAGATAAATACACTCAGTAAAGAAATTGGTAATTTAATGCGTAATAAAGATGTAGATGGTGCAAATAAAATAAAGAGTGAAGTAGCATCTATTAAAGAAAAAATTCCAGAATTAGAAAAAGAAGAAGAAAAACTAGAAAAAGAGATTAAAACAAGAATGATGATGATTCCAAATATAATTGCTAGTGATGTACCAATAGGAGAGGATGACTCTAAAAACGTTGAAGAAAAAAGATTTGGTGAACCTAAAGTTCCTAATTTTGAAATTCCATATCATTCAGATATAATGAATTCATTTAACGGATTAGATAAAGATGCAGCTGGAAGAGTTAGTGGTAATGGTTTTTATTATCTTATGGGAGATATTGCACGTCTTCATTCTGCAGTACTTGCTTATGCAAGAGATTTTATGATAGACAAAGGATTTACTTATTGTATACCACCATATATGATTCATTCTGATGCTGTTGATGGTGTTATGTCATTTGAAGAAAAAGAAAATATGATGTATAAAATAGAAGGTGAAGATTTATACTTAATTGGTACTTCAGAACATTCTATGATTGCAAAGTTTAAAGATCAATTATTAAAAGAAAATGAACTTCCAATTACTATGACTTCATATTCTCCATGCTTTAGAAAAGAAGTTGGAGCACACGGAATAGAAGAACGTGGTGTATATAGAATTCATCAGTTCGAAAAACAAGAAATGGTAGTTGTTTGCAAGCCAGAAGATAGTGATTCTTGGTATGATAAGATGTGGAATTATTCAGTAGAACTATTTAGAAGTTTAGATATACCGGTTAGAAAGCTTGTTTGTTGTTCTGGAGATCTTGCAGATCTTAAATATAGGTCTTGTGATATAGAAGCTTGGAGTCCAAGACAACAAAAATACTTTGAAGTATGTTCTTGTTCTAACCTTACTGATGCACAAGCTAGAAGACTTGGCATTCGTTATAAAAAGGAAGATGGTACAAAAGAGTTTGCACATACGCTTAACAATACTGTTATCGCTCCACCTAGAATGTTAATTGCATTTTTGGAAAATAATTTACAAGAAGATGGAAGTGTACTAATTCCAGAAGCATTAAGACCTTATATGGGTGGTAAGGAAAAAATTGTTCCAACTAACAGATAAAAAGGATTAAACTCCTTTTTTATTTGTATTGGATTTTATTTTATGATATCATACATCTTATTAGAAAAAGAGTGATTAATTGTGAGATACTATGTTGATAAAGATACTATAGATTTTTTTGAACAAGATGTAGAAGCAATTATTGAATTGTTAAAAAAAGCTTATATTAGTACAAAAGAGTATTATATTAACAACAAAAGTGAAGATTTTCTTTATTTTAGTACATATAAAACTTTTATGAATGGATACTGTTTTTATTTTGTAAGATTACTTAAAAGCATTTACAAAAATGCTACATTTGTGGTACGTGATAAAAACTATGCACATATAAGTCATATATTTATTAAGATAGATGGTGAAATTTATGATATATATGGAAAAAGAAATTTAAAGGAATATTATGAACTTACAAACGCAGATACAGAGATGATAGCTTTAAATCATAAAATCGTTAGTGAAGATGTTTATAAAACATTTAAAAAATATTTTTATGAATATTTAGATTTGTACATTGAATATAATAAAAAATTTATTAAGTATTATAAAAAAGATAGTTTTAAAAGAAAATAATATAAAAGCATATAACTTACACAAACAATATTGACAAGTGTATAAATAACACATATAATGATAATGGTGGTTATATGAGAGTAGATAATAAACTATATGAAAAACAAGGTATACATGTTATATCTGCTATATTTACTGTGGATAACGGAATAACTAAAGTGTTACTGGTAAAAAGAAGTAATAAACCTTATAAAGATATGTGGGCATTACCAGGGGGAGCATTATATAATAATGAAAGATTAGAAGACGGAGTAAAAAGGGAAATATATGAAAAAACTGGTATAGAAAATTGTGATATTTATCAGTTTAAAACATTTGATGAGTTTGGTGAAGAAAATAACTTATTTAGAATGCTTGCGGTATCGTATATCGGAATATTAAAAAGTGATTCTAAAATAATAAAAGAAAACAAAAATACTAAAGACGCCGCTTGGTTTAAAATTGATTGCGTGCCTAATCTTGCGTTTAAACATAATGAAATTATGAATGAGGCATTAAAAAAATTAAAAAGCCTAATAACTGAAAGTAACATTTTAAAATCTATTTTACCTGATAATTTTACGATGCCTGAATTACAAAAAGTCTTTGAAAGTATTTTACAAAAGAAGTTTGATAGAAGAAACTTTAGAAAGAAAATACTAAGTTTAAACATAGTTGAAGACTTAAATAAAGAACTTAGCATAAATGGAAATAAGCCGTCTAAATTATATAAATTTAAAGACGAAATTCCCGTTAAGAAAGTGTTTTAAAAAGTACAAGTGATATGTGCTTTTTAATATAAAATAATATGTGTAAAAATTACACCAAAAGGAGGATGAGATGCTGCATGATTTTGATGACGTAAGCATGTATTATGTTACTTTGAAAATACTTATAATATTTTAAAAAGACAAAGAAAAATAGTAAGTGATAAAAATATTAATATATAGGAGGTAAGAACTATGATTATAAAAAAAGAAAATAATATTTTAAAAAAGTATGATGTAAGTATTAATATAGATGCACTTGAATCATTAAAATATAAAATAATAAGCGAATGTTCTACTATAAGACACATAGAACAAGAAATGTGCAAAGATGATATTCCTTTTGAAGGTGATAAAGTGTTTAATCTCACTAAAAAGTTTATAAACAGTCAAGCTAATCATAATTTTTTTGGTCCAACGTTTATTGACGTGTATAAGGTTAGTTATGATTACTATATATATCCGGAAATTATTGATATTATTGATGGAGTACTGAAAGAAAATAGTTCTATGACACTAAAATTACTAAATTATAGTACTGATCATAAATCGGAAAAAGAAATTGTAAAGGAAAAAATAAATTTGCTATTAAAAGATGAAGAATTATTAAATGATTTTAATAAACAATATGAGCTTAAAAGATTAATTGAAGAGTATAACAATACGAAGTATGGAAAAAGTATTAATAAATATTTAGATGAGGTAAAAAACTGTATAACTCTTAACTTGATAGATGAACTTTCTGAAGAAGAATACGATAAGGCTTGTTTATTTTTCTGTTTAGATAAAGACAATTTTATAAATGATGAACTTCCAAAATTGGTTTACAAAAATAATTAATAATGCTATCTTATTAAAGATAGGAGTATTGTTAATATGGCAAATTTAGAATTTAGATATGGTCCAATGAATTCTGGAAAAAGTATGGCACTTTTACAGATGGCATATAACTATGAAGAAAATAATAAAAAGGTTCTACTAATAAAATCAGTTATTGATACTAAAGGAGGAGATTATTTAGTATCTAGAATTGGTCCAAAAAGAAAGGTTCAGATAAAATTAAAAAAGAATGAAAGTTTACTAAATGATAATTATTTGAGATTGATAGAAAATAGTGATGCTATTTTAGTTGATGAGGCACAATTTCTTGATAAAAAACAAGTAGAAGATCTTTGGATTATAGCAAAGAAAATGAATATTCATGTTATTTGTTTTGGACTTAAGACAAATTTCAAATCAGAGTTTTTTGAAGGCTCTAAAAGATTATTCGAGTTATCTGATAAATTTAAAGAATTAGAAACAATATGTTCTTGTGGTACTAAAGCAAGATTTAATGCTAGAATGATAAATGGTAAATATATAATAAATGGTGAAGAAAATATGATAGATGGTTCAAATGATAAAGTTAAATATGTACCATTATGTGGTAAATGTTATTTAGAAAAAGTCTTTAGGAGTGAAAAATAGTTTTGAATGTAGTATAATGGTCTAAGAGGTGTTAATATGTTTCAAAATAATAAAATATTTATATTAGGATTTGCAAGAAGTGGATATGAAGCTGCTAAGTTTTTGATAAAAAGAGGAAATGATGTTCTAATAAATGATGGTAAAGAAGAAAGTAAAGTAGATCAAGAAAAATTAAAAGAACTAAAAGATTTAGGTGTTAAGTTTTTCTTTGGATCTCATCCTGATGATTTATTAGATGAAAGTTTTGATTATTTAATTAAAAATCCAGGAGTTCCTATTCATCATAAATATGTGAAAAAAGCTGAAGAACTTGGTATTGAAGTTATTAATGAAGTTGAAATGGCGTATAGATTATTGCCTAGTGATGTAACATTAATAGGAATAACTGGTACAAATGGTAAGACAACAACGACAACATTAACGTATGAAATAATAAAAAAAGCTGGATTTAGATGCCATTTAGCAGGTAATATAGGTTATCCATTATGTAGTTTTTTAGATAAACTACAAAAAGATGATGTAATTGTTATGGAAACTTCATGTCAGCAGCTAAATAATCTAAGAGAGTTTAAACCACATATAGCAGTTATGACAAATTTATCAGAAGCTCATGTTGATTTTTTTGATAACAGTTATCAAAAGTATAAAGATGTAAAAACAAAAATATTTAAGAACCAAACTATCGATGATATAGCAATACTTAACTTAGAAAATGAAGAAGTATTAAAGCAAACTAAAGATATAAAATCTAAGAAATTGTATTTCTCAAGTAAAAAGAAAACTGATTGTTATCTAGAAAATGGAAATATATATTATGATAATGAACTTGTAGTTGAAACTGATAAAATGATAATAGTTGGTACTCATAATGCCGAAAACGTTATGGCAGCAATTCTTGTATCTAAAGAGTTAGGAATTTCAAACGATATTATAAAAGATGTTGTATATAATTTTAAAGGTGTTGAACATAGATTAGAGTATTGTGGAGAGATAAATGGTGCAAAGTGTTATAATGATACTGAAGCTACTAACATAAAATGTACACAAATAGCATTATCTTCTTTTAATAAACCCACAATAATAATACTTGGAGGATTAGAAAGAGGACAGAATTTTGATGATTTAAAAGATTATATGACAAACGTTAAAGCTATAATAGCAATAGGTAGTTGCAGAAATAGAGTAGAAGAGTTTGCAAATAATTTAAACATTAAAGTATACACACATGAATTCTTAAAAGATAGCTTTGATGACATTAAGGCGTTAGCTAAAGAAGGAGATGTAGTGCTTTTATCTCCAGCATCAGCATCTTGGGATCAGTATAAAGAATGTGAAGTAAGAGGAAAAGAATTTAAGGACATGGTAAAAAAATTGTGTGGTTGTAAATGATGTGATACCAAATTTATAAAAAAATTTAAGCAATATGATACAATAAATTTGTTATTG
>CAKOWI010000002.1 GCA_934122275.1 uncultured Bacilli bacterium | reverse complement strand
TGCAATAACTATTTTAAAGTATCTATCGCTTTTTGTATATAGAAATGGTGTCACATCAATTGTAACACTACATTTACATATCTAATATAGGTGTAATTATATTGACAATTTTGTAAAATAGTGTAAAATGATATATGTAATATAGAGTAGGAGAGAGATACATATGGATAGATTAAATGAAATATTACAAGATACTGGTATTTCAAAGGTAAAATTAGCCAAATACCTAGGTGTGTCAAGACAAATGATATATAATTACTTAGAAATGGATGATGTTTCTAAGTGGCCAAAAGATAAAAAAATGAAATTATTTAATTTACTTGACATTAAAGATTCTAAGGATATTGACAATATTGTTGTTGACACTGAATTTATTAATAAAGTAGATATGATAATGAATGGTGACTTTAATAATACATGTGTTTCACATTCTGAAAATATAGAATTTAAAGAATTAAAGCCAAGAGAACAAGAATTATTAAATGACATTATTTTTATCATCAAAGAAAGATTTGCTGATGGTACAAATGATTCATATATAACATATAAGTATCTATTAAATTTTATACAAGGTTTAGAAAACGTAAAAGAATTAAAGTATATGATGGGATATGTAGTGAAACTTTTAGGATTTGTAGATGCTGAAGAATATGCTTTTAATGAAGAAGAACAATTTATTTTTGAAAGCATTATGCATTCTGCTATGACATTATATAGAAATGGTGGTGCATCTAAGAGTAAACTTGCAGAGCAACACAAAAAATTTGTAGCAGAAATAGAACATAAAAACGAAGAAAAATTAAGTAGAACAGAAGAAATTAATACTGCTAAAATACAAGCACTACAAGAACTAGGATACTCTGAAATAAACAGAAATAATGCTTCAGAAGTATTAGCTAAAATAGCTGAAATTCAGTCACGTGATGTATAACATATAATAATAAAAAATAGACTCGGATTAAGATTTTACTTCCGAGTCTATTTTTGTATTTTCTGTTAATATTTCTTTTTTGATTCTATTTATTACATAATCTTTTTCATTTGCGAAATTCGTATAAAATGTTATTAATTTAATATTTGCACTATCACATATTTTTTTAACTTTTATATCTCTTTTAATCCTACTAGACTTTTTATGTGAACTATCATTTAATTCTATTAATAATAAAAGGTTTTGAAAGTTTTTATCAAATATTGCAAAGTCTATATTTCTAAATAATTCCCCTTGAAAACTTTTATTTTCCTTTGTTATTATTGTTGCCAGATTTACTTGTGGAATAACCTTATATTCTTCGTTTTCTAGTTCTTTTATTTTATTATAAAAATTTAATTTACAATCTGACATATATTTTCTTTTATAATATTTTTTATCAGATTTTATGTTATTATTGTTTATTATACTATGCAAATAATTAAATAAATATGCTACTGCCATTAATACTATAAAGTAAATAATTGTCTTTATCATTATTTTTTTCCTTTCATTATTACTCAACATATTTATATTATATTTGATTTTAAAATAATAGGGAAGCATTTTTATAAAAAACTAATTATTATTAACTCTAAATATTTGAAGATAATTTGACGGATTACTTAAAAGATAGTAAAATAAGTTATAGTAATGTATTTGAAAAGGATTATTGTTCCATAGAGATAGCTCAAACTTCTACTTCGTATAATACATATTATGTTAACATTTATTATTTTGAACTTTTGATAGCTATTATATAGTTATCTTTTTTATACCTTAGTATATATTTATAGTCTTCTACTACTCTTTCTTAAACTAATATTAAGCTTAAATAAACGACTTATGAGCTTGTTTAGTATATTTATATTAATTCTACTTTTAAAACTTTTATAGTACGTTATTTTGACTATTTTTATATATAATTAATTATTTAACTAACTATGTATAAAGTTATAATACATCCAGAAATTAAAAAAAAGCATAAATATTTATTTATGCGTTTATATCTTATACTCCCCTTCTATATTAAAATAATATATGATAGGGGACTTAAATTAATTTTTCTCATAAATTATTATACCATCTTTTGCTATTTCTTTTTTAAAAGCACTATCATCATTTAAACTTTCTAAATCTACTATATCAAATTTATTATTAAAAGTCTTGTGTATCTAAAAATTTATATAATTATTCAGCTTTAATTACATACTCATCAGTAAATGACTTAATATCATTACAATAAATCCAATTATAAAATACTTAAGTACCTCTTTTAAAGTGCCCTCTTTATATGCCCCAGGAATTAATTCATAAACTGATATATGAATCATAATACCCGCAATTAAGGCATATAATGCCGCCATTATATGATCATTCATAAATGGAGCTAAAAATAAATATGAAAGCATACTACCTACTACTTCACTCATACCAGATAATAAAGCATATAAAATAGCTTTTAACTTGTTATTAGTAGAATGATATATAGGAACTGCAATAGATATTCCTTCTGGTATATTATGAAGAGCTATTGCAAGTGTTAACGTAAGACCTAAACTAAGATTATTTGAAGATGTTATAAACGTTGCAATACCCTCTGGAATATTATGAAGTACGATTGCAACCATACTTATTATTCCTATTTTATATAATTTACCATTATTACTTTTATTTTCATAATTACTTGGCAAATACTTATCAATTAACATAGATATAATTATTCCCATTACCATAAATATTAAAGTTAGCATTAATTTAGGAAAAAAAATACTGGTATTTAATATCATTTTGTAGCAATTAGGGAGTAAATCAGTTAATGATACGCATATCATAACTCCAGATGCAAAAGATAAACTTATGTAAACTACCCTACTACTTTTGTTTTTATCAAAAAAAATAATTAATGCCCCTAAAACAGTAGATATTCCAGCTAAAAAAGATAATATAAATGCATATGAAACATTATTTAACATACTTATTCCTCACTATCTATTTAAGCTTATGAAATTATTTTAAATAAATGTTTATATTATCAAGTTAAAATAGTTAAAATTTATCTCTTGGATGATAAGATTTATAATCATTTTTGAGTTTAGGATTAGTTAAATGTGTATATATTTCAGTAGTTTTTATATTTTCATGACCTAATAGTTCACCAATAGAACGAATATCTGCACCATATTCTAGCATATGACTTGCAAAAGAATGTCTTAATGTATGTGGAGAAAAATCCTTTATAATTCCAACTTCTTTACCAGTTTGTTTTAATATTTTAAAAAATCCTTGCCTAGTAATACCTTTTCCATAACTACTTAAAAACAATTTATCAGTTAAATAACCTTTTAGTAAAGCATTTCTATGGACATTTATATACTCATCTAATAAATTATTCATAGTATTTCCTATTGGAACTATTCTTTCTTTTTTTCCCTTACCAAAACACCTTACATAATTATCAGTTAAATTTATATCATTTATAGTTAAATTCACTAATTCACTAACTCTTAGCCCTGTTGCATACATAAGTTCTATCATGACCTTATTTCTATATTCTAAAGCAGTTTTAGGCTCAATATTTAATAGTTTATTTACTTCGTCTATATTTAGTACTTTAGGTAAAGTTTTTTTTAGTTTAGGTGATTCTATCTTTTGACATGGATTATCACTAATTATTTTATTCATAACTAAGTAATCAAAAAAAGTTCTTATACTAACTAATTTTCTTGCAATTGTTTTATCTGTTTCTTTAATGTCACTTAAATGGTTTACATATTTTCTAATGTCATTTGTATTAATTTTTGTTACATCTTCTTTATTAATATACTTAATAAAATAAATAAGATCTCTATAATATGCCTCTTTTGTATTACTACTTAATTTTTTTTCTATATATACATAATCAATATAATCTTTTATATACCAGTTCATACTATCACCAATAATAGTATACAAAAGTTTTATATATTTTTCAAATATAATGTTATAATTATATAGGTGATGAAAAATGAATAATAATCCATTAGCTGATAGATTAAGACCTAAAAAATTATCTGATATAATTGGTCAAAAACATTTAATAGGTCAGGATAAAATAATTACTAATCTAGTAAACAATAAAAAGTTATTTTCTATGATTTTATATGGTCCTCCAGGTGTTGGAAAAACATCTATTGCAACTGCTATTACAAATGAATTAGAAGTTAAAACAAGATTTTTAAATGCTGTTATTAACAATAAAAAAGACTTTGAAATAGTATTCGAAGAAACAAAATTATACGGAAATATAGTACTAGTAGTAGATGAAATACATAGATTAAATAAAGATAAGCAAGATTTATTATTACCACTTTTAGAAAATGGTTTAATAACGTTAATTGGACTTACAACATCCAACCCTTATCATAAAATTAATCCTGCAATAAGAAGCAGATGTCAAATATTTGAATTAAAAGCACTTTCTAAAGAGGATATTATAGATGGTCTTAAAAAGGCAACTAATAAACTTGATGGTATAGATATTGATGATGATGCAATAAGTATGATTAGTACATTATCTAATGGAGATTTTAGATATGCAATTAACTTACTTGAAGTATCATATTATAGTTCTAGCACTAAAAAAATAACGGTAGATTTAATAAAAAATATAAATCCTAAAGCTAGTAATTTAATGGATGAAAGTGAAACAGGTCATTATGATGTGTTATCTGCCTTTCAAAAATCAATTAGAGGTTCTGACGTTAATGCAGCTCTACACTATCTAGCAAGACTTATAACATCTGGTGATTTAGATAGTATATATAGAAGAATGAGTGTTATTGCATATGAAGATATCGGACTTGCAAATCCTAATATGGGAGTTAGAGTTGAAGCATGCATTAATGCTTGTGAAAGAGTTGGACTTCCAGAAGCTAGAATACCACTTGGGCAAATGATAATTGATTTATGTTTATCTCCTAAGTCTAATAGTGCTGAAAAAGCTATTGATCTTGCACTTAACGATATTTCAAATGGTAATGTGGGTAAAGTTCCAAGTCATATAGATCATAATGCGTTTGGATATAAATATCCTCATGATTATCCGGAAAACTACGTAGTTCAGCAATATTTACCAGATGAACTAAAGGGAAGAATTTATTATAGGCCTAAAAATAATAAATATGAAAATGTACTTAATACTACACTAAAAAACATTGAGAAAATAAACAAAAACTCTAGTAAACTAAACTAGAGTTTTTTCGTTATCATCATCTATTTCTTTATTTACATTATCACCTAAAGAAGTCATAACAATTGTTTTTTCTAAATCTTGTTCAGATTCTTTATTATTATCTTTCTTATTTGATCCTTTTTTTCTTTTAATAAGTATTATGATAACAATAACTAAAACAATTAACGTACCAATAAATATACATATTGGTACAATACTATTTTTTTTAATATTTATAATTATTCTATATAAATTAATTTCTCCGTTTTCAGCAGTTACTGCTATTTTAATTATACTATCTGTATTTAAATTATTGTTTCCAGTTATCTTATATTTAGCTTTTTCATCTTCCACTTTCACGCTAATATTCAACTTTTTTGTATCTTTATCTATCATTAAATGATAAGTATTTATGTTTTTATTAAAATTAATTTTATGATTTTTAATACTTAGTTTTGACAATTTGTTATTATCTGATAATATTTTTTCAGCTTCTTGTCTTGTAATTAATATTTTATAAAATCTTGTTGTATTATCTTCTGATGTTACACCTATTGTATACTCATTGTCACCTACTTCTAATTTTTTTGGACCATTAATTTCTGCTTTTGAATAATCATCATTTAAGTTATATGTTATTTTAACTTCTTCTTTATTATTAGGTACAGTAACATAATATTTATTTATGTTTTTATCAAAATCCTTTATTATATCACCATCAATTCTAATACTAGATAAATAATTGTCACTTGACTTTTTTCTTGTTGTAGTAGTTTTCTTAGTTGTCGTTGTTTTATCATTTATTACAATAGTTTGAGTATACTCACTAATTGATGAATCTATACTAAGCATTGTAACATATACCTTTACTGTTCCTACTTTTTTAGTTTTAAAATTAACTTTACCAGAACTATTAAATATTACTTGATAGTTATTTTTTTTAGTATATTGTTCTCCAGTTATACTATCAATAGATAAATAATTTATGTCGGTTTCAATTAATCTACTTTCTTTATCAAAAGTATAAGAACACGTTATTACATCTCCTAAATTAGCCGTTTTTGGGCATATAAGAGACTCTTTAGCACTTACTCTAAAGTTAAATAAAAACATTAAAAATATAGCTAAAAACAATAATTTCTTTTTCATTTTTTAACTCCTTAATATCATGATAATTTTAACATTTATATATTTAATAATCAATATATATTATTTCTTGATTATATCATTTATTACATAACTTGATAGAAGTAATCCTGCAGTATTAGTAACAGGTGCAAATGATCCTACAAAATCACTTGTTTTCATTAGTGGCTGTTCTACTGAAGATACAACAGGTAATTTATAATTAATTCTATTCTTTTTTAAATAATATCTAAATTTTTTAGCTAGAGGATCATATTTTGTTTTCCATATATTAGTTATTTCCAATAATTGAGGATTTAATTTATTACCTGTTCCCATGCTAGATATTATTTTTATTTTATTATTTATGGCAAATTTAACTAATTCCACCTTAACTATTATATCATCACATGCATCAACAATGTAATCTATGTTATTTGGAATTAATTCATTAATGTTTTCCTTATTTAATTTTTCATTTATTTTAATTATATTGCACTTATCATTAATCATTTTAGCTCTTTTTTCTGCAACATCAACTTTGTATTGCCCAATATTTGATAAATCAGATAGTATTTGTCTATTTAAATTACTTTCTTCAAATGTATCAAAATCACATACATATATATTTTCAATCTTACTTCTTACAAGTGATTCAAAGCAAGATCCCCCTACTCCACCTAAACCAACAATTAATACTTTTACTTTAGATAATCTTTCTATATTATTATTACCAATAATTTTTTCTAATCTTTTATAAACATTATTCATATGAACCTCTACTTAAATACAAAAAAACAACCCGGAGGGTCGTTCACTAGTAATATAAACCTGCGCAAAATGGCAGGTGGGCATCCCACAATGGCTTTAGACTTCTTAACAAGGTTAAGCATGAACACCACCATTGATTCTGATTCCCAATAATTAGTTAGCGGGTTAAATGTACTAGCTTACGATTCCACCAGGCATTTATATTATACCATTATTTAATAATAATATACAAGAAATATTTTATTATTTTACATTAATTATAGTCAACATATGAAATAAATTCTTCAAGCAACATTAGTATCTTCTTTAAAAAGGCTTCATTATCATTTCTGTCTAGTTTATTTCTATTAATTACTAACCTAATAGATGGTATTCCACATACTAATGAAGAAACACCTATTATTTCATATTTCTTCTCCTTATTTGGAGTATTGTTTTCTGCTATATCAAGACCATATTTTATACCAAGTACTTTTAATTTATTTAGTAGCTCAAAATTACCACACATGCTTTCTCCGTTATTAGTTACAAGATCAATATCAGCATCATCTCTAAAAACACTTGAGTGCACATCTATTAATAGCTTGATTTTATTTATCTCAATTAGATTAATAATTGCATTTTTATAATTATGTTCTTCATCATTATTAGGATCTGCATGAGTAAAAAGTTGAAATATTGCATATGAATTAGTTGCTCTACTTAAATATCTAACAATAGCTCCAGTATATTTTTCAGCATCTCTTACATCATCATATCTGATTTGATTAACAGAATGGGGAGCTGAAAGTAAAACTGAACCTTTACCACTTAAAACACGATATTTTTCATCAGTCCATACATTAGTTCCATAATATTCATTATTTGCAAAATCAGCTTCTAAGTTTAAAATATCATCTCTCATACAACCACTCCTATTCTATTACTAAATTAATTATATATTATTTAGTGCAAAAAAACAATAATAAAGGTCATATTTAACACGCAAAAAAAGAACCAATAGGTTCTTTAGTTTAATTTTTCAAATGAATTAATTATTTTATTCATAAATTCAGAATCATCTGTTGTTACATTTGTAACTATAATACTAGTAAAATAGCCATTGTTTTTTACAATATAATACTTTTGTTTTAAAACTTGACTTTCAATTTTACAATCAGTTTCTAACGTTTTATATTTTATACCATTTACTGTTTCATCTTTTTCTTCACCAATAGTATATTTCATATTAGTCACATTTTTTAATTGCGTTTTTAGTGAATTAACGTAAGTTTTCATGCTACTTACACTATCCTTTTCACTTAATAGTATAACGTTATCACCAGTAGTTTCATCTTTAACCATAAAATGATACACACCATCTTCTTTTGATAATTTTTCATTATCATTTAAAGTATCAACTTCTGTATCCATAAGTTCTGCTAACTCTTCATTAGTGTCTTTCTTCCAAGAATCTGGCATTGTATATTTAAAGTTTAAAAAATTATTTGTGTAAACGTTACCTTGCCAAGTACCTAACTCTATTTTCTTAGTATTATCCTTAAATATTTCTTGTGAGCATGCTGTCATTAATATAACAATTACTAATGCTATTAATATTTTAAAACTCTTTTTCATATGTCCTCCTATTAATATTAAAACACATAATTTTGACATAATCAATGATATTTACTCATCTACTTTAATTTTTAGTTCTTGTAACTGTTTATCATCAACTATATTAGGACATTCACTCATTAAACAATTAGCTGATGCAGTTTTAGGAAATGCAATTACGTCTCTTATATTTTCAGTATTAGTAAGAAGCATAACTAATCTATCAAGACCAAATGCAAGCCCTCCGTGTGGTGGTGTTCCATATTTTAATGCATCAACAAAGAATCCAAATTTTTCTTTTATTTGTTCATCAGTTAATTCTAATGCTTCAAACATCTTTTTTTGAATTTCTTGATCATGAATACGTATTGAGCCTCCTCCAGCTTCATAACCATTAATAACCATATCATAAGCTTTACTATAACAATTAGCTTTATCAGTTAATAATTTATCTACATCACAATCTTTTGGTGCAGTAAATGGATGATGACATGCCATAAACCTATTTTCTTCTTCACTCCATTCGAAAGAAGGAAAATCTGTAACCCAAAGAAATTTATAATCATCTTTATTAATTAATCCTAAATCTTTAGCAAGTTTACATCTTAAAGCTCCAAGTGAAATCTTAACAACGTTATAAGAACCAGATATTATTAAGACTAAATCATTATTTTGAATATCTAATTTATCTTTTATATCATTAATTTCTTTTTCTGTCATTACTTTTACAATAGAACCAGTTACTTCTTCATTATATTTAATGTATGCAAGCCCCTTTGCTTTATAAGTTTTAACGAATTCAGTTAATACATCTAAGTTCTTTCTTGAATACTTATCAGCTGCATTTTTAACTACTATTGCATTAATAATTCCACCATCTGTTATAGTAGTTTTAAACATTTCAAATGAAGTATTAGAAAATATATCAGTTATATCATTTATTTTCATATCAAATCTTAAATCTGGTTTATCTGATCCATAATCTTTCATAGCATCGTTATACTTCATTTTTAATAGTGGAAGTTTAACATCAATGTTTTTTATTTTCTTAAATACATATGCTATTAATTCTTCTGATACATTCATAACATCTTCTTCGTTTACAAAACTCATTTCCATATCAACCTGAGTAAATTCTGGTTGTCTATCTGCTCTTAAGTCTTCATCTCTAAAACATTTTGCTATTTGAAAATATTTTTCAATTCCACCAACCATTAATAGCTGTTTAAATAGCTGTGGTGACTGTGGTAAGGCATAAAATTTACCCTTATTAACCCTTGATGGAACAAGATAATCTCTAGCACCTTCTGGAGTTGATTTACAAAGTACTGGAGTTTCAACTTCTATAAATCCCTTTGAATCAAGAAACTCTCTTATTGCCATTGTAATCTTACTTCTAGCTATTAACTTATTTTTGATTTCACCTCTTCTAATATCTAAATATCTATATTTTAATCTAGTATCTTCTAATGCAGTTGTATCATCAGTGATTTCAAAAGGTATATCTATTGATGAATTAATAAGTTTAAGTGAACTAGTTTCAACTTCTATTTCACCTGTTGGTATCTTATTATTTATGCTTTCCCTCTTAACTATCTTACCAGTAACTTCAATAACTGACTCATTTTTTAGAGATGATGCTAATTCATAGTTTTCATTTTCTGGTCTTACAACTATTTGTATTATTCCGCTTCTATCCCTTAAATCGATAAATACAAGACCACCTAGGTTTCTTTTCTTTTGAACCCAGCCATATAATATAACTTCTTCACCAACGTTATTAATATTAAAATCAGTATTATTATTCTTCTTCATATACTCCTCCTAAATTATTTTCTTTATTATGACACGAACATTCGTCATTATGACAATTACAATTTTCATCACTACAATTGCAGCCATCTTCACATGAACATTCATCATCTTCTACGATGTTTTCGTCTAAATAATAAATTAATGCATCTAGTGATATAATTTCTTCTTCTTTGGTTTTGTTATTCTTTATCTTTATTTCATTATTTTTTAAACTATCACTATTTAAAACTATAGTAAATTTACTATTTAATCTATCTGCTTGCTTAAACTGAGCTTTTAAACTTCTAGATAAATAGTCAGTTTCTACTATAAATCCATTCATTCTAAGTTCATTAGATAAATATGCTGCATATTTCTTTTCTTCTTCACTTACATATAACAAAAATAAATCTACACTATTTGTTACTGGAATATTAACGTTTTCTTTTTCAAGTGCAAGCATTAATCTATCAAAACCTGAAGCAAAACCAATAGCAGGTGTTGATGGACCTCCTAATTGCTCTATCATGCCATTATATCTTCCGCCTCCACCAATTACGTTTTGAGCTCCAAAACCCTCCACTTCAGCTTCTATTTCAAATACTGTGTGATTATAATAATCAAGACCTCTTACAACGCTTGGATTAACAACGTATGTAACTTTCATAACTTCAAGATATTCTTTTACCTTTTCAAATCTTTCTTTTGATTCTTCATTTAAATAATCAATTGTTTTAGGTGCAGCCTTCATAATTTCTTTATCAGCATCTACTTTACAATCTAATATTCTAAGAGGATTTTTCTCTAATCTTTCTTTGCAATCTTCACATAGTTCATCTATATGTGGTTTAAAATGATTAATTAAAGCTTCTCTATAATTTTCTCTTGATTCTTTATCACCAAGTGAATTTAAATTAACCTTTATCTTCTTTAATCCTAATATTTTATAAATATTAACTGCAAGCGATATTACTTCAGCATCAGATATTGGATCATCACTTCCTATAAGTTCATATCCAAATTGTGTAAGTTCACGAAGTCTTCCAGCTTGTGGTCTTTCATAACGATACATTGGACAGTTATAATAGAATTTTACTGGCTGATTATTATCACCATACATTTTGTTTTCTATATAACTTCTAACAACTCCTGCAGTTCCTTCAGGGCGAAGTGTCATATTTCTTCCACCACGATCAGTAAAATCATAAGTTTCTTTAGTTACTATATCAGTTGTCTGTCCAACACCTCTATGAAATAACTCACTTGATTCAAATACTGGAACACGTATAAAACTATAATTATACTTTTCCATTACCTCATCAATTACTTTAGATACGTATTGCCACCTTTTAGCTTCACTTCCATAAATATCTCTTGTTCCTTTAGGTTTAGTTATCATAATTTCCTCCTTTTTACATAAAAAAGAGCCTTTTAGTGTAGGGATGAACTATATAAGTCCACGGTGCCACCCTACTTCACTTAAAGTGCTCTTTTATTTAACTTTTAAATTGTTTTGTTTTTATTTATATTGTAAGCTGTCACTTCTTACTAAAAACATAACTATATTTTAGTATATTTTTTAAAAATAGTCAATTAGTATTAAGTGGGCAAATAGTTTTACTATCTCGAACCCATGCTTCCACCACTTCCGAAAGCGCCGCCACCGCCTCCGCCTGAAGAAAATCCTCCTCCACCTGCTGAATAACTTTCTGCTCTTGATCTAGAAGATACAGCGCTATTAATACCAGAATAGCTTATTGCACTAATAAATAAAAAGTCATCATATGAATATCCATATTCGTTATTCTCAATTATTTCAGGGTATAACTTTTTAAATTGTTTTGCAACCTTATTAGCAATACCAAGTATTTGGGCATAAATTAAATAATATTCCCACATGTTAACTTCTATAGCTTCTTTATCATCAATTCTAGAAAATTCATCTAAGAAGTTCTTAAATCCTTTTAATTTAATTGCTTCATTAATCATTGAAGGATCTACATTATAAGTATTAGACTTAAATATTTTAAATGTACGTTTTTTTTCAACATGTATTTTACCCGTGCTTATAAGCTTTTTATTTTCCTCTTTAGCTACATCATCAAACCAGCCAAGAATTCTATCATAATTATCTCGACACCAGCTTTCAAACTCATGAGATTCTAATATTCCATTATGACTTGCTTCATATAACATTTTATAAAGATCAAGTTCAAGTAAATTATCGAATACAGGATTCTCAGGTAATATAATTACACTTTCTTCAGCTGTTTTAAATAACTTTTTCACTTCTTGTTTTTGCAAAGTAATCTTTTTAGTTAACATCCATTTAAGTAGGATTGCCCCTAAAAAGTCTGTTTTTTTACTACTTATGCTATAACTTAATGCTACCCAGTAGGTCATATATATATCTTTATCAAATGGTATTTCTCTTATATTCGGAATATTTTTTGGTATAACTCTACCATTTTTACCAAATAAAAGTGTTTCACCACCTACAACTGCACGTGATTTTGATGATTTAGTTATTATAAATGCGACAAACGCTAATAATAATATTGGAGCTAAAACACTAATGATTGGTAATAAAGTATTTAGAAAGCCAGAAGTCGTAGAATCACTAGATTGATACTTTATTGCTCCTTCTTCAGCCATATCAGAGTAATATTTAAAGTCTTTATCTGATACATTAGATGTGTAAAATGTTCCTTTATCAAATTTAACAAGCATTGTTATATATTCGCTATTGTCAATTTTATTTTCCGTTTTTATTTCAATATATCCATCATAAACATATGTAGGTACACCACGTTTTCCATAACCCCAAACTGGTAAGTCCTTATCAAAGTAAAAATCCGAATTTAATTTAAGGTAAAAATCACCTATCTCATTACCACTCGATATAAAGTTAAAATAAATAATGTCCGAATCTGTTAACCCTAAAACAAAACCTTCTATATCATACGTTAATACATATGTACCAGATTCATAATTTGTAACACCCCAACATAATTCAACTTTATTATTTTCATAGTAAATTCCATTTTTATTTGATTTGTCTTCAAAAGAAGCATTTATATTCCAGTTACTTTTATAATCAAAATCTTTATTATTATAGTTAACCTTAAAATTAGTTATGTTCATACCATCTAAATTATCATAAGCTTTATAAAATTCTGTAGCGTTGGATTTTGGAACCGGATTATTCCAAGTTTCAGTAACGTGTGCGGTCCCATTTTTATCAACATTTACTGCTATATCAACACTTTCTATTTCTATACCTTTAACACATATAGGAAATAGCATAACAATAATTAATAATAAATAATTAAATATTTTTTTCACTACTTACATCTCCCTTCTTAAAGAAAAAGTCTACTTTTATAGTAGACTAAAATTTTACTTGTACGTTTTTTCTTTCTTCTTCATTAGCTTCGAAGAATGCTTCTTGTTTAAATCCAAACATATTTGCTACTATGTTAGATGGAAACATTTCAATTTTATTCTTATAAGTTAAAACTGAATCATTATAAAATTGTCTTGCAAAACGTATTTTTTCTTCGATTTCATTTAATTTACTTTGTAAATCTAAGAAGTTTTGATTTGCTTTTAATTCTGGATAGCTTTCAGCTAATGCAAATAACTTTCCTAATGCCTTAGTAACTTCGTTAGAAGCTTTCATCTCTTCTTCAACAGAAGATGCACTATTCATACTATTTCTTGCTTCAATTACTTCTTTTAAAGTATTATTTTCATGTTTTGCATATCCTTTTACGGTTTCAACAATATTAGGAATCAAATCACTTCTATTTTTTAATACAACATCAATTTGTGACCACTGATCCTTTACTTTGTTTCTTAAGCTAACAAGCATATTATATGTAGATACAAGGTATAATAATACAAGTACTACAACTACTGCTATAATTATTAATGCTATTTTCATAATATCCTCCTATGTTTACATTATATTATATTTTTTAAAATAAATATAGTATCAATTTAAATATTTTTACGAAATTTATTATTTATTGTCCTGTTTATTTATTTTATCTTTTATTTTATCCGCTACCGGGTTATTATTAGTTAAAGTATCAAACACTTGATTATCAACTACTTTATTTAATATGTTCATTTTATTATTTGATAGTTGACCATCTAATCTTTTGTTGTTAGCACCAGACATAGATGAGTTTCTTAAACCTCTTTCTACTCTAATAAGATTATCAACTTTCTTAAGATTAAATACTTGTTTTTTAGTTTGTACTTCATAAGTATGCCTTGCATTTGAATTACGATATCTTGCATACATAATTAAGAAGTAAATTACTCCTGAAAGTAGGAAAATAAAGCTATAATCCCAATCAACAAAAATCATAGCAAGATAACCTAAAAGTTCAACAAATGCTGAAACAATTAGTAATTTTGGCATATGAATTGGTATACTGCCCATTGTTTCTTTAGTTCTAGCATTAACAGCTACATAATGAAGTAATTTTTTATCACCTTTAACTTGCTGATAACTATAAAGCCAAACTGGTAAATATGCTGCTTTCCACTGTTCACCCTTAACGTTAAATGCTTCATTTTTCCAGTTAACTCCCCTATCATACTTTTTAAGAGAATCATTAGCAGCATATCTAGCTATATCTTTTGATTGATTATATGCTATACCTCTTATTTGTTCAATATTGGTATCTCTTTTTTCAGAAGTATAACCTTTAAGATAATTAGCATTATATTTAACACAATTTTCTGTATCAAAAGGCATTATTGAATTAATTATATTATTAGTCTTATCCTTCGAATTAACGTTTAATCTATCCAAACTAGATTCTATAGATAAACCATCAATTACAATATCAAAATCCCTTTCTATATGATATAATTCAGCATCATATCTTGTTTCTTTATTATCACCACTACCAACTGTATAACTTCTAAGTTCATGCTCTCCTTCACCGGAAAATGATGCATGTGCATTAACATCAACTAGCATATATGGAAAGTAAACACCCATGATGTTATTAGTTGTAAATTCTAATCTGAATTTTGGATGTGCGAAAAACTTTCTTTTGCCAACAAACTTTTCAATTTCAGTTTTTGCATCATCTTTAGTGACACTAAATGGTAATACTACATCAGGAACACTACCATTTGGAATTTGTTCATTAACTGACAAAGTATTTCTACACCAGTGACATCTAGCTGTCATGCTAGATGATGTATCTATAACAACTTCTGCACCACAACTACTACATTTAAACGTTAATACATCTTTTGTATCAGCTATAATATTTTGAGCACCAGAGCCTATTATTTGACCACTTAACTTCGTTAAGTCAGTTTCCATTCCTTCTAGTTTTTCTGGTTCAAATTCATGTCTACAAAAATTACACCTTAATTTACCAGTTTTAGAATTAACAGATATATCAGTAGCACCACATTTAGGACATTTATTTTGTCCATTTTTAGCCTCTGTATCAGTTTTTACTACCCTAGTAGTACTTTTATTTTTACTTTTACTTTTTGCACTATCCACTAATTGCTCCTTTAAATCATTCATACTATAAACCTAATAAATCTTTTTTAACTTTATCAAATTCTTCTTGACTTATTATTCCAGCATCAAGAAGTTTTTTCATTTCTAATAATTTAGTTGTTGGATCTTGTGCTTGTTGTACGTTATTTTGAGCTCCAAAATTTGGCTTATATGATGAATCAGTATTAGGTTGAGTCATTTGTCCCATCATATTACCAGCAGCCTGCATTCCCATACCCATAAATGCCATTGCAGAGCCACCACCATTTTCACCAGCAGTTTGCATACCACGTGCTGCAGCTTGTTGCATAAATGCATTTCCACGAGCTCCAGATAATGCATCTGCTTTTTTAACATCTTTCATCAATTGTTTAGTATCATCATCATATTCAATAGCTAAAATAGCTGTTTTAACTATTTCTAATCCCCTTGTTGATTTCCACTGATAAGCGTCTTCAACAGCTTTACTCATTGCGTTTGCAAATCCAATTTGATCTCCTTGAATTTTTGACATTCTATTTCCCATGCTTGGATCATTTGTATAATTAGAGAATGCTGCTGATAAAGAACCAACTACTTCATTAAATAATTGTGCTCCTGCATCATTATCCATATCAGCAAAATCAAATGGTTGTGCACCTGGTTGTAAATACTTTGATGGAACAAAGTTTTTTACAAATAATAAAGGGTCAACTATCTTTAATGTATAAGTACCTCTAGTTATAGCACCAACTTGTGTACCAAAAAATGCATCATCCCAATATATTTCAGATTGAGTTCCAAATCTATTATTTGGTATTTCTTTTAAATTAACGTAAAATGCTAATTGCTGTGATGCAGGTTGACCGCCAAATTTAACCTTTTCCCAAGTTGCCTTAGCAAGAGTTCCTATTATACCATCTCCTGCAAAAATTGATTTTGAATTAGGATCATCTGATCTAAATTCAAATCCACCTGGTTCTGCTATAAAACCTGTTATAGCTCCATCTTGTAATGTGATTAGAGCAGTTCCTTCAGGTACAATTATTTTACTACCATTACTAATGATGTTATTGTTACCCTTAGTATTTTCTCCTCTTCCGTTATTTGTTCCAGATGGTACAGCCTCAAATAATCCTGCTGTAGCTGGAACGTCAGTTCTAGGCATATAATAATCACGCCATTGATCTGCAAATGTGCCTCCTAATGCACCGGTAAATGCTTTTATAAATCCCATATTACCTCTCCTTTGTATTATATTAAAGTACAAACAGATCACACTAGTTTGTTCTTCTAATATAAGTATAACATATAAGATAATAAAAAAGTATAATAAAAACTTCCAGGTTTACAGGAAGTTTATATATTTTCTTTTACTCTTTTAATTTTGTGACCTATTTCATGTTTATATGATTTTATTATTGATAATATTATTATGGTTAAAGGAACTGCTATTACAATACCAATAAATCCAAATAATGCACCACCTGCAAATACTGAAAATATAGTTAAAAGAGGTGGTAATTGATTAGTTTTACCATATATTTTAGGTGATATTATATATCCATCTATGTTTGGAAATACTAAAGTAATTATAAGAGTTAGAATAAATAATTTACGTGAAACAACTGATGCTATTAATAGTGCTATTACGTTAGTAATTATACCTCCAAAATAAGGAATAACGGTTGTAACACATGCAAGTACACCAAGCAATAAGAAGTTAGGATGTCCTATTATTAAGAAAAGAAACGTATATTCAAAAAACTGAATTACCATAAATATTCCAAGTCCCTTTAGATAAGAAGTTATTTCTCTATCTATATTTGATATTAAATGATATTTTTTAATATCACGTTTCTTTAATATTCGTTTTATTTTATACCTTATATTAGGCATATCAGATAGAAAATATATTGAAACAATAAATATAATTATTCCCTTTGAAATATAGTCAATTGACTTATTTAAAACTGGTATAAAAGTACCATTTGAGAAAAATTCACCAATCCTAGATATAATTTTGGAAGAATATATATTTATTGTTTGATTAATAGTTTCCATATCTACACCATATTTAGTAGCTATATCAGTAGATATTTTAGTTAAGTTAGATAATAAGTTAACTAACTGATTAAAAAATAGTGGCACTACATAATAAGCTGTTAATCCTGCTATTAATATAAGACTAAAGATTATTAAAAATACAGCTAAAGCTTTAGGAATCTTCTTACTAATTAAAAATCTTAATAGTGGATAAAGAGCATAAGCTATTACAAAACCAATTAAAAAAGGAAGTATGATAGTAAATAATCTAGATACTACATTAAGCCATACTCCGCTCATTAAATATAAAAGATATATAATGCCTAACAATAATAAAATATTAATATATTTATAATTCATTTTCTTTTGCATTATATCTCCTTACTGTCTAATATAATTGTAACTGGCCCATCATTATTAATATTAACTTTCATATCAGCACCAAATATACCAGTTTCCACTTTTATATCATACCCTCTTAATTCATCATTAAATAATTCATAATATTTTTTAGCATCCTCATACTTCATAGCATCCGTAAAAGATGGTCTTCTACCATCTAAAGAAGCATACAAAGTAAATTGTGAAATTGATAATATACTACCGCCTACAGTCTTTAAATCCAAATTCATTTTATCATTTTCATCAGTAAATATTCTTAAATTAACTATTTTTTTAGCCATCTTAGAGATATCTTCTATCGTATCGCTTTTAGTAAGACCAACTAATAAAACATATCCCTTATCAATTTTTCCTACTATTTTATTATCTACCTTAACACACGACTCATTAGATCTTTGAAGTACTACTTTCATTATTTGTTACCTCTTTCTATAGATGTAACAAAAGGAAGCTGGCTAATAATTGCAATATAGTCATTTAATTTTTGTATATCTTCTATAAGTATTTCTAAATCATATACATTATAGTCAGTATTAGTTATAGTATTTACACTTTTTATACCAATATTCATAGAAGTAGTTTTAGAAATAATGTCTAAAAGAATATTATCTTGTTTTATAGTATATATAAGAACACAAGTAACATATTTTTTCTTTGATAATTCATTCCAACTAGCTTTTATTATTCTATCTGTTACATCACATATATTATGGCAATTTTTTCTATGTATAGTAATACCATTACCTTTAGAAATATATCCTACTATATCATCACCCTTAACTGGCTTGCAGCATCCTCCAAAAGATACTTTTAAATCAGTCATTCCATCAATTATTACATCACCTAAAGCTTCTAATTCTTTTGAAGAATACTTCATTACTTTATCAAGTATTTTTTGCTCTTCTTGTTTTTCACCAAGTATTGTCTTAATAACCATTGTAGGATTATATTTGCCAATTCCTATATCGTAATATAAATCATTTTCAGAATTTATACCAAGTTCATCAAGAGCTTCTTCCATTTTTTTATCATCCATTATTTCATTAATAGATAATTTCTTTCTTCTTATTGTTTTAATTAATTGTTCTTTACCATTTGCAATAATTTCTTCTTTATCTATTTTGCTAAAGAAAGCCTTTATTTTATTTTTAGCACTAGTAGTATATGCTATATTAATCCATTCTTTAGATGGGCCACTACTTTTATTAGTATTTATCTTTACTATGTCACCATCTTTTAATTTATAATCTAATGGAACAATATTATTATTAACTATTGCACCAACCATTTGATGACCTACTGATGTATGAACACGGTATGCAAAGTCAATTGGTGTAGAACCAAGAGGAAGCTCAAATACATCCCCTTTTGGAGTATAAACATATATATTATTTGAGTTAAATACTTCATTTTTAACTGTATTTACAAACTCTTCACCCTCTACCTGCTGCTCATTAAGTTCAATAACTGCTCTAAATGATTTTAACTTTTCCTCCATATCATTTGTTTTATTAATACCATGTTCTTTATATGACCAGTGAGATGCAAAACCATATTCAGCTACCTTATCCATTTCATAAGTTCTAATTTGAATTTCAAAAAGCTTTCCATCAACACCAAATACAGTTGTATGAAGAGATTGATAACCATTTTCTTTAGGTCTCGCAATATAATCTTTAAACCTTTTTGGAACAGGCTTAAACTTTGCATGAATAAGTCCAAGAGCTAAATAACATTCAGCTTCAGTATTAACAAAATATCTAAGTGCTAAAATATCATATATTTCATTAAATGTTTTACCCTTTTGTAATTTATTATAAATACTGTATACACTTTTTGTTCTACCCTTCATTTCATGAGGTATTCCATTTTGAGTAAGTACCTTTGAAACACTTTCCATCATCTTATCAACCGATTTATCAAGTTCCTGCCTTGATTCACTTAATTTTTCTAATATATCATTATAAACATCAGGTTTCCAGTACTTTAAGCATAAATCCTCTAGTTCACTTTTTATATGATTAATACCTAAACGGTGTGCAATTGGTACTAATATTTCTAATGTTTCACGTGCCTTTTCCTTCCTTTTCTTCTCAGGAATAGCCCACAAAGTTCTCATATTATGAAGACGATCTGCTATTTTTAATATAATTATACGAACGTCTCCAGAAAGTCCAACTAAAATCTTTTTATGATAAGAAATTAATGCTTCATTATCAGCTGAAAGTGATAATCTATTTATTTTAGATATACCATCTACTAACTCTTTTACCTCACTTCCAAACTCTTTTTCTACATCCTCTATTTTAGTATCAGAAAAATTGATTACATCATGAAGAAGAGCAGTTGCAAGTGTTTGACTATCAGCATAAACTTCAGTTAATATTAATGCTACATTAAGAGGATGAAGTATATAAGAATCACCCGTTAATCTAAGCTGTCCAGCATGAGCTTTTTGTGCAAAAAAGTATGCTCTTTTTATTAAATCAATTTCATCATCATTTTTGATATAACTACCCGCTTTTTTTAATAAATCATCAAGCGTATACGCCTCTTCCTTTTGTATCATTAAAATCACTCATTTCCTATTTTTTCTTTAAATTTTTCTTTTCTAGTAAATACCATATTTGACCCGCTAATAGCATAGATGAATAACATCCGGTAACAAGTCCAAATATTAAAGCCAAGTTAAACGTTAATATGCCTTTAGATCCTAAGAAAATTAAACATAATACTGGAATTAATGTTGTAATTGTTGTATATAAAGATCTAGTAAATGTTTCAGATATACTTAAAGAAACAATTTCACCTAAAACTTTTTCATCAAGTTTTTTCCTATTATTATAGTTTTCTCTTATTCTGTCAAATACAATAATTGTGTTATTAATTGAATAACCAATTATTGTAAGAATTGCTGCTATAAATATAACATTAACTTCTATCTTAAATAATGAGAATAATATAATAACAAAAAGTACATCATGACATAATGCTAGTATAGAAGATATAGCAAAATTAAACTTAAACCTAAACGAAATATATATAATTATTGCTATAGCAGCTATTAAAACTGAATATAAGGCATTTTTAACTAATTGTTGTTTAACAATATTTGTTACAACGTTTATTTCTGTTTTAGCATTGTATTTTTCTTCAAAATAATTATTAACTTTATTTATATCTTTTTCCTTTAACTCAGTATTTAATCTAACGTATATTTCATTATTTTCCTGCTTTTGAACTGAAATAACGTCATAATTAAGTTTTTTAAAATCATTTTTAACTTTAGATACACTAATTTTATCAGCATTAATAGTAACATCTGAACCCGATTTAAAATCAATACCCAAATTAAGACCATTAATACATAAGAATATTATTCCAAAAACTAAATATATACCTGTTATTATGAAACATTTTTTAAGAATTTTAATAGAATCTATCTTAATGTTTTTTAGCTTCCTATTTTCTTTCCAATTAATGTATGCTTTAGGTTTCTTACTAAATACTTCAGTATCAACGAATTTTTTCAATATTATCTTATTAATAAGAACCATAATAAACATAGTTGCAAATATGGTTATCATAAGCATTGTAGCAAAACCCTTTATAGAACTTTCACCAAATATAAATAATACGATTGCAACTATAAAAGTTGTTACGTTAGCATCAAGTATTGAACTCCATGATTCACTATTGCCTAATGCATAAGCAGTCTTTAAGTTATTGCCTTTATCCAATTCCTCTTTAATACGTTCATTAGTAACTACACAAGAGTCAACTGCCATACCAATACCCAATACTAAAGCTGCGATACCAGGAAGTGTTAACACACCACCAATTAACCAGAAAATACCCATTACAAGTAACATGTAAAGTAGCAATAACAAACCAGAAATAAATCCAGAAAACTTATATATAATTGTCATAAATGCTATTACAACGACCATACCAATTATTCCAGCAATCAAAGTCTTTTGTAATACACCTTCACCATAAGATGCATTAACGTTTTGAGAAGATATTTCACTTAATTTAGTTGAAATAGAACCAGCATTAATACTAGTTGCTAAACTTTCAGCTTCTTCTTTTGTAAAATTACCAGTTATAATTACATCACTTGAAAAACCTTGTGATACAGTAGCAGCAGATAAACAAGTACTTTCATCACTACCACAGTTTTCCTTATCCTTAGAATAAGAATTAACACCACTTTCAAAGTTATACCATATAACCATTATGTTTTCACCACTAGTTTTTTTACTAACCTCTGTTGTAGCTTTTAAGAATTTATCCTTATTTGCTACCTGTAGTGAAATAGCTGGATTACCACTTTCATCATATGATAATTTAGCGCCCTTTATAACAGATGCATCCATTAATAACTTATCATCAGTATCTCTAAAAGATACATTAGCAACACTTGATAAAGCCTTTCTAGCACCCTTAATATCCTTAACACCTGCTAGTTTAACTCTAATCTTATCAATACCCTCAATTGTAATTTCAGGTTCTGTAACACCAAGAGAATCTACGTTCCTTTTTAAAACATCATAAGTACTATTTAAATCACTAGAAGATAACTTTTTACCATCACTTCTTTTAACTTGATATAATACTTCAAATCCTCCCTTTAAATCTAGCCCAAATTTTAAATCTTTAAATAGTGGTATATATACCAAACTAAATAAAATAATTACTGCAAAAAAAATCAATAATCTTTTTACAAATTTCTTTTTCATAACTACCATCCTTCTAATATATTATTTAATGAATTACCATTAACACAATTAATATTATATAACATATACTTATCAAAATCAAAGAAAAAAGTATATTTATTGACTTTAAATCAATAAATATACCAATGTTATGATACAAATACAAAATTTTGGTTTGGATATTTGTCTTCTAAGTAACTTTGGTATTTTTTATTAGCATATACTGTTTCTGCTGTAACACCTTCTAATATATCATTTAAAGTAAAATCCCAGTTATTTAGTTTTAGTGTTTTTAGACTTTCACATCCCGAAAACATTCCATCATATGTAACTTTAGTGCTAACATTAAATGAACTTAAATCAAGTTCTTCTAAAGCACTATCACCTGAAAACATACTTACAAAGTCAGTTATATTTGAGACGTCCCAGCCGGATAAATTAAGTACCTTTAATGAACTTAGTCCACTAAACCTACTATTTAGTGACGTTAAACCAGTAATATCCATATTAGATAAATCAACCGTTTCTACGTTTGGTGGAAGTAAAAATCTATTATAGTAGTTTGATGATAAATTATAATATTTTGCATTTTGCCATATAAGTTTATTTATATTTCCCCTACTAAAAATGTCGTTTTGTTGTAAAATAGGAAATTCAAATCCTGTTAAATTTAAATTTCTAACAGACAATGAAAACATATCATTAATTCCTAATTCAGTATCAGAAATCATTGGTGCAGGTACATTAATGTTAAGCTCTGTAATTGTTTTAGCATTGGTAAGTTGATTTCTAAACATAGCATATGCTTGCTTTAAACTATCAAAAGTAAAATGGCTCACAACCTCATTAATGTTTTCTATTTGATATTTGCACACTTCATTTTCATAATCATATGTTCCATACCAATCTTCGTCTTTACTAGCATTAAGATAATCAAACATATGTCGCATAGTTTCTACCTTTGAAGTTTTAAATTTTTCTCCCACAATTAGCTTTGTTATGTAGCAATTAGAAAACATACTATCCATGTTAGTTACATTTGACGTATCAAAACTACTTATATCAAGTAAATTATTGTCCGTATAAAAGTGAGAAAACATACCTTCCATATTTGTTACATTTGATGTGTCAAAGCCACTTAAATCAATTTCTGATAGTCTTAAACACATACCAAACATACCATTCATATCGGTTACTTTTCCAGTTACAAATGCATTACTAGTACTATCAGAAAAAATTATATTTTTTGCATTCACTAAAAGCGCAAACATATTATTCATATCAGTTACATTTGATGTATTGAAATTACTTAAATTTAAATCTATCAATGACATACATTGTCCAAACATAAATGAGGTATTAGTCACATTTTTAGTAGAATATTTCCCAGCTATATTTAAATTATTAATGTCTAGAGAAGTTAAACTTCTGTCAAATAATAGTAACCCGGCTAAATCAGTTATATTGTTTGAATTAAAGTTTTGATTAAATTTCAAAGTAGTTAAGTTTGAAAGAAAGGCAAACATAAGTGATGAATCAGAAGGTGCTATTACCTCATCTAAACTGCCTACAGTAATATCATATAAATTATCACTAATTTTTTTATAATATCCTAAAACCGTGCCAGAATTATTAACCGACATATCAAAATATCCGTCATATCCTTCTAAAAATAAGTTATTGGTAAATGATATTGAATTTATCCATCCATTTTCTATAGGTCCATCATAAAAAGGGGATTTATCAGAAAAATAGGTATCCATAATGCTTCCTTCATCATTCATTATCTCTTCAAAAGTATATGGGGTTCTTTGTCTTAGATAAGATATAGGTTCAACAAAGCCTAATTTAACCGTTAAATCATATTTTAATGTATAACCAGTAACATTTACATCATCTTTGTATTTAAAAGTAATATAAAAAGATTTTGAATCACCAGAATAAAATAAATCTTTTCTTATATTTAATTCAGATACAGTAAAAGTAATATTATCACCATTAGATAAACTTATATTATCTACCCACTGTCTAACATTACCTAAATTGCTTATTTCTACCTTATAAGTTACAGTAGAATCTTTACTTGGAAGACTTATACCTACTTTTATACTGTCCTTAAAATAATTACTATTATATTCTTCTATACCACCATTTGTTGCACTGTCAAGTGCTAAGTCAGTTATTCTCATAATATTAGGTACTCTATATGCTGCTCTACCTGATATTTCAAGTGTTTGCTGAAGTGCAGAATATCCAACAGTAACTGAAAGGATTAAAAAACATATTAATACAAATAAATACTTATTTATTTTAAATTTATTTCCTTTTTTTAGTTCTTTTAATGATTTCAATATAGCCCACCTTCTATCATAATAACTATAACATAATAACAAGTATTTAAGCAAGAAAAAAATTTACTAAAAATAATGAGGCATTAAAGTTGAGTGTCAAAAGATAATTACAATATAAAAATATAATATTAAAAATAAAATATATGATAAAATGATATTAATTATTAACAAATTGGTCAGTCATGACTGACCAATTAGAAAGAAAGGAATTGTTATGTTAGAAAATAATAATAAAATGGTTCATGAAATAACTAAATTAGTAAATGAAGTAAAATATAATTTATCAAAAGAAATTAACAATAAAATAATTTACGTTTATTGGAATATTGGTAAAATTATTGTTTCAAATGAGAACAAATATAATAATCGTCTAGAGTATGGCAAAGAAGTCATAAAAGGTCTTTCTAAAGAATTAACAAAGTATTTGGGTAAAGGATATTCTTATACCAATCTTAAATATATGAGAATTTTTTATAAGACATATCCTGATTTTGAAAAAATAAGCTTTGAATTAACTTGGACACATTATAGTGAATTAATAATAATAAAAGATGATACTAAAAGAAATTTCTACGAAAAAGAATGTATTAATGCACATTGGAGTGTAAGAGAACTACAAAGGCAACTGGATACATCACTATATGAAAGATTATTACTATCTGATAATAAATCAAATAAAGAAAAAGTTTTAGAATTATCTAAGCAAGGACAGGTATTAACAAAGCCGAGTGATTTAATTAAAGAGCCTTATGTATTTGAATTTTTAGGAATAAAAGAACAAAAACCATTACTAGAAAAAGATTTAGAAAGTAAATTAATTAAGCATATAGAGGATTTTTTATTAGAGTTGGGTAAAGGATTTATGTTTGTCGGTAGTCAACAAAGAATAACACTTAATAATACTAATTATTATGTGGATATGGTATTTTATAATAAATTTTTAAAGTCGTATGTTTTAATTGATTTAAAATTGAATAAATTGAAAGCTGAAAATTTAGGTCAAATGAATTTATATCTAAATTATTACGAACAAGTAGTAAATGATGAATATGATAGTAAACCCATTGGTATTATACTTTGTGCTGAAAAGGATAATATAATGATGGAATTTGCTTTAAATGGTATTTCAAATAACTTATTTACTTCAACATATACATATTATATTCCTAATAAGGAACAATTAATTGGTGAAGTTGAGAAAGTATTAAACAATAATAAATAATAGTATATTTGTAGTTGCTAGCGGAATTATTGGTAATAATACTTGCATTATTAAAACAACCAAATTGAGAAACTTAAGATAAGTTAGAGTGCGTAAAAATTTCTCATGAAAAAAAGACAAACTAATAAAATTCGTCTTTTTTTATGGCTGATAATTAATTATTTTCAGCTTCACTTGATAAAGATGTTAAAATACCTTCAATTAATTTCCACTCTTCATCAGTTTCAATTGGAAGAAGTACTGGATTTTCTTCTTCTGGATTAAATATAGATGCATATACCTTGGTGTTTCCTTCATCATCAAGTGTATTATCAGTATATGCTATATAATTCTTCTTTGTTTTTTCATCTTCATAAGTAAATAAAATTTCACATTTTATTTCTTCCCCATTATCATTTACGATAGTAAATGTTGAATCTTGCTTTTTTTCTTCTTTATTCATCTTATATTCCCTTTCTTATATCTAAATAATTTTGCAAAATTATTGTTGCCGCTAATTGATCTACTTTCTTTTTTCTTTTTCTTCTTGAAACATCTGCTTCTAATAAAATATTATTTGCAGTAACTGAAGATAATCTTTCGTCTTGTTCATATATTGGTATTTCAAACTCATCTTTTAATAGTTTTTCAAAATCAAGTGTTCTTTGTGCTGCAAATCCTAAAGAATTATTCATATTTTTAGGAAGTCCTATAACAATTAACTCAATTTCATAATCACTAATTATATTTTTTAATTCTTTTATAGCACTTTTATAATCATTTTCTTCAAATCTAATAGTAGTTAATGAACTAGCTATTATCTTAGATGGATCACTTATTGCTACTCCTAAAGTCTTAGTACCTAAATCAAGTCCTATTACTCTCATTACTTTAAATATTCCTTAATTAAAATTTCAAGAATTTTACTACGATCTATCTTTAATATCTTATTTCTAGCTTCTTTGTGATTTGATATATATCCAGGATCACCACTCATTAAATAGCCAACTAATTGATTAACTGGATTATATCCTCTTTCTGTTAAAGCTTCACATACTTCTTTAATTGTATCTTTCACTAATGCTTCATTAATATTTTCTATATCAAATAAATACGTTGTTGAAGACATATCAATCACTCCCATCTCTATATAAGATACCACTATTTTAGCATTAAACTAAAAAAATAGCAAGTATGCTATTTATTCTTCTAATAACCAATCTATTACATTCTTATGAATTATTCCATTTTGTGAAAAATCAAACTTATCCATTGATAAAACGTATTTAGGATAGTTATCTTCTATGTTTTTGAATGCACCAAATTCTCTTTCTACAACAGAATCATCCGCTAAAATATATGTCACTTGAATGTATATTTTTTCTTTAAATCTTGTTGCTACAAAATCTATCTCTCCATTTTCTAGATTTCCAACTTTAACGTCATATCCTCTTGATAATAATTCATTATATACAACGTTTTCTAAATATGCACCCAATTGTGGCCTTTTTCCAACACTCATTATCTGACCAAATCCCAAATCAGTTAAATAGTATTTATATTTTCCATTCAATATTCTTTTTCCTCTAACATCATATCTATCAGCTTTATTTATTATCATAGCTCTTATCATATATTCTAAATAGTTATATAATGTTATTTTTGAAACTTCTCTATCACCTTTATTGTTAAAATAATTAGATAAACTTTCTGCCGAAAAATTTTGTGATGGCGTTGTTACTATATATTCTACTATTCTATTAAATAAATCTAAATCTTTTATGTTAAATCTGGCAATAATGTCTTTTACTAAAATAGAATTATATACATCTGATAAATATGTTCTTGTTTGGATTTCGTCTGTCATCATAAATCTTTGTGGCAATCCTCCCCATGTTATATAGTCATCAAACGCTTCTTCTACAGATTTTTTTTCTTCTATATTTTTAAATTCACACATTTCCTTAAACGTAAATGGATAAACATTAAAGCTTACATATCTTCCAGCTATATGTGTTGCAAGTTCTCCAGATAATAAATCACTATTAGAACCTGTAATAAATATAGACACATTTTTGGATGCTTTAAATGAATTTATAGCTTTTTCCCAGTGTTCAACATTTTGAATTTCATCGAAGAACAAATAATATTTTTCATCATTTACTATTTTTTCCTTAATGTAGCTATGCAAGTCCATGTCATTTTTTATAAAAGCATAATCTTCATACTCAAAATTTATATATATTATTTGAGATTCTTGTATTCCTTTTTTCTTTAATTCATCTATTATCTGCAATAATATAACAGATTTTCCACATCTTCTAACTCCCATTATAACTTTTATCAAATCTTGGTCATAAAATGGTCTAATTTTAGATAAATATTTTTCACGAATAATCATATATATCTCCTTTTTAATTTACTTTACTACATTGTACTGTATTTCTTTTCTTTTGTCAATATTTTGTTCAGTGTACTAAACAAAATACTATATTTTTACATTTTTGTTTAGTTAGTTTTTATTATTAGTATTATCAAATAATGCAATTATTTACCATTCTATCCAGTTATTAGCTTTTTTAAGTTCACTAATTATTTTTTGATGTTCTTCATAAGTTTTTGAAAAGTGTGTTTTACCAGATTTATCTGCTACAAAGTAATAATAGTCATTTTCTTCTGGATTTAATACTGCATTAATGGATGACTCACTAACATTTGATACAGGTCCTACTGGTAATTTGCCATTCATTTTAGGTCCCCTAGTATTATATGGATTATAAGTGTTTATTTCAGCTTTAGTTAAGTCTCTTTCTGATAAATCTATTTTAAATGCATAATATGTAGTAATATCACTTCCAAGAGGCATACCAGCTTTTAATCTGTTATAAAATACACCTGCTATTTTATTTCTATCAGATTGATATATTCCTTCTGATTCAACTATAGATGCTAATGTAATTAATTCATGAACACTATATGAACTTGAATCAATTTGTGATTTATATTTTGATAATACTTTATCAGTTTGTTTTAGCATTGTATCAAATATTACATCTATCGTTACGTTTTTACTAAACTTATATGTTTCCGGATATAAATAACCCTCTAATGGATAATATATATCTTCATTCTTAATATCTTTAGTTAAAAACCAATACTTACTAATTAAACCATTAATGTAATTACTATCACTTAACTTTTCATATATTATATCTTCAGATATATTAGTGTTAGCTCCTATAACTTTAGCAACATTTCTAATTGTTTTTCCTTCTTTAAAAGTTATTGTTATATCATCACTAGTATATTTATTATTGGATAATTCATCAATAATTTTAAAGATATTATCACCCTTATTAAGTTTATACGTTCCAGCATCATAAGCACTTATTTTTTTATATTTAACAATTAACTTATATGCAAGAGAGCTTCTTATAATTTTTTCGTTTTTAAGTTTTTGTCCAGTACCATATACAGTCATTCCATTATCTATTGTAAATTCTACAATTTCACTTTTAGAAGAAACAGGTGATAAAAGAAATACATAAATAGATGCTAAAGTACATATTAATACAATTAATATAATAAATAGTATCAAAAATATTTTTACTTTCTTCTTTAATTTTCTTTTTTTCTTTGGTTCTTCTTCAAAGTCTAACTTTTCTATTTCTTCCATAAATACTCCTTTTATTCTTATAATAACTTATCTTTAACGTAATTAATAATCATATTAAGTTTGTCAGTTTCTGATGATCCACCTTGTGCAAATGAAGCACTACCACCACCTCTTCCATTAGCGATAGTAGATACATTTTTAATTAATTCTCCCATACTTATAGTATCTTTTAAGGATTCATTTGACTTAGCTATAAAGTTTACTGATGTACCATTTAGATTATATATAAATATTATACCATTATCTAGTCTATTAATCAAAGCTCCAATTAATTGTTTTAATAAATTAATATCAGTATCATTAAATTCAAGTATTAATACATCACCATATTTACCCTTTACTTTATTAGATAAATATTTATCAGCATCATTAATTAATTTACTTGCTAAAGCATCTTTATATTCCTTTTCAAGTTTAGCTAAATTCTTTCTTAAGTTAGTAACTTCTTCTTTATTTTCTAATATATCTTTATAACATTTAGGTCTTTCATTAGATATATCAAAGTTAAACTTTAGATTAATACCATCTAAATTAGCATTATCTACAATTGTTTTAGCTTTCTTTAATAATAAAATCATTTCATCATTATATGGTTTAATCATAGAAAATACTTCATTTTCTAAATTTAAATCACATACTGCTTCTATTCTATACACATTTGCACCTTTAGATTCTATACTCTTAATTGCAAAACGTTTAATATCTTTAGTATTATTTACGTGTGTACCACCACAAAGTTCAACAGAAGGTCCAAAGGAAACTACTCTTACACTATCTTTATATTTATCACTAAATAATGCCATGGCATGCATCTTTTTAGCCTCTTCTAAAGTAGTAATAGTAAGATTTCTTTCATATCCATTATCTATCATTTCATTTACTTTTTCTTCTACTTTAATTATATCTTCATCAGATATCTTACCCTCATAATTAAAATCAAATCTTAAAGTTTCATCATCTACATAACTTCCTGCTTGATGTACACTTTCTCCTAAAATATCTTGTAAAGCTTTTTGTAATAAATGAGTTGCACTATGATTTTGACAAGTAGTATATCTCTTATTTTCATCTACCTTTAACGTTACTGTATCACCTTTTTTAATACTTCCCGATATTATTCTTACATAATGCATATTTTGCCCATTTGGAGCTTTTTCAGTCCTTAAAACCTCTGCTTTAAAGTCATTAGAATAAATATAACCAGTATCACCTTTTTGGCCTCCCATGGTAGCATAAAATGGTGTTTTATCAGTAATAATTATACCTTCTGAATATATATCACTTATATTACCAGAATTATCACCAACAAATATAACTTTAGCATCACAAACAAGACTATCATAACCTACAAATTCACTTTCATCTTTAAAGTTAACTAAATCACCTAATACATTCATACCAGAAGTTTCTTTAGCTGCACTTCTTGCCATATTCTTTTGGTTTTCCATACATTTATCAAATTCCTCTTTATCTACAAAAATATTTTCTTCTTTTAATATTTCTACAGTAAGTTCATAAGGAAAACCATAAGTATCATAAAGTTTAAATACATCACTACCAGTTATTTTATTTCCACTATCTATTAATTCTTTTAATCTTTTCTCACCAGCTGATAAAGTTTTTAAGAACATAGCTTCTTCACTTTTTATCTTGTTTTGAATATTTTCTTTATTATCCATCAAGTATGGATAATAATCATTCATCATTTCTGCAACAGTTGGTACTAATTTATACATAAAAGGTTCATATATTCCTAATTTTCTACCAAATCTAGATGCTCTTCTTAATACTCTTCTTAATATATAGCCTCTTCCT
Organism: uncultured Bacilli bacterium; assembly: GCA_934122275.1. Lineage (GTDB taxonomy): Bacteria > Bacillota_I > Bacilli_A > RF39 > UBA660 > Aphodocola. Next base: position 135,566 of record CAKOWI010000002.1, on the reverse strand, counting down.
TCATTAGAAAATGCTGCACCATCAGCTAATGCAAATGTTAAAGTTTTAATGTGATCTGCAATTGCCCTTATTTCCCTTTGATCACTATATTTAACTCCTGATAACTCTTCAATCTTATTTATAATAGGCATAAATAAATCCGTATCATAATTAGTATCAACACCTTGTATAATTGAAACTAACCTTTCAAGTCCCATACCAGTATCTATGTTTTTATGCGGTAATTCTGGAAAATCTTTTCTTTCTTTTCCATCAATATGATTAAACTGACTAAATACATTATTCCATATTTCAATAAATCTATCATTGTCAATGTCTTTTTCTATTAACTCTGAACCTCTCTTATCATATTTTTCTCCTCTGTCATAAAAGATTTCAGAATCTGGACCACATGGACCAGGACCTATATCCCAAAAATTATCTTTATTCTTTATTATATGTGATTTATCTAACCCTAACTTAATCCATTTTTCGTAGCTTTCAGTATCATCTGGATATACAGTTACATATAATTTATTCTTATCAAAATTAAAGTATTTATCACTAGTTAATAATTCCCAAGCATACTCTAAAGCTTCATTTCTAAAATAATCTCCAATTGAGAAATTACCAAGCATCTCAAAGAAAGTATGGTGATATGTATCACCTACGTTTTCTATATCATTAGTACGAATACATTTTTGTGAATTAGTAAGTCTTTTTTTAGGTGGTACTTCTCTTCCATCAAAATACTTTTTAAGTGGTGCAACTCCAGCATTAATCCAAAGTATAGATGGATCATTATCTGGAATTAGTGATGCAGAAGGTACTATCATATGTCCTTTACTTTCAAAAAACTTTAAAAACATATTTCTAATTTCATTACTAGTCATTTTTTTCATTTATAACACCTCATCAATCATAGTTTCTATTTTTTTATTTAAATCATTTAAAGTTCCATCATTAATTAATTTAAAATCATAATTATTATAACTATCCAAAGCTATTTCAGTTAAATGTTTTTTCTCTTTACTATCCAAACTATTTTCATAATTAGGTCTAATTACATTTACACTATATACATTAGAAAAAGTATGCTTTATACTATCTATTTCAATAGGTAATCTACCATCACTAATAGTTATTACATCAAAATAATATGAATATACCATTATATCTTGAATTATTCTATTTATAAATAACATTTCATCTATTTGTTTTCTAATTATATCAGTGCCAAGTGTTTGAAGTAAACTTCTAGGTTTACTATCTTCACTACCATCCCAACCTGATATTTCTTTAGCATACATTTTTATATAATAACTAAATTGTAAATTAACTACTTTTAATCCCTTTAATTTAACATAGTTATTAATAAATTCTGCTGTTGTATCTTTACCAGAGTTAGCTTTTCCAGTAATAATAAATATTTTAGGGTTTCTTTTTTCAAATTCCATATTGCATCTCCTTTAATAAAAGATACCACACCTCAATCATAGGAACGAATGAAGCGTGGTACCATCCTAACTTTAACTTAATTTAGATAACGGCTTTGAACCGGCAGCTATTAACTGCATCTTCCGAAAATAGCTTCAGTAACTAATCTTACTAATTTCCATCATCCATTAGCTTTCTATAAAGAATCATTACTTACTAGTTTTTCATCAACAATTTAAATATATAATGTATTATATCAAAAAGTTATGTGGTTTGTAAACTGATTAATCATCAATGTAAGCTTTTTGACTATTCACATGGATCAGTTAAATCTGTAAATTCCAACCCAGGACATGCTGCTCCTGTAATACGATCATAACATTCTTCTACCACATGATGTGTTCTAATGCCATTTTTACATTCCGAATATTCGTTAATAACTTCTTTACAATACGCCTTATCCTCGAATTTTTCATCCCTATTCGTCCATGCACAATTATGATAAGTTTCATATTCGGCTTTGATTGTTTTTTTATTTCCTGCAACATCAGATATGACTGAAGTTGCTCCAAAATACGGCCCTACAGTAGTACTAGCCCCATCACTTGGAAGTTCATCAACAATATCAAAGTTATCTGTTTTATAATTATTAGATTTTTTTATTTTTTTAAAAGTAACAGGAATATTTTTTTCTCCTCTTGTACCATTAAACCTAAGTTCATAATATTGACTAGGTGTAACACTAGCAATTCCACTCGTATCGTCTTTAATATTACTTGCTTTCAAATATACACTATTTGAATTAATATTTAATTTTTTTCCTTTATAAACTCCAGTATTAATTATTTCTAATTTTCCATCTGGTTCTTTAGTGTCAATATTTAAATTTCCATTACACACTTTACTATTATCATTCGAATCATATACAACAATCTGATATTTTCTTCTTCCATCACCTAATGTTTTGCCTTTAATACCAATGTTATTATATGTTTCAACACCATTACCATTATTTGTCTTCCATTTTTTCATTTTTCCATCCGATTGATTTGTCGCCCATGTCCAATAAGATGTATTATCCGAAGGTGTTATCGTAAGTGTGGTTGTTTCGTCAGTTCCCTTTTTATACCAACCATTGTCACCTTCTACTGCTCCTTTTGTAACTTTAACATCTGGACATGTTGGACAATTTACGGTTTGTGCTGTTCCAGTACCAGTACCACATGATGCTTCTGTATGTGAATCCTTATAGGTATATGTCGGAGTCCTTTTATACGTTTCACTAGTTGAGCAACTACTATTACTATATGTTGTTGAAACTATCTTTTTTTCATCACAGTCCTTATATACTGTATACGATTTAGTATCTTTTCCTACATTACCCGCTTGATCTGTTACCTCTACCATTACTTTTTTAGTATATCCATCATAAGTCGTAGACAAAGGATAATCATTAGATAATTTAAATTCATTTTTAGAATAATCGTTTTTATTGCCAAAAATATCTTTTTCAACTTCATTAACAGTACTATTAACCTTTACAACGCCACTTCCCGATTCTTTTATTATTGCCTCAATTTTAGCATTTTTTGTGTTATATTCTTCCTTTTTGTCCTTAGATTTAATATCTAACCAAACTTCCGGTGGGGTTTTATCATATTTTATTGTAGTCCAAGTCTTTGTTATACCACCATCCGCACTTTTAGCTATAACCTCTATTTTACTTCCTCCTTTTGAGGTTTCCTTCTCTAAAGTACAAATTTGGCTCTTGGTTGATTTTCCTTTCAAATCACCACACTCATAGTCTTTACTCTCTTCAGACTTTGAAACACTTACTACTTCAGAACCATTTACTGGTGTAGCTGTAGCTAACGCTTTTGGTTTACTCTCACCAACACACCAATAATTATTTCCAGTCTTGCCACATAATTTATTAATTTCCAATTTTGGTGCATTTTTGGCATTTGATACTGTTACAACAGCAGAAGCATTACAACCTTCGTTTTCATTTGAAATAGTACTGTCATTAATTTTAGATGTAACTCCTCTACCATTTTTAGTTACCATTACTTTTGTACAATAAGATACTGCTTTGCCTGATCTTGGATCTGTTACTTTATTTAGATAGTCATCATTAACAAGTGATCCAACAGTAATGTAACCACTAAGATCATCATCACCAAGTCCTTCAAATAAATACTCATTATATTTGAAGTAATCAGTTGCTGCTGTTTCTATTTCTTCTTTAACACTTTGCCAAGCTTCTTCTTTCTTTCTGTTTGATACCCCAACTATATTAACTATTGCAAGTACCGTTATAGAAAGCATTATCGCTATAGCTATTAATAGTTCAATTAATGTAAAACCATATTCATTACTTCTTTTTTTATTCATAATGTATACACTCCTCATATTTCTATATTAATGATACTACAATTTATTTAATAACCTTGATTTTTTATCGTTGATTTACCTGCTTTTTTTGTTATTGTCTTATTTTCTTCGTTAGGTACAGAACTAGTTGTAATCCCAACATACTTAAGACTTTTAGACTTATCTTTGTTATATTTAATGTTTTCCTTTGTTATTATAACTTTAGAGGTTGATGATATATCATAATAAACTACATATAAATTAATACTATTTCTATAATTATCAATTCTATATATTAAATTATCATCTTTATCTAATAAATATATGTACGAACCAGTTTCTGCTTTATTATCATTCACATATAGTTCATAGCAATTATCATTTGCTGTAATTGTCCAGTTTTTTGAATATTCGTATGATTTAATATCATTATTTTTTTTATTATCATTTTTATAACTCGAAAATATTAAATATGACATTACACAAAATATAATTAATAAAATTATAATTATTATCTTAATATTACTTTTCTTCATCATGAACCTCCTATTTAGCACAAGTCTTGTATCCAACATCCGTGTTATAATCTACACCATTATCATAAAAACCACTAGCTTCAAATCTCTTAGTATAAGAATACAAGTAGCAATCAGGATCATAATTAGCCGAACTCTGTTTTAGTATATACGAAACTTTAAATTTTTTAGAATAACTAATTTCGCTTCTATTTCCAGCACTATCAATTGCATAAAATGAAAAACCATAATAACTAGGTGTACACCATCTATTAAATGCATCTACACTATCAAATTCACTTGTAGAATACACATTAGAAATTCCACTTGCATTATCCGTGTATTCTGCTGTAGCTCCTGGCACTGTAGTAGCAGCGGATGGATCATTTTTTAAGCACATAACAAAATCATTTAATGTTCCAGAAAGTATTACGCCATTAGAATTAAATTGTCTAATATTCTTATCATATGTAATTTTATTTAATTTAGGAGGAGTTTTATCGATTTTATATTCGTTAAGATTACAAATTTTATAAGTACCAGCACTACTATAAACCGTAAGTCCAACCGATGTATAACCTTCATTACTTAAAGTTAATGTACTACTATTTTCATATCCAGATGATGGCGAATTACCACGAACAACATTCCATGTCCATCTTTCAACACCAGATGGTACATCAAACCCTAACTTAATATTTGATCGATACCAACCGTTATTTCCTAAAGTACCACTTAAAACTTTTATGCTTGGACAACTTGGTGCTGATTTATTTATATAAACATCAAACTCTTCGCAACTTTCACCATTTTTTCCTTTTATAGTCAATGTATTTCTGCCATTACTTGAAACTGTATAAGTAGACGATGTGCTTTGCCTTACACCATTATTATACCAAGTCCAGTAACTAGAATCACCATCATGCTTATACGTTGCATCGCTTAAATACCATATATAATAATCATCTCCTGACTCCTCCCAATTTCCAAAAGTCGGAGAATTACTTAATAAAATATTTGGACATTTATTCTCGCATGAATTAAGATTACAAGTTAAAGTTTTTGACGTTTCTTCGTTAGAACAGTCCTGTTTTGTATAAGTATCCTTATATACATAAGTTGTTTTTACGGTTTTTTCACCACCACCGCAGTTTTTAGAACATTTCCCTTCTTTTACAATAGTATCCACTTTAGTTTTGGAAGAACACTTTTGATATACTTTATAATCAGCACTATCTATAGTACCAACATTTCCTGCACCATCAGTAACCGTTGCACTTATTTTTTTGGATGTACCATTATAATCTCCAAACAATTTATGTTTCTTTAGTTCATAAACGTTCTCTCTTGTATTACTAAGTTTTGGGTTACTATCAAATTTTGCAATTTTGCTTCCTTCTTCTATTACACTTGCAACAATATTAACGTACATATCATTAAAATTACCATTAGTACTAGTAATAGTAATTTTACCACTTGGTTCAGTATCATCCCACTTAACCGTACTAGAAAGTATACTTATACTTCCATCTTCGCTTGATACTCTATATGTAATAGTACTACCACTTGTTTCCTTATTCAAAGTACAATCCCTTTTTTTACCATTTGTAGTAGTCTCTGCAGCATTACAAGTAAAACCTCCATTAGAAATAATTTCAATATCTTTTACCGGTAAATTTACAGCCTCTGCATACACAGTATGTACTGGTTTTTTTCCTTTTTTAGCACCCTTTTTACACCAACTATTGGTTCCTATTGTACAATCTAATGACTCAGATAATTTAGGAGAATTTGGAGAATTTGATACTGATACTGTATCACTAGAATCACAATTTGTAGAAGAACCATTATCCTCTACTATTGAATCAACTTGTACGTTCCTTCCTATTTTTTTAACATTTACTTTAGTACAATAAGATACTGCCATACCTGATCTTGGATCTGTTACTTTATTTAAGTAATCACTACTAACTAGTTTTCCAACTGAAATAGTACCAGTACCTGAATCCCCAAGACCTTCGAACAAATACTCATTATACTTAAAGTAATCAGTTGCTGCTGTTTCTATTTCTTCTTTAACGCTTACCCAAGCTTCTGATTTCTTTCTATTTGATACCCCAACTATATTAACTATTGCAAGTACTGTTATAGAAAGCATTATCGCTATAGTTATTAATAATTCAATTAATGTAAAACCATATTCATTACTTCTTTTTTTATTCATAATGTATACACTCCTCGCATCCATATTCTATATTAATAATATCATAATCTTAGACATTAAACAACAAAAAAAGTGAATAGTTTTATTCACTTTAATTATCTGTTATATCCTTCCCAGATTAGTTCATTGTTACTATTATTACTCCATACTTTATCATCCCACGAAAACTTGCTATTGCTATATCCAGTACCGTACTTAAGATTATAAGTTTTTTCTGACAAGAAAGCAACTTTTATTTCTGAGCATCCTTCATTTCCAGCTTCATCTGTTGCACATAGCTTATATTTTGTAGGGAATGGATAAGGTGTATTTACTTTATTACAGCCATAGTTATTTACGTGAGTACAATAATCACCACTAATTACATTTACATAATATTTTAAATATAAATTACTAGATGAAGTAAGATTATCACTAACGTTATAGCTACTACCTTCTTTACAAGTGTATGAACCATTTTCATATTGTTGACCTTTCTTCAAACAAGAAGCCACGCCACCTGATTTATCTAATAATTTAGGCACACTATTTCCACCATCATTTCTATTTTTTACATTATCACTTCTAAGATTAGCAAGATTTCCATTTACTTGATATACTTTAATATAATCTATTTTTACACTAGGTTTTGTAGTATCAATCCATAAATCTCCATCACATTTTTTACTATTACCATTTGAATCATATACAACTATTTGATACTTTCTTTTTCCATCTCCTAAAGATTTCAATTGTTTTCCTTTATTGTTATTTGTCCAAACTTTTAATTTTCCGTCTGAACCATCAGTTGCCCATGACCAATATGATGTACCAGAAGTAGGTGTTATTTCAATTTGAGTTTCGCTGTCACCTTTCTTATACCAATTACCATTTCCCTTAACAGCTCCTTTAACTGTAACTGTTGGACACGATAATTCTTGACATGATTGTGTATTACAAGCTAATGTTTCTGAACTTTCTTCAGAAGTACAACTTTTGCCAGTATTAGCATCTTTATACTTGTAAACTGTTTTTTTCGTTTGTGTTCCGCCACCACAAGATTTTGAACAATCACTAGTTGAAGTTGAAGTACCATCAGCTACTTTATTAGTGCACTCTTGATAAACTACATAAGCATCACTGTCTATAGTAGAAGAATTTCCAGCTTTATCATAAACTTCTACGCTAGCACTTTTCTTTTTTCCATCCAATGTTTTAGCTATAGTATATTCCCCTGTTTGATAAGATGAGCTTCCTACTGGAACAAATCCAACATCATTACTTATATTACTAATTTTATTACCATTTAATATTGATAGTGTTATACTTTTTTCATTAAATCCACTAAGACTATCTTTTGCATCTAAGCTAAAGTGAACATTATTAGATTTATAACCATTTTTACTACTTTTTATTTCTAGAGTACCATAAGGACCTGTTTTATCCCACTTTAACTTATCGATAATTGTTTCTGTTCTACCACCATCCACACTTTCTGCAACAAACTTAACATAACTACTAGAAGTTTCTTCTTTTATGTAACAGTGAATTTCTGTAGTTGTTTTTTTACTTTCATCAATACTAATGGATTTTAGTGATTCAGCCGCAAAACTTTTAATACTAGAACCATTTACAGGTTTAGCAATTGCTTTTATCGGTACCTTATCAGATTTATTAGTACACCAACCATCTTCAACTTTGGTATCTTCGTTTTCTTGACAGTCATAGCTAGTTAATATTTCTGGTGCATTTTTAGCATTTGATACAGTTACAGAATATGAATTACTACAACTTTCAGCCTTATTATCATTAGATATAGTATCTTCAACTACTTCCGACGTCATTCCTCTAGCATTTTTAGTTACCTTTACTTTAGTACAATAAGATACTGCCTTACCTGTTCTTGGATCTGTTACTTTACTTATATAATCATCACTAACAAGTGATCCAACAGTAATATAACCATTAAGATTATCACCGTCATCTAATCCTTCAAATAAATACTCATTATATTTGAAGTAATCAGAAGCTGCTGTTTCTATTTCTTCTTTAACACTTACCCAAGCTTCCTTTTTCTTTCTATTTGATACTCCAACTATATTAACTATTGCAAGTACCGTTATAGAAAGCATTATCGCTATAGTTACTAATAGTTCAACTAACGTAAAACCATACTTATTACTTTTCTTTTTCATGTCAACACCTCTATTTTATTATTAACTAAATAGTATCATAAATTCACAATTTTCTCAAGAAAAAATAATCACATTTTGTGATTATTTAAAAAGTTCTAAAATATCTTTAATGTTTTTTCTTATTATAAAGTTATCTACTATGTCTAAAAATGCATAGACAATTATAAATATTCCAATTATTTGTGTAATCATTAAAGCTGTTTTAAGAGGATTAAAAAGTAATATTATTCCCCAAATAAATGTTAGTATAGATATAATACATGTATATGGCCAGTCACCATTTGCTGCTTTTTTTAAAACAAGCGAATATTGAAATTTAGTCACACTATTAATTATAATCCAAATACCAAGTATAATTGGAAAAAATGATTCTAAAACAGTAGGTTTTGCTATTAAAAATATACCTGCTATTAAAAGTAATACTCCATATACTAAATCAAAACTAAATGCTCCCATTATTCCATCACTAGTAAAATACTTATACATTGAAAATATACCACTTATTATTAATATACCTCCAAAAGTATATGAAATTACGGTAATAGTTGTATCTGGTTTAATAAATAAAAATAAACCTATAATTATAAATATTATTGAAATAATTAATGATGTATTAAATCTTTTTGTTAGTTTCTTTCCTACGTCCATACTGTACCTCCTATTACTAATTATAACATGTATTATATTTTTTTATAAATATATTTTCTTTATTCTTACTACAATTAGGATTATATTTACTTAATAAATCTTGTAATTTTTCTTTGCTTATATAAATCACATCATTTTCTATACGATATGCTATTAAATAATCAATAAAATCATATATAACATCATTTTTCTTAACGTTAATTGTTTTATTACATTCATCATCATAAAAGCAAATACTATCGTTTAAACAATTATTGCTTAGAATAATTACATCAGGATCATTATATAATAAGTTAATATCATAATTTCTATCATCTAAACCTATATATGCTACTACATTATCATTATATGAATTATTTTCTCCATATCTATTAGTGCTATAAGTAGTAGTCCTATTAATTATTTTATTATATTTATATTTTTTATTAGTTACTTCATTTAATAGTTCTTCTAATACTAAACCTATTTCATCAACGTTAAATGAACTTCTGTATAAAATTTTACTACTATAATCTTTAAATAGTTCCTCATAATAAGCTAAATATCTTTTCTTTATATCTAATGACATGTCTAACCTTTGTAAATCTTGAACACCATTTAAGTTAGTTAAATCCTCAAATGTAATTTGATTATTTTTCTTTTTTAAATTCATTTCTAATTTTGCTTTTTTAATTTCAATAGATAGTATTTCTTTTTTTAACTTATCTATCTCACTTTTCAAATACTCTATATACTCCAATAACTTCATACCATACCACCTACTATCAATTATAGTATGAATAAAAGAAAATAGCAAAATAAATTTGCTATTTTCCCATCATATTTTCTATTTTATCTTCTGCTGTTTTCTTAACCTTATTTATTGTCTTTTTAATACCACCGTTGCATGAACATTCATTATAGCAATATAAAGCTCCTGAACCTACTGCAACACCTAAAAGCATCCAACCAAGGTTATTTAATGTTTTCAAAAAAATCACCTCTTACCAAAAATATGAATATGGCACAAAATTAGTGCCATTAGTATTATGCATGAAAATTTTAATAATATACTATAAAATATTTTTAACTATCATATCTTTTAAAAGTGTTTTTCTCTCTTTATTTCCTATGTTATATACTGCCTTATAAAAAGCTTTAGGATCACCAACTAAAGTAAGAGATTTTTTAGCTCTTGTAATTCCAGTATATATTAGCTTTTTATATAACATTATTCTATATGAACTAACTACTGGCATAATTACTATTTCAAATTCACTACCTTGTGCTTTATGAATACTAATTGCATATCCATGTTTTATTGCTTTTAAATCTTTTTTTGCATATTTTACTTTATTACCATCAAAATCAATAGTAACTTCATTACCCTTAATACTTTCAATAAAACCTATATCACCATTAAACACATTATCATCTGGCATATTTTCTAATTGAAGTACTTTATCACCAACTCTATATACTATATTACCATCATATATTTCATCTTTATCTATAGATGCTGGATTAAAGATATTTTGAAGTATTTTATTTAAATTATCAATACCATATTCGCCCTTATACATAGGTGCTAAAACTTGTATGTTTTTTAAATTATAGCCCTTTTCTTTTGCTTTATATGCTAACATACAAGTTATTTTTGCAACGTCATAATCTTCACACTTAATGAAATTATAGTCATCTTTTTTATCCAAAAAGTTTTCAGATAACTCCCCACTATTAACTTCATATGCAATTTCTGTAATAAACGAATTTTGACCTTGCCTATATATTTCCTTTAAAAATATAGTATTAACTACTTCTGAATCAATTAAATCCTTAAGTATTTTACCAGGCCCTACACTTTCTAATTGATTATAATCTCCTATAAATACTAATCTTATACTTGATGGTAGTGCTTTTAGCAAATTATATAATAATTCTAAATCTATCATACTAGTTTCATCTATTATAATAAATTCTGCTTTAACTTTGTTTCTTTCATTATACTGAAACTCTCCAGTTTCTTTATTCCACTTTAGGTATCTATGAATGGTTGATGCTGGAAATAAACAAGCTTCAGATAACCTTTTTGCCGCTCTACCTGTTGGTGCTAAAAGAATTAATCTTTCACTTAATTTATTAAATGAATATCCAGATATCATTTTAAATAACTGAACAATACCTTTTACTATAGTTGTTTTACCAGTACCAGGACCACCAGTTATAATTGAAAAATTTTTAATTAAAGCTTGTTTAATTGCTCTTTTTTGTTCATCATTATATGATATATCAAAAAAACTCTCTAATTTTTCTATTTTTACATCTATATCATCTATTTTATAATCTTTTTTATTAGCAATATAATATATTGTATCACCAACATAGTTTTCATATTCATAATAATCAGATAACATATATTTATTATTTTCAATAACTATTTTACCCAAACTATTTAATTCCATTAAATAATAATCTATTTTTTCTTTGCTTAAATTAAGCTCATAATAAGAGTTTATAGAATTATAAATACTTTCTATATCTAAATAAGTATCTCCTAAATTAAAACATAAAGTTTTTATTATGTTTACGATTAATGCAAGTATTCTTCTTTCATCATTTATATCAATATTTATCTTTTCTCTTAAAGAATCAATCTTTGAAAAACTAATTCCATCTATCGTATCAATTAATTCATAAGGATTATTTTCTAATACTCTTATCGTATCTTCTAAATAATGATTATATATTTTTAGTGCATCTTTCATGTTAAAACCTAAATTAGTTAGATAAACAACTGTTTCAAAACTTTCATTATATTTTATTAACTTATTATGAATATCTAAAGCTCTTTTAGAAGTCATTTTAGGTACTACAAGTAAATTTTCATAATTATCTGATATTAATCTTAAACAATCTTCACCTAAATACTCAACTATTTGAGTAGCTGTTTTTTCTCCTACTCCGCTAAAAATATCACTAGATAAAAACACAATCAATTCATCTTTATCTTCAGGCATAATTTTCTCATACTTATTAACACTATACTGAATACCATACTTTGGATTATCAATTATATTTCCATAAAAAATATAGTCTTCATCTATATTAATGTTTGCAAACAAACCAGTAAACGTAAATAATTTGTCTTTATAATCTTCTAAATCTACATAATCAGTATCTTTTATCTTAATAAGTCCAACCGTAAATCCATCCTTAGAGGAAAAAATATTTTTTTTATAAGTTCCCTTTATATAAGTATCCATCTTTTTTCCTCCTAACATTTCAACATGATTTTACCACATTTTTTACTTTTTAACTACACATTTAAGATGTTTAGTTTATTAGTTAAAAATAGTTCGTACATAGTTTTCTTCTTAGAAAAACTATTATACAAACTATTATTAAATATTTTGTCTTAATTTGTCTTTTATAGCATTTCTCCAATTAAAAGCTTTGTTTCCATACTTTGTATTTTAACGTTTACTTCTTTACTTAATAGGTTTTCACAGCCTTTAAATTTAACTTTTAAATAATTACTACTATGTCCAGTTAAATATCCATTATCATATGTTTCTACAATTACAGTTACAACCGAATTTATGTGTTTCTTATAATAATCATCTTCTAAAGTATCAAATAAACTAATTAATTTCTTACATCTAATATGTTTTTCTTCTTTAGTTAATTGACCATTCATTTTAGCAGCTAAAGTACCATTTCTCTTTGAAAAAGGAAATACATGTCCTCCAGCAAAATTAACTTCCTTAACAAAGTCTAAAGTTTCATTAAAATCAGAATCACTTTCACCAGGAAATCCAACAATAACATCTGTAGTAATAGCTATATCTGGTCTTATTGTTCTAATCTTACTTATTTTATTTATATAATAATCTTTATCATACTTTCTATTCATAAGCTTTAATATATGATTACTTCCAGCTTGAAGTGGAATATGAATATGATCTACTATTTTTTTAGATTTTTTTAACACATTTAAAAACTTATCATTTAATTCCGTTATTTCTATTGAAGATATTCTTATTCTATCTAGTCCATTTATTTTTTCAAGTTCTAACAATAAATCACTAAAATCATAATCATGCAAATCTGAACCATAATGTCCAGTATGAATACCAGTTAAAACTATCTCTTTATATCCATTAGAAACTAATCTATTAACCTCATCTATTACCTTTTTAGGATCCTTACTTCTTACTTTTCCTCTTACATAAGGTATAATACAGTATGAACAATAATTCTCGCACCCATCTTCAATCTTAACTAAAGCTCTTGTTCTAGTATTAAAATGCTTAATTTCCATATCATCAAATTGTTCATCTTTAATATCTTTTATGTTTACTATTTTCTGTTTATTATTAATATATTCTTCAACTAAATCTACTATTTTACTTTTCTTATTATTACCAATTACTATATCAATATAATCTATTATAGCATTATCATTACTTCTTATTTGAGTAAAACATCCCATTGCTACTACAACAGCATTTTTATTTTTAGCTCTAGCTTGTCTTATCATTTTCCTTGATTTTTGATCACTCGTATTAGTAACAGTACAAGTATTAATTACGTATATATCAGAATCCAAATTATCAAAAGAAGTTAATTCATAACCTCTTTTGATAAATTCATTTGCTACGTATTCACTTTCATATGTATTAACTTTACAACCTAAAGTATAAATTGCAACTTTCATAACTACCTCCAAAAAAAGAGCTTTAAGCTCTACTTATTATTTATTACTTCTTTTTTTACACCATATATTGGTGATATAACTTGTGAGACTCTAAATGCTTTTACTTCTCCTTCTTGTTGTTTTTTAGAATTTGAAGTAGTATTACTAACCATTTCTTCTACATCACTAGGTTTAATATTATATTTTTCTAAATAATTAACTCCCGTATTCTCTTCATCAGAAATTATTTGAAGTTCTTTTGCTTTTGCCATAAGTTCATCTATTGATATAATGGCAGTTTTTTCTTGATCTTCTTCAAAATTAGTAAGTGTTATTGGTGCATCTTCCTTTAATGCCTTTTCAATACTATCTCTGATATTCATGATTTCTGTTTTTTCTTCGTATTCTATCGTTTCTTCTTTAACACTATTTTTATTTTCCTGTTTTAAACTATTATCTTCTTTTTTTATCTCGTGGCTTGGAGCTTTTTTAATTTTTTCTAGTCTTACTTTACTTTTTATTATATTTATAATGTAAGATATCAAAAGTATAATACATAAAATAACTATTAAAAATAAAATTATAGAAAAAACAGCCTTACCTTGATCATTTAAAGTATCATAAAAATTATTAAAAGAATAAGATACTGATGCTAATAAATCTTTCATACTACACACCTCTTATATAATTATTTATCTAGTAACATTACAAGTAATATTGTAACACAATTATACATTTTTTAAAGTATTTTTTATTAATTAATTAATTTTTTTATTTTAAGTGTATATTTACAAATAAAATAATTAAAAATCATGTTATAATTATCTAGAAAGAAGGTATAAGTATGGATGATATGTTTGATATTGTAGAAGATGAAACTTTAACTTTTGATGACGTTAGTAATAATGATAAAAATACAGATGAAAAAAAAGAAGATAAGAAAAGAAAAAGTGTTCTTGAAAAATATGGAGAAAATTTAAGTACTAAAACCTATGTTACTAATCCTGCTATAGCTAGAGATAGTGAAATTGAAAAAACAATATTAACTTTACTTACTCCAGATAAATCTGCAATATTAGTTGGTAAAGCTGGTATTGGTAAAACTGCTATTGTAGAAGGTATTGCGTATAAAATTCAAAATAATACTGTACCTAAAGCAATTAGTAATTATGATATTATAAAAGTTAATACATCACAATTATTAGGAACATATACAAGCGATGATGGAACTGAAGAATTAAGAATTAATATTTTACTTAATGAACTTGAAAATGCGAGCAATACAATACTATTTATAGATGAGATACATACTCTTGTAATAGAATCAAGAAAAAGTGGAACTGATTTTTTAAATGCTATGAAACCAGCTCTTTCAAGAGGAGATATAAAAGTAATAGGTGCAACAACACTTGATGAATATAATCAGTATTTAATAAGAGATAAAGCATTTCTAAGACGTTTTGAAAAAATAGATGTTGAAGAACCGGATGCAGAAACTACCGTTAAAATTCTAATGGGTTCTTATCCAAGAATAGAAAAGAAAACGGGTGTTAAATTACAATACTCTACTTTTACAATAGAAAATATTATGAAATTTATAGTTGATATGACTAGTGAATATAAAAGAATTTACGAACTAGGTTCAAGATATCCTGATAATGCTTTAGCTTTATTATCGAAGGCATTTAGCTATGCTAAATTTGATAATAGTGAAGTTGTAACATTTAAGCACATATATAAAGCAATTATGAATTGTCAAAGTGTATATTCTGATGTTATAAAAAAAGAAGCAGAAAAATTTAAAGTTGAATTTAAAGAATACTTAGATAAGGAAAATGTTGATTTAAATGATTATTAAAAAAAGAAACACAAGCGTGTTTCTTTTTTATAAGTCTCTATTAATTCTAGGATGACCACAAGTACCTGGACAATGATATCCTGGAAATGAACATCTTAACTTTTTAACATAAGGATAAACATTATCTGCAAGAGCATCATTACCTTGCTTTTTTAAATTTTCATATATATCTGGTATCATATCATCAACGTATACCTTCTCTATTTCTAATTGTGCCCTATCACAAGCTCTTTCTTGTGCAATAAACTTTAGTATATCTTTTAAAGCTGCACACCTATTAACTTTAACTAATTGCCCGTTAGGATAAACTTCTTTAACAGAAGTAATGTCATTAACCCACATACTAATTAATTTATCATCATCCAAAATAATTGGTGGTATATAAGACGAAAATTCATCTGGAATAAGCATTTCACAATTACAAGTTCTATGTCTTTGTTCTTGTGCTAAACAAACAAAAGACTCTAAATTATTATAAGAAATATTATATCCATATTCATTATTACCATTTATACCAGAAAAAGGATTTCTATTTGCAAATAAACTTAAGTCTACGTTTTTATTATTTTTATATACTAACGATTTATCTCCCTTATAGTTTTTAAATTCTGGAAACTTTTTTAATACATTTTCCTTTAATTCTAAATTTTCATCACTAATTAAGTTTCTATACAAGCTATCTTTTGTAATAGCAACATCCAAATTAATACACTTATCAATAAATTCCTTAAAATAAGGTATTAATTTTTTTTCAAAGTCATTCATTGGATTATCTATTACCTTTTGCATGTAAGTAATTATCTTATTAATTTGAATCCAAGGAACAGTATATGTTATAGAGGTAGGCATAAATACACTTACCATAAATCTTGCATTTTCTTGTGCTAACTTTATCATTGTTTTTTTAGCACCACTTTCATTCTTACTGTATTTTCTATAAAAATCCCCATGCTTTTTATCAATTACATCATATAAAATATTTAACCATTTATTATATAATTCAACTTCTCTATCAGAAATATATTCATTTTTTTTAACTTCAGTATATCTAAGTGATCTTTCATCTGCTGTATACTGTTTTTCATTGTTTAAAACCATACATAATGCTTTTGGAATATCCGTCATTTCAAGAGTTACCATTTGATGTTCACTAGGTGTAGTGTGATCTTGAAAAATTGTATTTAATCCTCTAATAACTAAAGTTGATAAAGATTCTTCATCCCTTATCATATCTTGATTTACTGGCTTACCATCTTTTTCTTCCTTGTAACAGATAGCAGCTTTAACTCCTGTGCTTTTTAAAGCACATTTTTGATCAAACTTTCTATCACTAGTTAAATATCCTTGCATTTCGTCTAACTTAATTTCCATACTTCTCACCATCCTAAAAAATTATAACACAAAAAGTACCTATTTTAGGTACTTATTTATCTAGTTTTTCAAGATTTGTATTTCCGTCATATCTTTCTAATTTCTTTACTGGAGATAATTGCCAACTATAGCCATCTTTTGAATCAAGTTTAAATGAATCACTATATTTTTGTAATTCATCATAATATACGCATCCTCTGTTATTAAAATGTTCTTTATCATCCGTAGATAAAGAATTATAATAACTCTTAAAGTAAACATCACAAAAATTGCTTAGTTCTTCAACATTTATTGTTTCTCCAGTTAAAGCATCATAAAATTCACTTTTATCTTGACTAAAGAAACCGTATCTTTCATCCCATATTTTTTGACGTGTTTTCTTATCAACAAAGCCTATTATAGATAATTCTTCATTTTCACTTACAAATGGTATTACATCAACAGCAATTTCACCACTTTTTTCTTCTTTAGCCATATTACATCCTGCAAAAGAAAATATTAATCCTCCTGCTAGTAATCCCGCTAATACTTTTTTATTACTTTTTTTCATATTTACCACCCTTACAACTTAAGTATAACATATACATGTTATTAATACAAATAATAAATTACATTTTAATAGTCTGTTTTTCTTCTGGAATATATCTTGAAACGTGTTCAGCATACTTGGGATCGCCTGGATATGATGAATTTCTATAATTAAGCCATCCGTTATCATTAGAATTTAATAATTCAGAACGAGTTATATTATTATCTTTACAATATTTATTAATCATAGAATTAACACTACCCGGTCCCATGTTATAGCACTGAATAGCTGCTGTTAAGTTTCCATTCATTTCATTTAAATAGTTTTGGAATATCATGCAACCCACTTTAATGTTAAAGCTGACATCTCTTAAATTATTCAATGTAATATGTACTTTTTCATTAGTATTAGTATCATAATTATATGCATTTATATCTTTATTATCCCACACTTCAACTTGTATTTGCATAAGACCAATTGCTCCGCCAGGATCAACAGTATCAGAATGCACTCCTCTTTCTTGTGTTGCAATTGCACATATAACATCAGGGTCTAATCCATACGTCTTTGCATACTTTTCAATTATATCATAATATAATTCTCTTGTTTTAGCTGCCTTTTCAATATTAGCAGAGTCTAAATTACCTAATTCGATCTTGATATTTTCGTTTTCAGTTTCTTTTTCTTTAGTAGTTTTTTCTATTACTGGTTCATCATCAACATACTTAGTACCAGCATACTCAGTATTAGGTGTTATTTCTACATTTTCACCTAAAGTATTTTCTTCTACATAACTATTATCTTCGAAAATCGTACTGTAATCCATGCCACCATAAGCTTGAACATCAATTTTCTTGGCAAAGTCAATGCCTTTAATTAATCCTAACAATGATGTTGCTACCAAGGTACCTGTTAATATGGTTTTACTTACTAGTTTAAAGTTTTTATTTCTAACTTTTCTAAATATAGAAGAAAATCTTTTATCATTCGAAAAATCACTATAGTTAACTAAAGTTATAGATGTATCATTTACCGTAAATGATAGATTATTTTTATTAATACTAAACATAGATATACTTTCAGGATTTCTATTAATAGAATTAATAAACCTATTTAGTTCTTCATAACTAACATTTCTTTCTATCTTTCCGTGTCTTGTTTCTTCATATATCCTAAACTTTATATCATTTTCACTTTTTTTCAATATCAAATAATTCATAACATCACCAACTATATTATAACAAATATATTTACTTTCATTTAACATAACTTTACAATTTTACATTTCGTTTACATATATAAATTTATACTTGCTTTTCTTTTATTTCTTCTAATTTCTTTTCTTTATCTATTCTTGCAAATAATACTTCTGGAACCATATCACTATATGAATTATCACAATTAAACTTATTTGTTTCATCTTTTGTATTTAATTGATTATATATTTTTTCAGACGTACTAGTTAAAAATGGTCTTAAATTATAAGCACATACTCTAATAGATTCAAGCAAGTTATATAAAACTGTTTCTAGTCTATCTTTTTTAGTTTCGTCTTTAGCAAGTGTCCAAGGACTTGTTTCATCAATGTATTTATTACTTCTTCTTAAAACTTCAAATATTTCGTCTAATGCAAAACCTATTTCTAATTTATCCATCTTCTTTTCTACTTTACTATCTAAATCATTAATCATATCTATTAATTCTTTATCTGTTTCTTCTATTACATTTTTATTAGTAACTTTTCCATTAAAGTATTTATTAGCCATTGATATTGTTCTATTAACTAAATTACCTAATGTATTAGCTAGATCAGTATTAGTTCTTTCAATTAATAATTCATAAGTTAAATTACCATCATTTGCAAAAGGTATTTCATGAAGTACATAATATCTTACAGCATCTACCCCAAATAATTCTACTAAATCATCAGCATATATTGCATTTCCCCTTGATTTACCAATTTTATCATTATTAGTTAAAAGCCAAGGATGTCCAAATACTTGTTTTGGAATCTCTAAATCCAAGCTCCATAAAAAGCAAGGCCAGTAAATTGTATGAAATCTTATTATATCTTTTCCAATTAAATGTAAATCAGCTGGCCACCATTTATTAAATTCTTCTGATGAACCATCAGGATCATAACCAATATTTGTTATATAGTTGGTAAGTGCATCAAGCCATACATATACTATGTGTTTAGGATCTATATCAACTTTAATTCCCCAATCAAATGAAGTTCTAGATACACATAAATCCTGTAATCCTGGTTTAATAAAGTTGTTAAGCATTTCATTTTTTCTTGATTCAGGTTGTATAAAATCTGGATGAGATTCAATATAGTCTACTAACTTTTCTTGATATTTAGAAAGTTTAAAAAAGTATGCTTCTTCTTTCTTTTCTTCTACTTCTCTTCCGCAATCAGGACATTTGCCATCAACTAACTGGCTTTCTGTCCAAAACGATTCACATGGTGTACAGTAAAGGCCAGAATATTCTCCCTTATAAATATCACCTTTATCATACATTTTATCAAATATCTTTTGAACTATTCTTTCATGATTTGGATCTGTTGTTCTAACAAATTTATCATAAGATGTATTCATAATATCCCATATTCTTTTTATTTCACCTGCTACAGAATCCACAAATTCTTTTGGTGTAACACCTTTATCTTTAGCTTTTAGTTCTATTTTTTCACCA
The DNA here is from genome assembly GCA_934122275.1 of uncultured Bacilli bacterium. Taxonomy (GTDB): domain Bacteria; phylum Bacillota_I; class Bacilli_A; order RF39; family UBA660; genus Aphodocola. The sequence goes on along the minus strand of CAKOWI010000002.1, from coordinate 115,083 downwards.
TGTTCATCTGTACCTGTTTGAAAATACACATCAAAACCTTTTTGTCTTTTATATCTTGCTATAGCATCTGCTAAAACTATTTCATATGTATTTCCTATATGAGGTTTACCTGATGTATATGCTATTGCTGTTGTAATATAATATTTTTTTCTTTCCATAATAATTCTCCTTTCAAAATAAAAAGCCCATCCTATATAAAGGATGAACTTATATGTCCACGGTACCACCTTAATTTATACTAATAACAGTATACTCTTTAAAGTTATAACGTTACCACCGTTTTAATCTAATTATTCAATTAAAAAGCTCCAGAACCATTTATATAGTTATTATCTACTACGTACTTTCACCATTTGTACGCTCTCTTATTAGTAGTTTTACCTTTTTCTTTCCTTCATTGCCTTTAAAACAACTAAATTATAACACAGTATTTATTATATATCAATTATTATTTTTTAAACTTCTTTCTTAGTATTATAAGCACTATTAATATAGATGCTAATCCTCCAAATATTAATACATAATTTAATACTTTTCTTCCTGTTGTTATAGTAACTATTAATTCTGCACTAGCATCATCTCCGCCAACACTTATCTTTTTGTTTATTAATTCAACTCTATTATATGAATTAGATGAATCATCTTTTATAACTATCTTTGCTGTTGAATCTTTATCTTTTATTGGTTCATATCCTTCTGGTGCTTCTTTTTCTACTACTCTATATTCTCCTGCTGATATTTTATCTATAAATGAAATTCCACCATCTGTTTCCATTATATAGCTTACATCTTCATCATCTTCTGTTAACTTTGAATCATATGTGTAATATCCTTCTTTTACTTTCTTTAGTAAAACATCTTTATATGCTCCATTTTCTTTTTTCTGAAGTGCAAACTTTCCTCCTGATATTAGATTTCCACTTTCATCTTTTTTTTGAAACTCTAATCCGGTAAATCCATTTGTAAATGATATATTTCCATCAGACTTACATATATTTACCTTTAGTGCTGGATTATCCGGCAACATAAGTCCTTCTGGTGCTTCTCTTTCAACTATTTCATATTCGCACTCTGTCATATATTTTACCGAAAATGCTCCATTACATGTTTTTATTTCTATTTTGCCATTTTCTTCATCTGATGGTTTATATAATCCTTCTTCTATTTCTTCAAAGTATAATGTTTTACCATCTTTATTTTTTATTTCAAACTTTGGACCTGTATATGTATCTGTTCCACATCCGTCTTCTAATATTGTTACATTCCCATTTTCATCTACTGTTCTTTTTGTTAGATTCATACTTCTTGCTTTATTTTCAAACTCTATTGGTTTTGGATTGGAATTACTATCTGAAACGGTTATACTGCGTATTTTACTATCTAATACATATCCTTCTGGCGCCTCTATTTCTTTTACATAATATGTTCCTGTTTTTTCAACTTCATATGTAACTTTTCCATCTTCTCCACTTTTTAGTTCTGCAATTATATCATTACATTTATTATCACTACATAAGTTAAATTTTGCTCCTGCTAATCCCTTTTTATCCTCATCTAGTTTTATTATTTCTAACTTGTACTTTGGTGTATAGAATTTTATATGTATATGTCTTGCTGTTGGACTTCCATATGCAAAATCTTGTGAATTTTCTGATACATAAAAATTAGTTATTATAGCGGTTGGTCCATTTTTCTTACTACTTTTAGTAACTAATGTTAATTCTGCTGGATTATCTTGTGTAAATGCTTTTGTTGCAGTAACTCTTATAGTATCATTATTTACTAATTTTACATCAAGACCAGCTGTATTACTTGCTACTTCAAAATACTGAAATGCACCACTACTATCTTTAATATCTACTGAATTATTAACTTTTATTTCATATTTATTTGCGGACTCTTTCGTTGTTTTAAAAGCATAATTACTTCCTGGCATTCTATAGTAAGTATTATATACTTTATTAATTATGTGTTTGTACTGTGTAATTGCTACATTATAAAAGTTTTCATTTGGATTACTAGGTTGCTTAGAATGCTTATAAAATGTATGAAATAACCCGTCGGTAACCATATTATCAGGCCTATAACCCCAATCATCACTTTGATTTTCTACATAATTAAAGTTTGTTCTTTCACCCCAAACAATTTCCCATATTATTGACTGAGCTGCAAGTATCTTTTGATATTCCTCACGATTCATCTTTTTTACTCTTCCACGAAAATTAGATGGAAAAGTTCCACTAGGAATATCAGTTATTTCATAAGCATAGTTTAATACCTGTAAAATCATTTGTTTTCTTTTTGATAATTCATTTGTATCTTTATACCATGTACCATAACCAAAACCAGGAGTACTAGTTCCCTTATACTCTCCAGCTCCCATTATGTCACCATAGTTATACATATCTTTATCGCCACTATTTATTGATACACCAGGCTGAATACAATATGCATGAAGCGTTTTTCCACTACTTTCATCATACAAGCCAAAAACTGCTTGATCCATTGTTTTCTCGATTATCTCATTCCCACCATCTAATGCCTTATAAACAAGTGCAGTACCATTGTATTTATAACAACCCCATGCCATAAATTTAGACATCCTAACCTTCGCTAAAGCTTTATCTTGAAACATAATAAAACTTATAAAAATAGTTAATATAACTAATAGTGTTCTAAGAGCTTTACTTTTTTTCATTTACTCATCATCCTTCGCTTTATTCTACATATTAATTAAACAATAATTATACATAAAAGTCAATTTATTTAGTGCTGTTTGCACTATAAATTATCTTATCTATAATATAGGAAATAGCATCTTTATCACATGATGTTGCTATAAAATCAGCTTTATCTTTTAATTCTTTAGTACCATTTAATACTGATACATTTATACCTTCATTAAAAAACATTGAAATATCATTTAGCTCATCACCAACTCTTAAAGTATCAGATAATTTAATATTTAGATAATTACATAAATACTTTACAGCATTTCCCTTACTATCACTATTATTACAAACATTAATCCAATAACTATTTCCTATAGAATTATCGTATAACGATTTACTTCTATTAACTACTTTAAGATTAAAATCATCTATTTTCTTTATTATATTTTTCATTACATCTTTTTCTTCTGATACAATAATAAGCTGTGTTATACAATTTTTTTCATATAATTTTTCATCAATGTTTTTATATAATTTTTGATTATATATTGGATTTTTATTTACATAATCATAATCTAATCCACAAATTAATAACTTTGCACCATATAACTTACATAACTTATCAATTATATATATATCTTCGTATTTAATTTTATTGTGATATATTACACCCTTATTTTTATTATCATATATTATTGAACCATTATTAGAAATAATGTATCTAATTTCTTCCGTATCATTAAAAAGCTTTCTTATATATGAAACACTTCTTCCTGTTGTAACTACAAATAAATTTCCTAAATTACTATACTTCTTTATAGCATCTAAATTATTCTTTGATATAGTTTTTTCTTTCCTAAGTGTTCCATCTAAATCAGAAAAAATTATTTTTATCATTTTATATAAACCAATTACCTTTCTTTTCTATTACAATATTTAGTAGCTTACTAAAGAAAACAAATATTCTAGTTGATATAATCATTAAAAATGACAAAATTAAAAGTGAGTTTGCATCTAGAAATTCTAATGAATACAAGCTTCTTAAAAATGGAACAAAAATTGCTAATGAAAATAAAATAATTATAAAAACTAGTAAACTTTTTCTTAGTAAATTAAGTGGTTTACTTATTCTATATATAAGTAAAACTGCTGTATACCACGTAATAACAACTGCTATTGTAGATGTTTGAATACTACTTATTTTAAATAAACTACCTAATAATACTAATATTAAAATATTTATTACAGTTGTTATACCACTTGGAATAGCCTTACTAACTACGTTTATTAAAAACTTACCACTTACTCTATCATGATTTGGTTCTAATGCTAAAATAAAGGCAGGCATACCAATAGTTAGACTACTTATTAAAGACATTTGTATTGGTATAAAAGGATATGAATAATTAATGAATAAGAATAATATAGCTAAAAAGGATGCATATATAGTTTTTGATAAAAATAGTGTTGCTGATCTTTGAACATTATTAATTGTTTTTCTACCTTCCTTCACAACCTCTGGCATAGAGTTAAAATTTGAATCAAGAAGTACTAATTCTGCAACATTTCTAGCTGCATCAGATCCAGAATTCATCGCAATACCACAATCTGATTCTTTAAGAGCTAAAACATCATTTACACCATCACCAGTCATACCAACTATATGACCATTTTCCTTTAATGCTTTAACAAGCATTCTTTTTTGTTCTGGTTTTACCCTACCAAATATATTATTATTCTCTACTACTTCATTAATATTAGTGTCATCATTAATACATCTTGCATCACAAACACCCTTTATATCTATTCCAACACTTCTAGCTATAGAAGATACTGTTTTAGTATTATCGCCAGATATAACTTTTATCTCTATATCATTATCCATAAAATATCTTAAAGTATTAATTACTTCTTTTCTTATTTTATCTCTAATTATAACTAAACCAAGTGCTTCAATATCATCACTAATACCATTTTTTATAGTTTTATTTTTAGATCTAACTAATGCAAGTACTCTATTTTCCATCGATAAATCATTTATTTTATTTTCATATTTTTTATATTCATTTTTTAATACAATTTCAGGAGCTCCTAAAATATAAGAAACATCACTTAATATAACTCCTGAATATTTTCTATCAGAAGAAAATGAAATTATATCTTTAGCCTTAATATAATCACTATTTTTATACTTATCATGTAAAGCATTAAACGTTGGATTTTTATCATTTAAATTATTCGATATCGATTCTAAAGCTACATCTATCTCATTTATTTTGTGTTTCCCAATAGGAACAACATCAACTACTTCCATCTTTCCTTCAGTAATTGTCCCTGTTTTATCTAAACATAATGTATCAACTCTTGCTAACGTTTCAATACAATATAAATCCTGAACTAAAACATTATATTTAGATAGTTTAACAACACTAATTGCTAAAACCGTAGATACAAGCAATATAAGTCCTTCTGGTATCATTCCAATTACCGCTGCTGCTACTTTAACTACAGCATTTTGTGTAGTATTATTTGGAATACTAAACTCTTTTAATAAAAGTAAGATACCAATTGGTATAAGTGCAATCGATACATACTTAACAATTTTATTTAGTGATCTCATTATTTGTGAATTAATTTCTTTGGTCATAGTTTTAGCATCTTTTGATATAACAGAAGTATAATTATCAAGACCAACATGAATAACTTTTGCAACCACACTACCACTAACTATAAAGCTACCAGATAATAATTCATCCCCTACCTTTTTAGTAATTGTTTTAGATTCACCAGTTATAAATGACTCATCAACCTCACAAGTACCATCTACTACTTTTGAATCTGCAATTACTTGATTACCTAATTCATATATAATAATATCATCAAGAACAACTTCATTAATACTAATTTCTTTTTCTTTACTATCTCTTATAACTTTAGCTTTACTAGAAGAAATTACTGATAACTTATCTACCGTTTTTTTAGCTCTTATTTCTTGTAATGTACTAATTAAAGTATTACTAATTACTACTCCTAGAAAAAGTAAATTTTTATAAGACCCAACTAATATAACCGCAATAGCAAGCACCATGTTTATAAAATTAAATAAAGTAAATATATTTTCTATTAATATCTGTTTTATACTTTTACTTGGGGTTGTTGTATCATAATTCACTTTATTTTCTCTGTATCTTTTTTCTACTTCTGCTTTTGATAATCCAGTCATATTTTTCATAAGTGCCTCCTACAATACATAATAATTATATTATAACATCTTTTACTAAGAGAGCCTAGTTAAAATACAAAAAAAGTAATTCCATTAGTTGCTACTAATAGAATTACTCATTATCTTTTCTTTTAGTTTTTCATCAAGTTCTGTATATTTAATATCACCACTAATACACTTTTTTATCTTAAATATCATATCTTCATTATCATTGCTTAAAATATTTTTTATCTTTTCTATATTCATATTTAACAACTCAGAAATATCTTCATACATTAATGATTTATTTTTTCTATTTAACATTATAATTAAAAATTCATCACAAGAGATTCCTAGTTTTTCAAACTCTTCTATCTTCAATAATTCATAATATATTAGCCTTAACTTTAATACTTCCATACCTTGTTTATACCTACTATATTCTTTAGAAATACACTTACATTTACTAATCAATTTATTTTTATTTAATTGAAACCATGCCGACATATTTTCACCATTTTTAAATCTTAAATTACTTCTTAAATCATATTTTTCTAGACTCTTTTCATTAGCAAACTGGATAATTTTATCCATCATCGGATATAATTCTTTGATTTTCTCAAGACTCTTTAAATAAGTGCTAGATATGCACTGTTTACTTACATTATACATCTTAGATATTTCAGTAATACGGTGCTGATATCTCCCTCCAAGTCCTAATTTTAAAAGTAATATTTCTTTTGCTCTTTCACCAAGTATAATATTTATGAATGATAATAAATCATCATATACCATATCATTTAAAACGGTATCCTCAACGTTTACATTATCATCTTTAAGAAAGTTTCCTAATTCACAAGTATCCTCATCACCATTTTCTTTTACTTTTTGATCTAAGCTTAAAATATAATTTGATTTATTTACAATTAGAATAACCTCGCTTAATTTAATCTTAGTGTAATCTGCTATTTCTCCATAAGTAGGATTTCTTAGAAACTCTTTTGATAAGGCTTCTTTAGCTTTATTAATTAACTTTAATTTACTAATATCACTACGTTCTAGTAAATTTTTATCATATATCATATCATTATATAAATTAGTATTAATACAATACGTTGCATACGTAGAAAACCTAAGTCCAAGTTCTGGATCATATTTACTAACTGCTTTAATTAAACCTAAGTTCCCAATTTGCACTGCATCCAAAAAGTCACCTTCTTGAATATATTTTTTCTTGCTTACAATGTTTACTACTAATTTCAAATTAGAATTTATAAGTTTTTCCCTAGCTTTTTTATCTCCGTTTTTACATTTTACTGCAAGAACATATTCTTCTTCTTTGCTTAACAATTCATATTTAGAGATTTCTCTTATGTACTGTTTTACAGAATCAGTGTAGTAATATTTTTTACCTAAATCTTCATCATTTTTCTTATTTTTTACTTTCTTAATAAATATTTCGTCATTAAAAACCATATCCATTATTCTATAATTAATATCATTATCATATGTTTTTAAAATTTCACTAATTTTATTTGTTATATTATCATAACTATAGCTAGGATTATTACAAATTATATTTAAATATAAATGTATTTTTCTTTTTAATTCATCATCTTCTAAATTGTCTATGTAATATCTAAATAAAGTCATTAAATCATAATCAGTCAAATCTTTATTTAATACTTTTAGCACATCTTCTTCACTATCAAAAAAGCACAGATAATCTCTTTCCTTAAAATACTTAACAATATTTTTTTCATAATTATGCATAACCAATCTCCCTTTGAACTAACTAATACTGCTTAAATAATTACTATATAATTATATTATCATTTTTATTTGTTTTTTCAAGCTATATTATTGCTTTTTTAATACCAATTTAGGAATACTACTGATTTTATTTATATCTAACATGTTATTTTTATCATAAGAAGTTTCCCTAAGTGGTATATTTAGCTTAGAATTTTTAAGGGTTTTTGCTGCTGTAACTAAATAATTAAACTTATCAACTGCATCTTTTATAGTACAATTTTTACCATTAACGTACTCAAGTAATCTTAAATCAACTGATCTTATCATATTATTTGGAATAGACTTATAAGATAAGAACTCATTTCCATAATTAATCGCTACTCTATCTGTTTTAACTTCATCATCAACTAAAAAGTCTATTTCATAGTTAGAAAATGGAAAATACTCATCTTCATATCTATATAAATCAGTTAATCCAACTACCGATAAAGAAACAGCATCAGTACCATTTATATGTGATGTGTTATCTCTTTTAATCGTTAATTCATCATCAGAATAATTAACAATTCCTTTAGTTTGCATATCATCTATAGTTAAAATACCATGTTTTATTATTGAACTTGCAAATTTATAATTACTATTATGATGGTAATTAGCATTATTTACTGTTACTGTACCACATATAACTTCATTTATAACATCATTTATGTATATAACTGCTAATTTATCATTTAATACTATATTATTCATTATATATTCCTTCTTTCTTTTTTTAAGGGCAGGACAAAAATAATAACATAATATATAGTATTTTGTCAATATTGACATTAGAACAAAAAAAGATAGCAATGCTATCCTTTCTTAACGTATTTTTCGTATAAATCAAAATCACTTGTTTTTAAATTAGTTTCTGCTAACTCTTCTAACATTTTCTTTTGCTTTCTATCTAATTTAGTAGGTGTAATAACTTTTAATACTACGTATAAATCGCCAGTACTTCTTTTACTTGGACTTTTTAGTCCCTTACCCTTAATCCTTAACTTATCACCAGACTGACTACCAGCTGGAATAGTTAATAAAACATTTCCGTCAAGTGTTGGAACTTCTTTTTTACATCCTAAAGATGCTTCAGTAATAGTTAGTGGTAATGTTAAATATAGGTTTTCACTATCTCTTTTAAATAATGGATGATCTTTTACCCTTATTTCAATATAAACATCACCATTAGGACCACCGTTTTCACCAGCTGGACCTTTTCCAGTTACTCTTAAATGATCACCTGTATCAACACCTGCAGGTACTTTAACTACAATACTTTTTTTAACTTTTTTCTTACCAGTACCACGGCATGTAGAACATTTATTAGTATAAACTTCACCAGTTGCAGAACACGTAGGACATGGTCTTTGTGATATAAAAGAACCTAAAATACTTCTTTGCTGTTCTTTTATATAACCACTTCCGTGACAATCCGGACAAGTTTTAGCTCCTGTTCCTCCTAGTCCATTACAATCTGGACACTTATCATCTATATTTAATTCTAACGTTGTTTCTGTTCCAAAAGCTGCTTCTTCAAAGTCCATATCAAATATTACACTTACATCTGGACCTTTTGTTGCTCTTGTTGTTTTTCTATCTCCTCCAAAAAATGAAGAACCTGAAAATCCAAAACCACCACCAAATATATCTTTTAATATATCTGATGCATCAAAATCTTCGAATCCCGAAAATCCAGAGAATCCACCACCATAACCACCATTTTGGTCAAATGCTGCATGGCCATATGTGTCATATTTATTTCTTTTATCTTTATCAGATAATACTGAGTATGCTTCTTGGACTTCTTTAAATTTTTCAGCTGCATTTTCTTCTTTTGAAACATCAGGATGATATTTCTTAGCTAATTTTCTAAATGCACTTTTTATTTCAGCTTCCGTAGCATTTTTAGAAACACCAAGTACTTCATAATAGTCTTTCTTCATGCTTTACCTCCTAACTATTATATATTTCTTTAAATTGATCAATAAGTTTATTGATATATTCAATAGCCCCCTTAACTATTTTTGGATCATTTAAATCAAGACCAATTGTTTTCAATTCGTCTAATGGCATCATACTACCACCTAATTTAAGAAAATCAATATATTTATTTAAAAATTCTTTATCACCAGATAAAATCTTACTTGAAACATAGCAAGCACCAATCGCTCCTATCGAATACTTATAGTAATAAAACGGAGAATAAAAGTGTGGAATTCTGCACCAACCATACTTCGAATATTCAGAAGGATTTACTAAATCACCATTATGTTCATTAGTTATGTTTTCATATATTTTATTAAAATCTTCTTCACCAAGTGTCTCACCATTAAATACCTTATCATGCACTTGCTCTTCAAATATACTGCCTAAAGATAAAGTATCAAAAAAGTTGTTACTAAGCACGTCTATTAAATTATCTAGTACATATAATTTTAATTTCTTATCATCCGTATTATTAATAACATAATTAGCTAGTAATACTTCATTCGTTAAAGAAGCTACTTCTGCAATTAATATACTATATCCAGATAAATGTGGTTTATTATTTTTTGTAGAATAATAACTATGAAGTGCATGTCCTAATTCATGAGCAATGGATGATATAGAGTCAAAATTATCATTATAATTACCAAGAATAATGATATCTTTGCTTGAAGAATTTTCATAATATCCACTTCTCTTACCATTATTAGGATAAAAATCAATATTTCTTTCATCAAATAATTTTTTTAGCTCGTTTTTATATTCATCACCATATACACTAAGTGCCTTAATTATTATTTCTTTAGCATCTTCTGGTTTGTAAACTCTTTTGTAATCTTTGGCAAGTGAAACAGATAAATCATAAGTTTCCAACTTATCTAAATTTAATATTTCTTTTTTTAAGTTGAAATATTTATGTAATATATTTAAATTGCTTTTAGCAACTTCAATAAGTGTGTCATACACTTTTCTAGTAACACCATCTGGGAATAAAAACATATCCATACTAGATTCGTATTTTTTTGCCTTTGCAATCATACTACATGCTCTTATATATGATTCATAATCATTTGAAATTAAGTTAGAAAACTTTTTATAAGCTTTTCCTCTTGCTTCATATGCTTGTTTTCTTACATTTCTATCATATGATCTAATATATTTAGAATAATTGCCAATTGTTAATTTAACATCATTATTATTCTCATCTTTTATGTATCCAAAATCTACCAAAGTATTATTTATAATACTAAAGTTTCCTTCTATTTTATTTGATAAATCGGATATATTAGATACCAGTTTTTCCTCACTTTCAGTTAACACATAAGGCTGATATCTATATATTTCTTCTAGGTCAAATGAGTACTCTTCTAGTTCCTTATTCTCTTTAATATATTTTTTAATAACTTCATAATCTGTTTTTAAAAGCTCTGGCATTACAAAAGATGTAGCTTCATCATACTTAGAAAGTATATCTAGCACTTTATTATACCTTTTTTGTGATTCTTTATTTGATAAATCTTCATCATTTTTGCAAAGTGCATAAACATACATATTCATAAGAATAGTATTTGCATTCTCATCTAACTTCAAATATTTTAGTAAAGTTTCAGAATCTTTTGCTATGATCCCTTTAAATGATTTTAACTCCTCTATAAATTTAATGAAACTATTATAATCATCATCAAATTCTTTTTCACAAGAATACATTCTCGTTAAATCCCACTTATATTTATCATCTATTTCACTTCTTAGTTTTTCTTGTTCTGGCATATTTTCTCCTTTAATTAAGCATAAAGTTCTAGATTAACTAGAACTTTACTACTTTTATTCTTTTATTATTTTTTTTCTTCAAATTCTGCATCTACTACTTCTGGTCCATCATTTTTATTGTCTTTTTTATCTTTATTACTTTCTTCACTAGCTTTTTTATTTGCTTCTTCATAAACTTTAGCTCCTAAAGCCATAGCTTTTTCAGAAAGTTTTTCTGTAGCTTTTTTAATCTTTTCTACATCTTCTTTTTCTAATTCTTTATTAAGATCTTTAATTAAATCTTGAACTTCTTCTTTTTCTTTCTTATCTAATTTGTCGCCTAGATCTTTAATAGCTTTTTCACTAGTAAATATCATTTGTTCAGCTTCATTTTTAGCATCTGCTAAAGCCTTTTTCTTTTCATCAGCTTCTTTATTTGCTTCTGCTTCTTTCATCATCTTATCAATTTCCTCATCAGAAAGATTAGTTGATGCAGTAATAGTAATAGCTTGTTCTTTACCAGTTCCTAAATCTTTTGCTTTAACATTAACAATACCATTAGCATCAATATCAAAAGTAACTTCGATTTGAGGTACTCCTCTTGGTGCTGGTGGAATATTAGTTAATTGGAAATTTCCAAGTGTTTTATTATCTGATGCCATTGGTCTTTCACCTTGAAGTACATGTATATCAACAGCTGGTTGATTATCTGCAGCAGTTGAAAATACTTGTGATTTAGAAGTTGGGATTGTTGTATTTCTTTCAATTAGTTTAGTCATAACATTTCCCATTGTTTCAATACCAAGTGAAAGAGGTGTAACATCAAGTAAAACTATGTCATTAACATCACCAGTTAATACACCACCTTGAATAGCTGCTCCCATTGCAACAACCTCATCAGGATTAACACCTTTAGAAGGTTCTTTGCCAAGTTCTTTTCTAATTGTATCTTGAACTTTAGGAATACGAGTTGATCCACCAACTAATAATACTTTATCAATATCATTCTTAGTTAAGTTAGCATCTTTTAAAGCTCTTCTAACTGGTTCTAGTGTAGATTCTGTTAAATCATCAGTTAATTGTTCAAATTTAGATCTAGTAAGTGTTATTTCAAAGTTTATAACACCATCTGGTCCTTGTGCTAAGAAAGGAAGAGAAATTTGTGTACTAGACATTCCAGATAAATCCTTTTTAGCTTTTTCAGCAGCATCTTGTAATCTTTGCATTGCCATTTTATCAGATGTTAGGTCTGTTTTGTATTCATCTTTTATTTCATCCACTAGGAAGTCAACTACTCTTTGATCATAGTCATCTCCACCTAAATGGTTATTACCAGCTGTAGATTTAACCTCAAATACACCATCACCTAATTCCAATATAGATACATCAAATGTACCACCACCTAAGTCATAAACAAGTACTGTTTGTGTTTTTTCTTGTTTATCTAGACCATAAGCAAGTGCAGCTGCTGTAGGTTCATTTATAATTCTTTCTACTTCAAGTCCTGCAATCTTACCAGCATTTTTAGTAGCTTGTCTTTGTGCATCATTAAAGTATGCTGGAACTGTAATAACTGCCTTAGTAACATTTTCTCCTAAATAATTTTCAGCAGTCTTCTTTAAATCTGAAAGAATCATAGCTGATACTTCTTCTGGAGTATATTCTTTACCATTTGCTTTAACTTTCTTATCTGTACCCATAAGTCTTTTAATAGAACGAATAGTATCTGGATTTACTACCATTTGTCTTTTAGCAGCTCCACCTACTATAATATCTCCATTCTTAAATGCAACAACTGAAGGTGTTGTTCTTTCTCCTTCTGGATTAGCTATTACTTTAGCTTCTCCTCCTTCATATACGGCAACACATGAATTTGTGGTACCTAAGTCAATTCCTATTGTTTTACTCATATATATCATTTCCTTTCATTAATCATTTACTTTTACCATTGCTGGTCTAATTACTTTATCTTTAAGCATATATCCTTTCTGATATACCTCTAAGATAATTTCTTTTTCCTTATTAGGATCAGATTCTTTCATAACAGCTTGATGATATTTAGGATCAAACTTTTTATCTAAAGAATCTATTTCTTTTACTTCAAACTTTAAAAGAGCTGCGATAAGACCTTTTTGTATCATTTTCATACCATTTAAATACTGATTTAATTCATCAGATATTTCTTTATTTCCTATATTCATAGCTCTATCAAAATTATCAAGTACAGGCAAGATTTCCAAAACTAAATCTTCATTACAATACTTAAGTATTTTTTCTGTTTCTTCATCTTTCCTTTTTCTATAATTAATAAGTTCTGCACTAGCTCTTAAAGCTTTTTCTTCAGAATCATTAATTTTTTTATTCATAGCTTCTACTTCTTCTTTAGTAAGCTTTATGAATTCTTCTTTAGGCTCTTTATTTTCCTTTTTATCTTTACATTTCTTACATTCTTTAGTAATAGTTTCTTCTTTAGTTTTTTCTTTACTCATACTATTGCCTTTCTATGTTTTCTTTGATGTATTCAAGTAGTGAAACTACTTTTTCATAATTCATTCTTTTAGGACCTACTATTGCAATAGTACCCTCTTCAGAATTAGTTATGTACTTAGTTTTAATAATTGATACATCATCATCAAAATTATTTTCATGACCAATATAAACTTTTATATCATTATTTTCGGCTTTAATGTTTTTTATCATATCATTATCTTCAAATTTCTTTAATAACACTTTAGCTTTATTAACATCATCAAACTCTCTATAATCAAGAAGTTTAGTTCTACCTTGCATTTGCATATGACTCTTAAACGAAAATTCATTAAATGCATTATAAAATGCTTGGTACAACGCCTCATGAGACTTAACATAATTACCAATTATAGGTTTAATTTCAAACTCAAGCTTTGCACTTATTTCATTAATTGGTGTACCAACTAATAATTTGTTTATTAGATCAATAATCTTCTTAAGATCATTAGGCTCTACGTTTTTACCTATATTAATTTCTTTATGTTCTATATGTCCTTTATCAGTAATTACTATTGCAATTACCCTTTCACTACTAAGTGGTACAACTTCTACTTGTTTTAAATTATTATTAGAACTGTCACGTCCTAATACAACAGAAGTGCAATTAGTAATTTCAGAGATTATTTCTAGACTCCTTGTAATTACATCTGATAATGCTAGCTGTTTATTATTAAATATTTTTTGAAGATTAAGTACATCTTGACCAGACATTTTTTTAGGTTCCATTAAATTATCTACATAAAATCTATATCCGGATTCGCTTGGAACTCTACCTGATGATGTATGAGTTTTCTCTAAAAAACCGAGATCTTCTAACGTAGCCATCTCATTTCTTATTGTTGCTGATGAACATTTAAGCTTTTCACACAGACCCTTTGATCCGACGGGTACTGCTGTTTTAATATATTCTTCAACAATAAGTTTAAGAAGCCTCTTTTGTCTATCTGTTATCATACATCACCTTTCTTTCTTAAGCCTACATACATTATAATATGTATCATTAGCAATGTCAATACCAGAGTGCTAAATATTTTTATTTTTTATGATAAATTAAAAGCAATCTTTTTTGATTGCTTAATTGTTTTTTAAACCCGTCTAGGAAGAAAATCTGATGGATCTTCTACAACATATTTAATTTTAATATTTTCAATAGGTAATGGTTCTTTTAATTTTTCATTTACAAATGATCCTATGTAAACATCTTCTAAACTTGGTTCTTCAATATCTGCTTCTTTTGGTTTATATCTCAATATCATTTTTTGTCCATTTAAAGTTTCAAATTCGAATACTGGTTAATGTTTATTATTTTCTACATCAAATCTTATGATCCTTCCGATTACCTTTTCCTTAGTTTTTTTTATTCATTTTAAGAAAAAACATTTTTGCCTTCATTCTAAAAAAAGAATTTAATTATTCTTCTTTTTGTTTTACTAAAAATACTAAAATATTACACACTATAAGTACTATGTAAGATGGTATTGACACCTCTTTCATAACTATTTGAATAATAAGAAGTATAAGTGCCAAAACGTCTATACCAATTAGAATTTTTTTAGCAACTTTTATTCTTTTATAACTTTCTTCTAGTTTTTTCTTATCCTCATTTTTCATAATATTACTCACCATCCTTAGTACTAGATAATAAACTACAGCTATATCCTTTATTTGTATATGACTCTTGAATACCTTTTAATGTATCATCACTATTTGGTTTAACGTATAACATAGTCTTACCATCTTGTGTGGTTATCTTATCAAGAGCAGTTCCTTTATATGTTACTTTTGAACTAAAGGCAAAACCTTTATCAACCTTTTCAAACGTTGTTGATATTCCCTCTACCGAAACATTATTTATATATAAATCTTCATATTCTTTTTTTAGACTTTCTGATATATCAGAGGAAACATCACCAATTAACATTAAAGTGTAATTAAATGTGCTATCAATTAAAGTTTCATCTTCATAATTTGCTTCAAAAGTAGCATTTTGAGTTTCAGAAGAACTTGTAGATGTATAATTACATTTTAACACTCCTTTAGATACTTCTTTTTTGGTAGTAATAACAGGCGTTGTAGACGTATTAGGTTCAACAGTAGCATTCTTTTTATTAACATCAAGCTTATTATTTACAAAATATAAAATAAGTAATATAAACACAGCAAATAAAATACCAATTATTTTTCGATTAGACTTTTTAGTTTCAACTAATATTTCATCTTTAGTGATAGGATCAATTACTACCGTATTATTTATTGCACCATCATATAATTCATCTAAATTAATCTCTCTAGTAACATTTTCAGGTTCCATTATTTCCTTTTCACTATCTAACTCTTCTTGTTTTATGTCATTATTTTTATCTTCCATATAACGCTCCTTATTAATTAGATTTTATAACCAATAGTCTCCCCGTATTTAACAATCATCTCTTTTCCTTCTTTAGACATCGTTAGAATATTATTATTTATTTTAACTTTATTTTTTTCTATAAGCAAAATAACAGTTGATCCTCCATACATAAAGTATCCCTTTTCTTCTGACCTTTTAAAAGAACCACTATTCTTAGCATTTACTATCTTACCAACTAATAATGCTCCAACTTCTATATACATTATTTTACCAAAGTTTTTAGTATTAACATAAGTACACTCTCTTTGATTTTCTTTAAATACCATATGCTTATCATATACTATAGGATTAACCGTATTAAAGATTCCATCAATCTTGTAATTATCATTAATTACTCCATCGTCAATATACATATATCTATGATAATCATCTGGAGATAGCCTAAAAACAAGTGCATAGCCACCGTTAAACTCTTTTGCTATAGTTTTATTATTAATCAATGATTCTACACTGTAAGTGCTATTTTTTACTTTAAACAATAATTTATCATCTATCTTATAGCAAGTTAATTTAGAATCACATGGTGCTAGAAAAGTGTTGTTATCCTTTGAAATTGGTCTTCTATTCTTTTTTATTTTTCTAGTGAAAAAATCATTAAAACTATCATACTTTTCATCCTTGAAATCATCCATATTAATTCCATTCTTTTTTATAAACGGTTTTATAAATAATTTTGATATTTTTCTATCAATAAAGTATGCAACAAAATTAGAAAACCTTTTACTTGATACCATTGGTTTTAAAATTATTCTTCCTATTTTAGTATCATATAAAAAATTTAATATCCTATACTGATTTTTCATTATCTCATTGCAGCTGATATAATTGCAATTTCAATTACTGCTAAAATTGAACATACAACATACCATATTCCAGTTGGCTTTTTAATTCTTATATTAAGAACAAATAATAATGCAGTCATAAGCATCATAAGTGGATATGCTCTTTCAAAAACAATTGGATTTAGAAAAATGTTTAGATTATAAACAAATGGTAAAATAATTGCAATACTAGTAACTGGAAGTCCATAATAAAATGACACCTTTTCTTTATTTTTCTTTATTAAAAAACTTCTTTCTTCTGCAACAACATTAAAATATGCAAGTCTAATTACTGCTGCTAAAGCATATACAACATAGCAAAAAATACACAATTTACTAGTAAAATTCATGCATATTCCAATAACTATAGGAAATACACCAAATGATACGACATCTACTAGTGAATCTAAT
This sequence comes from uncultured Bacilli bacterium, assembly GCA_934122275.1. Lineage (GTDB taxonomy): Bacteria > Bacillota_I > Bacilli_A > RF39 > UBA660 > Aphodocola. The sequence goes on along the minus strand of CAKOWI010000002.1, from coordinate 97,509 downwards.
TGTATACCAAATTTCTTTTCCTTATCAGTTCTTTTACAAGCTCTTGCTATCGTACCATCAAACATATCACAAACACCTGCTATTATAAGACACATTATAGCTGTTGGAATATGCCCACTAAAAGCAAAAGCCATACCAACTATAGAAAAACTTAAACCAACATAAGTTAAAATAACTGATGCTCCATAAAAACCTATTAACATAAAATACTCCTTCACAATTCATTATGTATATAATTATATCATATTTTTTATCTTTAAAACAGAAAAAAAGAAGAAATTATTCTTCTTCCTTCAATTTAGATTGTTCTGGTTTCATAAGTGGAAACAATAATACATCACGTATAGATTGTTGTTCTGTAAATAACATTATTAATCTATCTATTCCATACCCTATACCACCTGCTGGAGGCATACCATATTCTAATGCTTCTATAAAGTCCATATCAATATCGTTAGCTTCATCATTACCTAGATCTTTTTCTTTTAATTGTTCTTTAAATCTTTCTAACTGATCAATAGGATCATTTAATTCAGTATATGCATTCGCACATTCATGTCCTGCTATAAATAACTCAAAACGATCAACAAATCTTGGATCTTCAGGATTCTTTTTAGTAAGCGGAGATATTTCAATTGGATGACCATATAAGAAAGTTGGTTGTATAAGTGTTTCTTCAACGTATTTTTCAAAGAATAGATTCATAATGTGTCCTACTGTTTTCTCATGTTCTTGAACTTCTATTTCATGTTCTTCGGCTAATTTTAAAGCTTCATTAGCGCCAGTTATTTTTCTAAAATCTATTCCTGTTTTTTCTAATATTGCATCAGCCATACTAAGTCTTTTCCATTTACCAGATAAGTCTATTTCACACCCTAAATAATTAAACGTAGTCTTACCACATATTTCATTTGCAATAGTTTGATACATTTCTTCTGTTAAATCCATCATACCCTCTAAATTAGAATATGCTTGATATACTTCCATCATAGTAAATTCAGGATTATGTTGCATATCCATTCCTTCATTTCTAAATGTACGACCTATTTCATAAACAGACTCCATACCACCTACTAATAATCTCTTTAAGTTAAGCTCCAAAGCAATTCTTAAATACATATCTAAGTCTTGAGCATTATGATGTGTAACAAATGGTCTTGCAGCAGCACCGGTTAAAAGGGTTGTAAGAATTGGTGTTTCAACTTCAACAAAGCCTCTATTATCTAAGAAATTTTGTATACATCTAATTATCTTTGGTCTCATAAATGCAACACGTCTTGCATCATCATTCATAATTAAGTCAACATAACGTCTTCTATATCTTTCTTCCTTATCAGTTAATCCGTGAAATTTTTCAGGAAGCGGTCTTAACGCTTTTACTAAAGGTGTATATTCTAAACATTTTATGGTTAATTCACCAGTTTTAGTTTTCATAACACGTCCTCTAACGCCAACTATATCACCTAAATCTGCTGTCTTAAATAAGTTATAACTATCTTCACCTATATCATTTATTGATATATATATTTGAATTGGCCCAGTCTTATCTTTTAATGAGAAAAATGAAGCTTTACCCATTTTTCTAATAAACATTATTCTACCTGCTACTATAACCTCATCATTTATATTCTCAAAATCATCATGAGCAACATCTTTATACTTATCTTTAATTTCAGAAGCAAAGGCAGTTCTATCAAATCTTTGTCCAAAAGGATCAATACCTAACTCTCTTATTTTTTCTGCTTTTTGTCTTCTTACTAATTCTTGCTCTGTAAACTCTCTCAAGTTAATCAACTCCTTTAAAGTGTATTATATCATAAAAATTCAATATTAAAGTATTTTTTATTTACTTGGTGTACATTTATAACCATTTTTTTCCAAATCTTCTTTTAAATCTTTATAAGTTGTATTAGACTTTAAATTAACATAACTTATTGGATTAGATTTATTATCATTTTTATTAACCAAACTAAAATCAATTGACAAAATATCATAATAACTATTTATTTTTAAAGTATCTTCACCTATCTCATAAATATGTGTAAATCCAGACATACCATTTGAATTAACGATTACTGGTAACTTTTCATCTTTTATATATTCTATTTGATTTTTATACTCATCATTTAGTGCATTATATACATATGTTCCTTCAATGTATAATAGTTTATTTCCTTTATATGAAATGGTGTATTCATCAGTTAAACTATATCCTTCATCTTTAGTTTCGTAATAACAATATTCTTTTTTCTCAAAACTCGTATTAAGTTTAATTATAGAAAGTGCAATCAAAACTATAAATACCATTGCAATAATTATGTACATTATATACTTTTTACTCTTCTTATTAGAATTATTACTTACATCTATCATAGTATCATTAGACTTAATATCGATTAAATCCTTTCTATTATTATAAGTAGTATTATTTATATCTACATTTTCTTCATTATTAATAGAATTAGTTTCGTAAGCAACTTCATCATTTTTAATCTCATTACTAGTAATATCTGTATCACTAATATCGTAATCTTCAAATACTATATTTTTATCATTATTTGATTCAATGTCATTAGTATTAATATTAAAACCGAGATCTTTATTATCATCTTCACTTTTATCATTAGTTTCAAATTCTAAAAAGTCATCACCAAATATATCATTTAAAGCATCATTTATACTTTTTTCTTTATCCGTCATAGAACCCCTTCCTTACAATAAGAATTATACCACAATTAACAATAATAAACAAAGAAATTAACTTAAAAAGATGCTACCCGTAGCATCTTTTGTTATACTGTTTTACAGTTTCCAAATCCCCATTTACAATTTATGTAACCATCACAGCTTTTTTGATCTTTTATAGCTGGACAGTTTGTTGAAACTTTTGGTTTCTTAGAATAACACTTACCCTTATACCAATATTTCCCAGAGTTTTCACATCTTCTTTGGCTACCACCATTATTCGAAGAGTTTTTATTAACTTTTTTTGTATTAGAACTGTTTTTACTATTTGATTTAGAAGAACTTTTTGAATTTGATTTTGATCCATTTTTCGCATCTTCCCAAGTAGCATATAATGTAATTTTAGTTCCAGCTTTTACCTTTTTAGTTAAAGGATTAAGAGCAGATTCGTCTTTAAGTAATAAATAAACACCATTTTTTTTGCCACCAAATAACTCGTTACTAGTATACCAATCAGATTTATTATCTATTTTTCCGTAATATTTTCCATCTTGATTTCTTTGCATTATCCAACCTCTAAATACTTTACCTTTTTCGGTAAATTCACATTTTGGAAGTTTTATGCCATTTTTTCCAACTTCGACAGATTCCATCTTTCCACTGCCATTATCTGCTCTACTATTATTAAATACTATTGTATAGTTTTGTTTTGCTATATTTAGAGCTAATTTAGCATCTATAATTGTTATTTTGCCATCCTTATTCATATCAGCAATTTTCTTTTGAGCATTACTATATTTTTTTAGATTTGAAGCAAAATCACTAATAGTTTTTACATCTTTTTGAGTAACTAATCCATCTCCATCAATATCACCAGAATAATTTCCAAGCGCTTTACCACTTAAATTATTTATACTTATGCTGCTTATTAACATAGCAACTAATAATCCTGCTGCTACTGATAACGTAATTGTACCAAATACAAACAGCCTTCTTTTTTTCTTGGTTTCATTTGATGGTCTTCCTACATTGTTTTTAAATAACTTCATTATATTTCCTCCTATCATACTACACTAACGATAGTATAACATGATAGATATAAATTTTCAATTAATTTTGTCATAATTTGTCAAACATATGACAAATTAGAATTCATTATTAGTAACATCATTTTTCTTTATTATGTATAGTTCCTTTTGTTTATAAAAAGCATAAAAAACGTCATCTACCTTTACATCTTTTTCAATTAACACATTAAGTAACCACTTTTTTCCTTTTTTTATCATGTATAAATTATCAAATTGAACTTCCCCATCAAGTATTATAGGTAATGGATATGAATTATCACTATCTTTCTTTTTGAAAACTGATAATTTTCCATTTGTTTCTAAAATGGCATAGTCTACTTCATCTATTCTTTTAACGTCTTTTTCTCTAAGTTGTAATAATAGATCATCTAATGTATACCTTTGATTTACCATTTCTTTAAAATTCAAGATTCCATTTTTTATTATTACTGTAGGCTTTCCATCTATAAAATTTCTGAATTTTGAACTCTTAAGAGAAAATCTTGCTATTAGTAATTGCAATAAAACCAAGATAACTATTGGTGTTAAAAAATAAATTAGATTACTCTTATGTTCAATTCCCATTGCTACTAACTCTGCTATTAATATAAAAACCACTAAATCAAATGTTCCTAATTGTCCTACCTCTCTTTTACCCATTATCCTAAATATGAATGCAACTAATAAATACAAAAAGAAAGTTTTTATAATTAAAATCATATATTCCATATAATCACCATTAATGTTATGTTCACAATCATAATTTTATATACAAATAATATATTTAATTAGAGGTGATTAAAATTAAAAAAATTCTATTTCCAAGTTTATATACCATTGGAATTATATTATTTGGAACTTTAATTGTATCAATACTATATTATTTCAACATAGTAGGTGAAAAAATCAATCAAATATTGATATATCTAATTGGCATTATTTCTATTTTCACTGGTTCATTAATGCTAGGAAAAAAGACCAGCAAAAAAGGTCTTATAACTGGTCTTATATATTTTGGCATATTTATTATTTTATTTACATTAATAAATGCAGTATCATTTAAAACATCATTTAGTTTTAAGATGATAATATATTATGCAGTACTTCTACTTTTTTCACTGTTAGGTTCTATAACAGGAAAAAACATGCAAATAATCGAAAAAAATAACTAATCGTTATTCTTTTTGGTATATTTTTCTATAAATTCTTTTTTATATTCTTCAAAGGAATTATTTCTTATTGATTCTCTTATATTTTCTGTTAATTTAATTAAAAATCTAATATTATGGATTGATAGCAGTCTTCCACCATTTACTTCGCCAGATGTGACTAAATGTCTTACGTAAGCTTTAGTAAAGTTTTTACAAGTATAACAGTCACAATCCTCTTCTATTGGAGTAAAATCTTCTTTATATTTTGCGTTTTTTATATTTATTCTACCATTTTTAGTAAAACAATTACCATGCCTTGCAATTCTAGTTGGAAGTACACAATCAAACATATCAATTCCCCTTGATACCCCTTCTAAAATATCTATTGGTTCTCCAACACCCATTAAATATCTAGGTTTATTTGTTGGCAAATAATTTGTAGCATAGCTAATCATATTATACATTACATCTTTTGGTTCCCCAACTGACGTTCCACCTACTGAATATCCATCAAAATCCATTTTTACTGTTTCTATAGCACTTCTTTTTCTTAAATCCTCAAACTCTCCGCCTTGAACTATACCAAATAATGACTGATTATCATTATTAAATACCTTTTTACCTCTAGCTGCCCATCTTAACGTTCTTTCTACCGATTGCTTAGCATATTCTTTTGAAACAGGATAAGGAATGCACTCATCAAAACTCATAGCTATATCTGAATCTAGTTTATTTTGAATTTCAATTGACTTTTCAGGAGTTAAAAATAACTTTCTTCCATCTATATGACTCTTAAATTTTACTCCTTCTTCACTTATATCCTTTGGTCTTGCAAGCGAAAAAACTTGAAACCCGCCTGAATCTGTAAGTGTAGGTCCGTCATAATTCATAAATTTATTTAAACCACCAGCTTTACTTACTATATCTTCTCCTGGTCTTAGCCATAAATGATATGTGTTTGAAAGAACAACAGCACTAGAGCATGCTTTTAATTCTTCTGGCATTAATGTTTTAACGTTTGCTAAAGTTCCAACTGGCATAAACATAGGTGTTTCAAAAGAGCCATGGTTCGTATGTAAAACCCCTAGCCTTACATTTTTATTATCTTTATTATTCTTTATTAATTCATACTTTATCTTCATAATTCAAGTTTATTTTATAAACATACAATCACCAAATGAGAAAAATCTATATCTTTCTTCTACAGCATGTTTGTATGCTTTTAAAACATTTTCCTTCCCAGCTAATGCACTAATTAACATAATAAGAGTGGATTTTGGCAAATGAAAGTTAGTAAGTAATGCATCTATTGCCTTAAATTTATATCCTGGATATATAAATATTTTAGTTAGGCCTTTCTTAGCTTCAAAAAATCCCTCATCATTAGCTACTGACTCTAGTGTTCTAGTAGATGTTGTACCAACTGCAATAATCTTCTTACCATTTTTTCTTGTTTTGTTTAAAAGATTAGCTACTTTCTCTGATAATTCATAATATTCCTCGTGCATTTCATGTTTTGAAATATCACTTTCAACAACAGGTCTAAATGTTCCAAGTCCAACATGCAAAGTAACAAATGCAACATTAACTCCCTTTGCTTTAATTTTTTCTATATATTCTTTTGTAAAGTGAAGACCAGCTGTTGGAGCAGCAGCACTTCCTACTTGTCTTGCATATACCGTCTGATATCTATTTTTATCAGACAATTTTTCTTTTATATAAGGAGGTAAAGGCATTTCACCTAATTCATCTAATATTTCAAGTAATATACCAGAATATATAAGCTTAAAAACCCTTAACCCATCATTTCCTTCTTCAATACATAAAGCCTTTAATTTATCAGAAAAATTTACTATGGTTCCTTTTTTTACTCTTTTAGCAGGTCTTGTCAAACATTCCCAGTTATTATTATCTAACTCTTTTAATAATAAAAGTTCTATAACAGCATTAGTATCAGATTTATTTCCAATTAATCTTGCAGGAAGCACCTTTGTATCATTTAAAACTATAGTATCTCCCTCATTTAAATAATCAATTAAATCAGTAAAATGTTTATCTTCATAATTACCACTTATTTTATCTAATACCATCATTCTTGACGTATCCCTTTTTTCAAGCGGAGTTTGTGCTATTAACTCTTGCGGTAAATAATAATCAAAATCTTCTGTTCTCATTTTTTCATACCTCCCTTTTCTTTAACCATATTAAATACTGTATCAACCAAATTAAGTACCTTTTTTAATTTTTCTATCATATTATCATTTTTGTTACTTAAAATCAGTTGTATTGTATCAAGTGTTTTTTCACTATATTCTTCATTATGACTTATTGTATCAAGTTTCATACCAAATTTACTCATCTTTTCATCAAGTGAGTTTAATTCTTTTTCAACCGACTTTATTTCATTAAGATCTATAAGTTTATTTTTAATCTTACTATTTTCTATATTTTTTCTTACAGACGATGAACAAAAACAATACCAACCATATAGGTTATCATAAACTGATTGAAAGGTCAATTTTTCATCCTCATGTGTATCTTCCATTTCAGTACGTTCTAATATAATGTCATCTAAATAATATCTCATCGATACATTTCTTGAAGTAGAAACATATAAATCATAAGCATCCAAATAATTATTCATAAAATCATTAGTACGACTGTACTCATATTCTTGTTTGCTAGCAATATCAACTAGTTTCTCAATTCTATCTTTATACTTAAAAAAGGAATCAATTAAATCATCACTTTTTGCTATACTGTTATCTTTAGCATATTCAAAGCATACGTTTATAGCTAAAAGAATATCATCATTAGATAATTTAAATAACTCATCTTCATATATTCTATATAAGTTATAGTACACAAGTAAAAAAATAGGTGTTTCATAACTTCTTACATTCTTAAATATAGTATTTAGTCTATCAATAAACAAAAGCAAACTTTTATTAGATCTTATACCACTTTTAAATTGCTCATTTATTTTTTCATAATTATTAATAAGAAATTCTAAATTACCATCATAATAATCACTAGCCTCTTCAGTAGCTAATAATTCTTGATATTTTTTAGTTATATCATCAATTATTTTTTTATTTTTATTTCCATTTTCAAGAGCATCATTAAAATTAATTACATTCATTTTGTATTCCTTTCAATATTTAAATGTTTATATGCTAAATCAGTTACTACTCTTCCTCTTGGTGTTCTTTTTAAATAACCTATTTGTAATAAATAAGGTTCACATACATCCTCAATTGTAGATACTTCTTCTCCAATAGATGCCGCTACTGCTTCTATTCCAACAGGTCCACCATTAAACTTATATATAATGGTTTTTAATAACTCGTAATCAACCTCATCTAATCCTAATTTATCTACCTTTAAAGAGTTTAAAGCAAACTTAGTTATATCTAATGTGATAGTTCCATCCCCTTTTACGAGTGCAAAATCACTAACTCTTTTTAATAGTCTATTGGCTATTCTAGGAGTTCTACGACATCTATTTGCAAGCTCTTTAGCTGCATCATCTTCTATATTTAAATTAAGTACCCTAGAACTTCTCTTAATGATTTCGGTTATTTCTTCTTCAGTATAATAATTAAGTTTAGACACAATTCCAAATCTATCTCTAAGTGGTGCGGATAAATCACCAACTCTAGTTGTTGCTCCAACTAAAGTAAAATGAGGTAAGTCTATTCTTAAGTTTCTAGTTGAACCTTCACTTCCAACCATTATATCAAGAGTAAAATCTTCCATTGCTGAATATAATATTTCTTCAACAAATCTAGGAATTCTATGTATTTCATCTATAAATAGAACATCTCCTTCTTCAAGTGATGATAATATAGATGCAAGATCTCCAGATTTTTCTATAGTTGGACCAGATGCTGTTTTAATGTTAGCTCCCATTTCATTTGCTATTACATAAGAAAGGGTTGTTTTACCAAGACCAGGAGGTCCGTATAATAAAACATGATCTAACGACTCTCCTCTCATTTTAGCAGCAGCCATAAAAATTTTAATGTTTTCTTTTATGTCTTTTTGTCCTATATACTCATCAATAGTCCTGGGTCTTATAGTAGATTCAAAATTATCTTCTTTTAGTTTATCTCCAGTAACTAATCTGTTATCCATAATATCCCTTCCTTTATAACAAAACTATTTTAATAATAATTTCAGTGCATCTTTAATTTGTAATTCAAGTTTTTTACTTCCATCAATATTAGGTAGTATTCTTTTAATATCCAAAGGTTTATATCCTAATGATTTTAATGTTTCAGTAAGCTCTTTAAAGTCTTCTTTAGAAGTATTAGAATCACTAGTTAACTTCCCCTTTAAATCGAGAATAATTTGTCTTGCTACTTTATCACCTATTTTAGGAAACTTTTTAAGATAATTAATATCTCCTTTTTCAATAGCTTCATATATGTTATCTTTATTATCACCAGTTACCATTACTATTGCCATTTTTGGTCCTAGTCCTTTAACACTAATTAGTTTTAAAAATAAATCTCTATCTTCTTTAGTCTTAAATCCATATAAGGTATTTTCATCTTCTCTAATAACTTGATATACATATACTTTTTTTGTTTCCTCTATTTTAAATGAATAAGGATTTGAAACAAAAACCATGTAACCTATCCCACTACACTCTACTACTATGTAGTTACTTTCTATTTCTTTAATAACTCCATTTATGTATGAAAACACATAATCACCTTCTTCTAACATATATAATTTTAACACGAACAATTGTTTTTGTAAATTATTTTTTTATTCCAAAAAGAGCCAGAAAAAAAACAGGTTCTTTTATCGTTTCTAAAGATACTATTTTATCCGATATTGATACTATCCAAGATTCTTTATATTTTGGTGGTATTATATTAAGTGGAAACATATGTCTTAAAATTATATTTTCTGTTTTTTCATCAATATAATCTGGAAAATATATTTTAGAGTTTTCTAATGCTTCACTTGCATGAACAAAGCCATGTTTTTTAAAAAATGGCTTTTTTTCTTTATTTTCTTGCCATGGTTTATAATAAAAATCATGTAAAAGACCGCCTATAGCAGCTTCTTTATAATCACCAAGTTTAAGTCTTTTAGATATTTTATATGCCATTATGGACACTCTAAGACAATGATCATAAACCGTTATATTTCCATGATGTCTATACGTTTTTCGTTTAATAAACTCTTCATTATTTAATATATCTTTAACTATTTCATAATACTCATCCATCTTATCACCCTTTTTCCTTACTATCATATCACATAATTAGTAATATATAAATTAAAAGTTTAGGTTTTATTAAGATTTAAGAGATAATACTATTTCTTTTTTACCAGCCATTTTAGATGGGATATATCCTGAAAGTAAAGCAAGAAAAATACTTAACATAATTAATGATAAGATATTAGATATTTTAGCAGAAACAACTAGCGATACTTTAAACTCATTTTTAATAATTAGATTTAATAACAGATTAATTATACTAGCAAATGATACTCCAAAAATTCCAGAAAATAATCCCTCTAAAATAGTTTCAACGTTAAAGATTTTTGATATATCACCTTTACTCATACCAAGAGACCTTAAAATACCAATTTCTCTTGTTCTTTCTATCACCGATATATACGTTATTACAGACATCATTATTGAAGATACAACCAAGCTTACAAAAACAAACATAATTAGTACTTTACTTATTATATTAGTAAATAAAGAAATACTATTTAGTAAAGAACCTATACTATCAATATAATCAATTTTTTCTTCATTTAAATTATAATTATCTATTAAATTAATGATTTCTTTTTTAGAGTTAAAGTCCTTAGGATAAATATAAATAACATCAGGAATATCTTCATTAACTACATTAAGTATATTTAAATTATCTAAATATCTAGAATTAGTAAACTCCATGTTAGTAAATACATTTATATTTTTATTATTTATCTGCTCATTTACTATTAAAGAATTATTTATCTTATTAATCATGTGATTAACCAATAAAGGACTGTATCCTATTTTTCCATAATTATTAAGATCATCACCATTCTTTTTCTTAACAACACCAACTATTTTTAATTCATCTAATTTATTACTTATACCATCTAGATACGACTCATTTTCAATCATATTAATCCATACATTATTTTCTTTTTTATAATAATCTACATTCAAAGCTAATTTATATGTTAATCCGATAAAATCACTAGGTTTATATATTGTTTTTTCATCATTTGTATTAGTATCTATTATGCCTAAGTTACGAAGTGTTTCTTTTGATATCTCATTATTTTCATCAATAATTAAAACTATATCATTATAATTTTTTGGAAATGTTCCATCTATTATCTTAAAAGATTTAGCATTATCTTCAGAAAGTATAAAAAATAAATTTTCATCTGGCACTGACACTTTAGATAAAATATTACCATTATTTTTATAAAGATTCATGGATATATCATATCCATAGTTCAAATTACTTGAATATTTTTCTATATCTTTACTTTTTTCATTTAAGTATTTTTTAAACTTTTTTGTATCTTGAATTTTGATACTATCATCCTTAACTGCATATATTTTATTTTTGTTATATTTCTTTTTTTCACTAATTTTATTTTGATTAATAACGCTTTTTCTTTGTATAACAATTGGATATATGTTAACCATTTTTTCTTCTAGGTTATTAATATATTTATCTATTCCATTACAAAATGATAAAATTACCGTAATTCCTATTATTCCAATAGAATTAGCTAACGTAGTTAGTATTGTTCTACCTTTTTTGGCTAATAAATTATTAAAAGATAGTTTTATTGCCATAAAAATTGGAAGTTTTCGCCTTTTTATATTACTCATTTTAGGACAGCTATTTGAATTAAGATACTTATTAGAATCATAAATTATTTTCCCGTCCCTTATTTTTAACGTTCTAGTTGAATATTTTAAAGCTAGTTTTGAATTATGAGTAACTACTATAACTAACTTTTCTTTTGATATTTCTTTTAGTATGTTCATAACTTCATAACTATTTTTCAAATCTAAAGCACCGGTAGGTTCATCTGCTAAAATTATATCAGGATTATTAACGATACTTCTTGCAATTGCAACTCTTTGCATCTGCCCACCTGATAATTCATTAGGCTTTTTATTCATATATTTAACTAATCCAACTTTTCTTAAAGCATTAATCGCTAATTTTCTTCTTTTTTTCTTTGACAATGCATTAAGTGATAATGCCAGCTCAACGTTAAACAGTATAGATTGATTGTTTATCAAATTATAATTTTGGAATATAAATCCAACGTTTTTGTTTCTATATATATCCCACGACTTTTCATCATAGTCTTTAGTGCTTATACCATTTATTATAAAGTCACCATCTGTATATTTATCAAGACCACCTATTATATTTAATAGTGTTGTTTTACCACTACCCGATTCACCAAGTATTGATACAAATTCTTTTTTTCTAAACTTAAGATTAACATTATTTAATGCAGTTTGTACATAATTCTTATTTTTATAAACCTTTTTTATACCAATAAGTTCTAACATAAAATTCCTTTCATAAATATCCTTCTAATATACAATACTGCATAAATGCACCTTTTACCTTTAAAATAATATAATATTTAAAAAAACAAATAAAAATGCACAATATATCAAAAATATTGTGCATTTTTGCGTTTTTTAGACAATTTTTGCACAGTTATAGTGCATTTTAGTATATAAATTCGAAAAGTTCGAGTAACTATCAATCTGGTGCCCTAAGGAAAGAAGTAGAATAACTTCTATGGCAAAAGACATAGTTAGTAATAACTATTAATCAACTATATTATAACATTAAATTCATTTATATATATATTTTTAGTTTTTTAATTAGTATCTAGTCAATTTGTTAGTGTAATATTGTACACAATTTCTACAAAAAATTTCATAAAAAATGATGGGTACCCCAGGCGAGATGAATGCTCACATACAAAGTATGCTTACTGGCATTGCCAACACATCGTTATTCCTTCACAAGTATCCCATCTACATATATATTATAACACATAATTATTAATTATTCACAATTTTTTTATTTCTTGAATTCTTCGATGTAAACTTGACTAATATATTCAATTGTTATATCACTATATTTATAAATTTTGGTTTTAGAATAAGGAAACTGATAACAATAATCTTGATTATTCTTTATTCCCTTTCTTTTGCATATATCTTGAAATTTATTTGATGTAAATTTATGATTTGGACCTAGAGATAGCTCCAATGTTTCTTTTATCTTTTTAATTACTTCTGTAGCAGTATAAGGATGAGTTTTATCAATATCTTTTGGAACATTAATTACTGTAGCTTTTTCTCCACCATCTTTAACAACTGTGTATTTAATATCCGCTTCTGATTCTTTTTTAGTAGATACTAATCTTAATGTTTGAGTTAAATTTTCATCTGAATCTAATTCTTTTTTTATTTTTTTAAGCATTAGCAAATTACTAGGATTTAATATTAAAGATGAAACATCTTTATCATCTCCAGGATTAACTAACGCAATATATGGTGTTACTTTTTCATTTAAATTATATTCTGGAAATTGTTTTTTGAAAAATTTATTATAGTTTGTTAAACATCTTTGAAAAGCAGAAGATAATATAAAATCATATTCTGGTAATATTAGATGTGTTGCTTTATTTCTAATATTTCTAACAAAAGAAATATTGTTCTTTGTTTTATCTGTTGTACTTGTAAAAACTTTCTCTACACATTCATCTAGTCCAATTGTTCTATTAGTACCATCTTTATAATTTATTACATTGATATCTTTTGCTTTATTAATAAGATATGCTTTTAATAATAATTCCCAAGCATTACAGATAAAAAAACAAAATCCTTCAGTTCTATAATTAATAGTAGGTTTATTTATTATCTCAATTGACATTAAATATGCTTCCTCTGATTTATTTAGTAGTGCATTAATATATCTATTTAATTCTTCTGTTTTGATAACTATCATCTCCTTTTAGTTTATTATTATAACACAACTTATTTAAAATTGAATTACTAAATGAATTCCACACGCTAATCGATATGTCAATATGCAAGTGTGTTTCTAAATTATCAAAATAAAACTACTTCCAATTAAATTTGAAAGTAGTTTTTATACTTATCTTAAAAAGTTTGAGTTATCAATTAATCTGGTGCCTCCTGTAGGAATCGGACCTACAATTCAGCCTTACCATGGCTGCGTTATACCACTTAACTAAGGAGGCTTAACAAATACATTTTATCATATTACATCTTGTAACACAATAGAATGTATTTTTGAAATTATTTTCTTTTTAGTATCCTTGTAGTATTTAAAATAGTAAGTAAAGTAACACCTGTATCCGCAAATACAGCTTGCCACATATTAGCAATTCCAAAAGCACTTAGTATAAGTACTATTAATTTTACTCCTAGAGCAAATACTAGGTTTTGAACTATTATTTTTTTTGTAAATCTCGATATTTTAATTGCTTCTGGTATTTTAGTTAGTGAATCATTCATAATTACAACATCAGATGCTTCAATTGCTGAAGATGATCCATTCATTCCCATTGAAATACCTATATCAGCAAGTGCTAAAGATGGAGCATCATTTATACCATCACCAACGAAAGCAGTTTTTTTATCATTTGATTTTATTATCTTTTCAAGTTCTTCATACTTATCTTCTGGAAGCATCTCATATTTTGCTTCATCTACTCCGACTTTATTTGCTATATCAAGAGCAACTTCCTTATCATCACCTGTAAACATATATGTAATAATATTTTCATTCTTTAGCATACTAATTGCATCTTTAGAATCTTTTTTAACACCGTCCATTAATTCTAATTTTGATATAATTTTATCATTAATGGATAAATAAACAGAAGATGATTTATCTTTAGCTTTTACAAAAGAAGATGACCCTATCTTTATTTTCTTGCCGTCAAGTTCATAAGATATTCCTTTACCTGAATGCTCTTTATAATTAGTAACATCATTTGTACTTACTTTCTTATTAAATATACTAACAATAGATTTTGCAAGCGGATGATTTGATAAAGCCTCACCCTTTATATAGTAATTTATTATATCCTTTTCTTTATAGTTTTTATCTAGTATTTCAAGTTTATAGCTTGATGCCTTACCAGTTGTTATAGTACCAGTTTTATCAAAAACTATTTTATTTACCATACTTAAGTGTTCTAGATAATCACTTCCCTTTACAAGAATTCCACATTTAGAAGCCTTTCCTATTCCGGAAAAATATCCAAGTGGTACACTTATTGCAATGGCACAAGGACATGATACTACTAAAAATACAAGTGCTCTATATATTGATACTTTAAAACTTACTCCAAAAATAGGAAGTAATACTGCTATTAAAAATGCAAGTACCATTATTATTGGTGTATATATTTTAGCAGCTTTTGATACAAAGGTTTCAGTTTTTGCCTTTCTATCACTTGCATTTTCAGTTAATTCAAGAATTTTAGAAACTGTACTATCTTCATATTCACTAGAAACCTTTATAAGTATAAGCCCTGACTCATTTATACATCCTGATAAAACCTCATCATTAATAGTTACATCCCTTAGCTTAGATTCACCAGTTAAAGCAGAAGTATTAAGACGTGCCTTTCCTTCTATGATAACACCATCTAAAGGTATTTTTTCACCACTTTTAATAACTATTATATCTCCTATAGAAACTTTTTCAGGCTCTACTTCATATATTTCCTCATCTACCTTTAAATTAGCATAAGCTGGCTTTATATCCATCAAATTACTAATTGAACGTCTTGAGTTATTAACTGCTATTTCCTCTAATATTTTACCTATCTCATAAAGAACTATAACCATTAAACCTTCATGAGAATTACCAGTTAAATAGGCTCCAATACAAGATATTGTAACTAACATATTCTCATTTATTGTCTTTGATTTAAATAATAACTTTAAAGCACTTGTAAAAGTTCTATATAAAAGTATTACATAACTTAATATTATAAATACTTTAGATATAATACCTTTAAACAAGAACATACCAAGTAGTGCAAATAGTACACCCGATATAAGTCTTATTATATGAAATTTAAACTTATTTTTATTTTCTATATTTTCGTTTAAATCTAAAACTTTACTATCAGGTTCTACTTTTTTAACAATACTAGAAACTAACTTTTTTGCATCTTTATTATCAGTTATAACCGTTATCATTAATTTAGAAAAGTTAACACTAGCTTCCTTTATCTCATCATTTTCATTTAACTTCTTTTCTATTTCTAAAGCACAACCTGCACAGTCAAGTTCATTTAACTTAAATTTATATTTCATTTATGTGTTCACATCCCATCTTAAATATTTTCTCAACATGATCATCTGCTAAAAAATAGTATGTTAAATTACCATCTTTTCTATACTTAACTAGCTTTGAATCCTTAAGTATCCTAAGTTGATGTGAGACAGCTGATTGACTAACACCTATTTTTTCTGAAATATCACTTACACACAATTCTCCATTAATAAGTACATTCATTATTTTAACTCTTGTAGAATCACCAAACATTTTAAATAATTCTGATAAGTCTATTATCTCATCATCATCTAATAACTTCATAATTACCTTCTTTCTACTATTTACAAATATATTATATGAGTATATGTTCATATTGTCAACAACCATTCATAAAAAAAATTCACTTAACGTGAAATTTTAATTAGATCATATTTTTAATCTATGATATTGTCATCTTTATCAAATTTAACATCTAAAAATTTACGACTTGCTAAATAATCACACATATGAACAAATCTTTGATATCTAGTTTCTGGAACAGGAAGAGTAACATTACTATAAGAATTAGTATTCCATGGTCCCATATGACTTTCTATTACTTTACATAAAAACTCTAATTCATTATCTTTAAGTTCTGTCTTATCCCTATTTTCTCTTATGTATTTACTTACTAATAGTGGATGATCAAAACTAGTATATTCACTTTTTATTAATCCTGATTTTAACCCGTCATGCATAATTAAAGCCATTATCATAAGATCCTTTTCATTATGAGTGTATCCCCCACTAATACTATCATCATTAAATAATTCTTTTGCAACTCTAACAGCAACTTTCGTATGTCTAACAAGTCCTCTATTTCCAAGTGCAAATGAAGGATGATATTTTCCAGTAGAAGATGCTGGAACCTCAAAAAAATAATCTGGTAATAATTCAATTAACTTCTCAATACTAACTTTATATCTTGGATTATTTACATATCCAATTTCTTTTTCAAAAACTTTTACTTTATAATTACTAATTTCCATATTTATAATTCCTTTTCTTTATCAATTACAGTCTTTAAATAAATTGCACAATATACACTATCTGGCAATAAATCTATAATGCTTTTTAATATTTTACTTCTTTTTTTATTTAATTCTCTATAAATTAATATTATTATTTCTTTACTTAGAAACCTTTTACTTAATTTTCTTTCTTTTATCTTCTTTAATACATCATTTAATGAAATATCTATATATTTATCATAATATTTAGATATTAAATAATTCATTTTATCCATTGTATAAATTTCAGTTTCATCTATATTAAAAGAAAGTGCTAAACGTTCTAATATATCATTAAATTTAGTGGCATTAAATTTAGATACTTTGCTATACTTTTCTTTATTAAGATGTTTTTTACATATATCACAAAAATAATCATAATAATAATTAAAGTTATCTTCTATAGAACCTGGTTTAAAAGTATATTTAGTACCCTCTAATTTACCAAAAGCCTTCATAGTATCATTATATCCAAATTTAATTGCTCTTCTAGATTGATTTTTATCCATTATTAAAAAGTTTCCAATATCATTATTTGGTTCAATCATTTTAACTTTTATATTTTTATTTTTTACTTTCTTTACGTTTCCTACTTCTTTTAAATTAACTGCAATTACTTCATCTGCTCCCATGCTAATTGCTAAATTAATGGGTAAATTATCATAATATCCACCATCTATATATTTCTTATTATTTATGTTTTTCATTTTAAATGCAGGAAAACAAGATGCTGATGCTACTAAGTAATCACACAATAAGTCTTTTTCTATCTTATCTTTAGTTAAAATAACTGGTTTTAATGAAGGAAACTTAACCGTAATAAGTCCATAATCTATATTTGAATTATAAAATAATCTAGGTTTAATACTATTTCTTATTGTTTTTTCTAAGTTTTCTACGTCTAATCCACCTTTAATTGCTTTTTTTGCATACTTCATCATTATATCATGATTATCAGAAGAAAACTCACTACTAGTCTTTCTATCATATACCCTATTATAATTCATAAAATACCATAATCTATATGCAGTAAAGTAACTTTTTTGTACCATTAAAGCTCCATTTAAAGCTCCTATACTAGTTCCAGTTACAATGTCATATGATATATTTAATTGTCTAATTGCTTTCCAAAATCCCATTTGATAGGCACCCTTAGCACCACCACCAGATAATACAATAGCTCTTTTCATCAAATCACCAAAGACATTATATCATATTTATTTACTTTTATCTTCTATTTTAACTGGATTAACATGTATTATAGTTAAATATATATCATCTATTTTTTCATCTATTTCCTTTTCCAAGCTATCAGCAATATTATGGCTTTCATAAGTAGTCATATTTCCATCTAAACATATAGTAAACGATATTTGATACTTATGTCCAATAAAACAAGAATTAAAATGAATTATTTTTTGGATATCACTATACTTGCTAATTATCTTCATAACACTGTTTTTTGTATCCTTAGAAAGTGATTTGTCAAGAAGAATATCATAACTTTCTCTAAATATTTTATACGAACTAAAACACGTAAAAAGTGCTATTAAAATACCCACCAAACTATCTATAAAATATATGTTATACATAGATAAAATACATGATATTAAGTTAATCGTTGTCATTATACAATCATTTCTATATTCAATAGCATTAGCCTTTAGCATCAAATTATTATACTTTTTAGATAATTTATTTATGTAAGCAAATAAAAAAGCTTTAATTATTATACTAATTATACATATTATAATTAAATATATTGAAAAATTATATTTATTATTTTTTATTAGTGCTATTACCGAGTTTTTAATTATAACAAAAGTAGAAATAATTATCATAACACTTATTATCATTGAATAAATGTATTCTGCTTTTCCATATCCATAGTTATGCTTTTCATCTTTAGATTTATTTGAAATTTTATTTCCTATACATATTATAAAAGTAGTTGATAAATCACATACACTATTAAATGCTTCAGCAAACATTGCCATACTATTAGTAAATAATGCAATAATACCCTTTATAAAACATAAAAATATATTTGATATTATTCCTACTATACTAGCTTTCTTAACACTGTTATATCTATCCATTTTACCACCCTTATAGTATTTATATTCTAAGCTAAATAATAGGTGACAAACAAAAAAGATTGGAACTTATCCAATCATATATCCATTATAAATGGCGTCCCCGATGCGATTTGAACGCATGACCCCTCGCTTAGGAGGCGAGTGCTCTATCCAGCTGAGCTACGAGGACACTAAAGACATTTTATCATAAAATAAAAAAATAAAAAAGCTCTAACTGATACAAACCTTTATTCCTTGATTAAAAAACGGAATTTATATCAAATCATAAGCTATCTTATAAAATTAATCAAAAATAATATCCATACACTTACATATGATTTAACCATTTTAGTTCCTTCAAAAAAAGCTACTATCTTATCTGATAGTGATACTATCCAAGCTTCTTTATACTTT
This sequence comes from uncultured Bacilli bacterium, assembly GCA_934122275.1. Classification (GTDB taxonomy): domain Bacteria; phylum Bacillota_I; class Bacilli_A; order RF39; family UBA660; genus Aphodocola. The sequence continues at coordinate 77,723 of CAKOWI010000002.1, read as the reverse complement.
GGAGCAACACTCGATATTGGAAACATATGTGACTCTATTATATTTTGTTCTTTTTCATTTAAATCAAAATAATTCATTGCATTTTCTTTTGCAATTGAAGGATGATTTATAAACATTTTTGATAATGTTGCTATATTTTTATCATCTCTTTCTAAAAAGAAGTCATGCAAAGTTCCAGCTCTTATAACTGACTTTGTATCAAATCCTAACCCTTTAGATAATAAATATGAAACATATGCAACTCTAACAGAATGATTATACCTTGTATCACCATGATGAAAAATCTCTTTTGTTTTAGTGAATTCTTCATTTTCTAATATAGGTGATGCAACATCCATAAATTCTTTATTTTTATATATTCTATTTAATAAACTCAAATTAATCAACCTCTTTATATAATATTATATTCATTAATGTTTTTTGAAATAATTAATTAACATAATACCGACTTATAAAGAATAACATATATTTAGTTAAAAGTAAATTATACATTTGTTTGGTTTTTGCTACATAAAAATAGCTTACGAATGTAAGCTACCTTATTTAATACTATTCACTTTTATAATCACATGAACTACATTTTATATTTCCATCTTTATCAGTAACTAAAAGACTATTACATTCTGGACATAATTCTCCAGTTGGTTTATCCCAAACAGCTACTTTACACTTAGGAAAATTACCACATCCATAGAATATTTTACCCTTTTTTGTTTTTCTTTCTACTATTTTACCACCACATTTTGGGCAATCACAAACTTCTACTACTGGTGGTTTTTCCTTTTGCTTTATGTATTTACACTCAGGATAACCAGAGCATGCCTCAAACTTTCCATATCTTCCATTTTTTATCACCATTGGTTTACCACAGTTAGGACATACTTCACCAGTTTGTTCATCTTCTTTTTTCTCCATTTTATCAAAAGCATTTTCTACTTCTGGTTCAAAATCTTTATAAAACTTTTCTAAAAGATTATACCAAACTTCTTTTCCTTCAGCTATCTTATCCAAATCATTTTCCATGCTTGCAGTATATTTAACGTTTATTAAATCACTAAAGAATTCTTGTAATTTATCATTCGTTTCAATACCTATTTCAGTTGGATTAAGCTTTTTATCAATTATTTTTACATATCCTCTTGTAGTTAACGTACTAATTGTTGATGCATACGTTGATGGTCTACCTATTCCTAATTCTTCCATTGTTTTAATTAACTTAGCTTCAGTAAATCTTGCAGGTGGTTTAGTAAAGTGTTGCTCTTTTAAGATTTCATTTGATATTAACTCATCACCAACTTTATAAATTGGCAATATTTTATCTTCTGATGATTCAAATTTATTGTACACTTTTAAATATCCATCAAACACTAATACTTGACCAGTTGCTTTAAAAATTGCATCATTATTTCTTAAACATACAGTACTTGAATTTACCTTTGCATCTTTCATTAAAGAAGCTAAAGCCCTATAATATATTAATTCATACAATCTATATTCATCTTTAGTTAAATATTTTTTTATACTTTCTGGTGTTCTACTTATACTAGAAGGTCGTATTGCCTCATGAGCATCCTGAACATTTTCCTTCTTCTTTGATGCTTTAACGTGACCCACATATTCTTTTCCGTAATTATCATTAATAAAAGCATAAGTACTTTTTATAAATTCATCAGATAATCTAACAGAATCAGTTCTCATATAAGTAATTAAACCTACTGTATCTGCTTCTATATCTATACCTTCATATAGTTTTTGTGCAACTTGCATCGTCTTTTTAGAAGAAAACCCAAGTTTTGATATCGCTTCTTGCTGCATTGTTGAAGTAATAAATGGATACTTAGAAGATTTATTTTTAGGCTTAGTATCATAGCTATCAACGATAAACTTATTTCCTAGTCCTTCTAATACTTTATTTGCGTCTTCTTCTTTTTTTAATTCTGCTTTTTTTCCATTTATGGTATCTAATTCTGCATCAAATGAGTCAAATTTTGAAGTAATTGTCCAATACTCTTCTTCTTTAAATGATTCTATTTCTCTTTCTTTATCAACGATTAATTTAAGTGCTACAGACTGAACTCTTCCTGCAGACTTTCCTCCAGTTTTAGATTGCATTAACTTACTTAATCTAAATCCTATTATTCTATCTAAAATTCTTCTTGTTTCTTGACTATGAACTAAATCATAATCTATCTTTCTAGCATTATTAAATGCATTTACAACTACATCTTTAGTTATTTCATTAAATACTACTCTATCATAATCCTCATCTTTTAAATTTAATGCATCCTTTAAATGCCAACTAATTGCTTCACCTTCTCTATCAGGGTCAGTTGCTAAATATACTTTTTTAGCCTTTTTGGCATTTTTAGTAAGTTCTTCTATGTCTTTTTTCTTACCCTTAATTGCTATATATTTAGGTTCAAAATGATTTTCTATATCTACTCCTAAACCAAATTTTCCAGAAGTAGCAAGATCTCTTATATGACCTTTACTAGAAACTACTTTATAATCTGATCCTAAATATTTTTCTATTGCTTTAGTCTTTGTTGGAGACTCTACTATTACTAGGTTTTTAGACATATTATTCCTCCATCGTTTTATTTTTTTCTATAACTTCTTTTACAGGTCCATAAGTCAACCTATATCCGTCAATTATACCATACTTTTCAATTAGTTCAATGTGCTTTTTTGTCGGATAACCTTTATGTTTACCAAATTCATATTCAGGATGTTTTTTATCTATATCATACATAAGTCTATCACGTGTTACTTTTGCAATAACTGATGCTGCTGCGATGGTTATACTTTTAGCATCACCCTTGATTATTGCTTCATATGGTATATCAGTAAAACCCGCAAGTGGCATTGCATCCGTTATTATGTAATTAGGTTTAATACTTAGTTTATCTATCGCTCTTAACATTGCCTGCCTTGATGCTTCATATATATTTATGTCATCTATTTCTTTAGCAGACACTATTGATATTCCAACAGAAAGTGCGTTTTTCATTATAACTGGATAATATTCTTCTCTTTTTTTCTCACTAAGTTTCTTAGAATCAGTTAGACCTTCTAATACAAAATCATGTGGTAAAATAACTGCCGCTGCAACAACAGGTCCAAATAGCGGGCCACGACCTGCTTCATCACAGCCTGCTATGTTTTGATATCTCTTATTCCACAAATCTTTTTCAAATTGATATAGATCCATACTACATACTCTTTTTATTTGCAGATTTTTTATATTTATTTGCTAAATATTTAATATAGAATTTTTTGCTTTTTTTATCTATTATATCATCTATAGTATCTTCCATACAGGAATTATAAAAGTCCTCAAGTTCCTTATCTGATGATATTGATACATTGTATGCTATCATGGCATCAGAGTTTAAATTATATTTTGCTCCATATGCTTCCGCTTCTCTAGTAGTTAAAAATGAGCAAGCAGTTGTTCTAGAATTAGTTCTCAGAAAATATCTGCCAGATTTTTCAGCTAATATATTTCTAACAAAAATTCTTTTATAATTTGATAAATTCTGTATATGACCAGCATGTTTAACTTCAAACATTTCATCAACTAAACCAATACTTCCCAAAACGTAAGCAATTTTTATAAACTCAGAAAAATCCCACTTTAATTTTGACGTATTATTAGACAAAAATATCTCTATTTGTTCATCGCTTAAACCTGCATAATTTAATATCTCATATATCTTAACTATTTTTTCATTAATATCATCTATTTTATCATTATTTACCGCATTTATTATTTTACTAATTGTACTTTTATCAACATACTTTCCTTCTAAAAAATCAACATAATTCATTACTACACCTCATCAAACGTTACTTTTCCTAAACGTCCCTCTCTTAAATCCTTTATTATTATACTAGAGACCTTGTCATAATCTACTTCTCCACCCTTGATTATGCAACCTCTTTTTTTACCAATTCTTTCATATGCTGGTAAAACATCACAATTATCATAATCATTTATGCCATATCTGTCAACTAAATTAGTTTTATATTTTGCATTTAAAGTGTCAAGTATATAACATGCAACTTTTCCTATTGGAAGGATTTCTTCTTTAATTGCAGAAAAACTAGCCAAATTATACGCTTGAGCTTCATTGTCTAATTTAGGCCACAAAATTCCTGGTGAATCAAGAAGTTCTATGTCTTTATTTATTCTAATCCACGATAACTTTTTTGTAACACCAGGTTTATCACCTGTTATAGTAGCTTTTTTACCTACTAACCTATTTATAAGTGTTGATTTTCCTACATTTGGTATTCCTGTTATTAATGCTTTATATGCTCTTTTTTTAAGTCCCTTATTTATTCTTTTTTCATTTAAACTCTTAAGCATACTTTCTGTTGCATCAAATATATCAGATAAACCTTTATTATTTAATAAATCTACCATTACCACCTTATATCCTAAAGATTCATATTTTTTAGCACAAAGATTTGTTTTACTTAAATCACACAAATCAATTTTTGTCATGATTATAATTTTTGGTTTGTTTTTTATTAAATCGTCTATATCTTTTATTTTTGATGAAAAAGGTATCCTAGCATCTACAACTTCGTATATTATATCAACATTATCTATATTTTCCTTAATAAGTCTTCTTGTCTTTGCCATGTGACCAGGATACCAATTTATATTTGTTTTATTTTCATTACTCATTATTTTCACTTCCTTTTATTAATTAATAATTCCATTATTTTTTAACACATCTTCGAGATATTCATTTTTTTGAATAATCAATAATTTTTTTGGATGATAATCTTTTATTATTTCATTCCAATTATATAAATTTATTTTTAATTTATCTGTAAATATATTATTATTTCCTCTAGCATAACATCTTTCTTCCAATACTTTTTCACTATCCAAAGTTGGATATGCTAAATAGTATTCTATATTATTTTCTTCAAAAAAATCTAATAAGTGCCAATGCATTGATGTTAATACCACATCATATTTATTTTGTGCTTCTATAACCGCATGATGATAATTAGTTGGCCACTCTTTATTTTTGGGTCTATCTTTCTTTCCTTTTCTTTGTTCATAAGGTATATCTTCAAATCCTTTATTATCCCATTGATAATAACCTGATTCCAAATCAATAATATTATCATATTTATTTCCAAGAGTTGTTTTACCAATTGCTCCAAATCCTGCAACTATTATTCCTTTACTCATTATAATTCACCTTATCTTTGATACATTCCATAATTCTAATTGCTTCTTTTCTATCAGAATCTTTTTCTTTTTCTGATAAATCTTTATAATCAGTGTTTATTTGTCTTGTCCATCTATTGACTAATTCCTTTGGTATAGTTAAAGTCTCGTCCTCATTAACTATACATTTATTAAACAAATATTTTTGCCATCTCGACCATCTATCATGTTCATAAGCGGCTAATAATTCAATTATATCATCATTTTTCATTTCTATTTTCCTCTTTATTTTCATTTCTTACTTTTTATCTTCTCATTTTTTTGATAACTCTTTTTTTATTTTTATATTTATTATACCAACATTAAATGTATTTGATATTTTATTAAATATTTTAGAATTGTTTGTCATATTAGTATATCTCATCTTCATAATATTATCAGTTATTTCATATCTATCATCAGTACATAATACTTCATAATTAATACCAGTATCTTGATAAAATTTATTAGTATCATAAAAACCATTTTTTAAATAAAAATTTTTACGTATAACACTTATATTATCAACAGGTGAATCAATTGATAAAAATAATACTTTATATTTTTCTTTCAAATCCTTTAATATTCTAGAACCATAATTTTGGTTTCTTAAATTCGGTTCTACTGCTAAATACATAAGATAATATGCACTAACACAATTAACAATATAACACATTCCAACAAATTTACCATTATCAATAATTGCATATAAATCAGAATTATTTTCTTTAGAGCACTCTTCTAGTATCCAAAAAGGAAATCTTTCTTCTTTAGGAAACGAATTTAAATATAATTTTTCTATTTCATTTGCATATTCAATGTTATTTATATATTTTAAAGACATTATTCCTCCTATTTTATTCCTTCAAGTTTCTTTTGCAATTTTATTTCTAATTTTTTCTTTTCTCTTTCTAATTCTTTTAAGCTTTTTTTAGGTGTTGGCATTTCTTCAGGCATCATTCCGCCAATATCTGCGATTGCTTTTCTAACTTTTTTTACCACCTCATAATGTACATCTTTTGCTTCTTTCTCACCTTGTACATTATCTTTTAAAAGTTTTTGCTTAGTTTGATTTATTCTAAATAAATTAGCAACTAATTCATCTTCATTCATATTATCCAAAATATCTTCTCTATAACGTAATTTTTTCCTTTTAAATATATCATCAGCGGTTTCACCATTATATTATCCTTTATATCCTGCATTATGAAATTCAGCCATATTCCAAACAAAGTAAACACATTACGAAGATCCAATATTCCTAATATATGTTGCCACCACACAGAATCATCAATACTTAAATTATCTAGCCATTTCGAGAATACTCCTAGTATCACTCCAAATAGAAATATCAAAAAAGTATTTATTATTTTATTTTTCATTTTTAAACTTTTATTAGTAATTTTTTAAATTCATTTTCCATTATTTTTTTCTCACAAATCACTATTCATTTGTTTCATCTATATCTAAATATAGGTTTATTTCTTCTTCTGTTGGTAATTTATCCATTAATTCTTTTGGTAGTTGTTCTTTTAATTTATAAGTTGAAACACCTATTGGGACATTGGTAGATTTCAAAGACCAATCTACCGTCAACCTATTCTTTCCTCTACATAATAATAAACCAATCGTAGGTGCATCACATTCTTTTTTTATTGTTTCATTAACTGCTGTTACATAAAATCCTAATTGTCCTATATATTCTGGTTTAAATTCACTTGCTTTTAATTCAACAACTACATAACATCTAAGTTCCAAATGATAAAATAGCAAATCAATATAAAAATCTTGATTATCAACTGAAATTTTGTATTGATTTCCGACAAAACTAAAGCCTTTTCCTAATTCTAGTAATACATTTCTTATTTTATTTATTAAAGCTGTTTCCAATTCTTTTTCCTTATATTCTTCTTTTAATGTAATAAAATCAAAAATATACGGATCTTTTATAGTATTATTCACTAAATCACTATCTTTTGGAGGTAACATTGCATTAAAATTATTGTTACTATTTCCTACTCTTTTATGAAATTCTGTTTCAATTTGAATAGCTAGTACATTTCTACTCCATCCATTTTTAATCGTATTTTCGGCATATATTTTTCTAATATCCTTATCTTTAATTTTTTCAATTAGTAACAAATTATGTCCCCAAGGTAATTTGGCAACAAGTTGTTGCCATTTTTTATCATCAGCATATTCTTCATAGAATAATCTCATTGACCTTATATTTCTTTCAGAAAAACCTTTCATATTAGGAAAAGTTAATTTAAGTTCTGTTGACACTTGCTTCGTAAAATTATTTCCATATTGTTTGTTTTCTGAAACAATTTTTCCTAATTTAAAATACAACATAATTAAATTACTATTAACTTCTTGCATAGTTTTAATTTGCGTATTTATAATTTCTTCTTTAATATTACTAATAATATCTTTAAAATTTTTATCTAGCATAATTCACATCCTTTCTATTGTTTTTCATAACTCCTGCACATTTATTTTTTCAACACTTTTCAAGTAAAAATATGTTTAAAATGTAAAAAGAAATTTTATTTTTTTCTTTTATTTTCAAGGTTTTAATAGTGTTTTTTCATAACTCCCCACTTACCAGTTGATATTTGTTTTATTATCGCTCATTTTCATCACTTCTTTCAACTTTTTCAAGCTCAATTAAATATTTATCAAAATCTGATTCATATAATTTATCTTGAATAATTCTATATTTTTCAAATTCAGTTATTGCTTTATCACACGCTATTTTATGTGATATTTTACCAGCATCTTGTAATATTTCTCTATCAGTAAGTTTTAAAAATTCATCTAATTTATCAGTCCAATCTTCCATTGTCATAGGTAAATGTCTTACTGCCATACTTTCGGCTAAGTCAAGATAAGCAGATACAATTCTCCTTAATGAATATAACTCTTCTTCAGTTAATAATTTTTAGCAATAACAACATCACTTTTGATAATTTTACCATTTGGTGATGCCTCCCAATTAGTAAGCCCCATATGTTCTTTCTTAGAATCTGCCCCATTATATATAATTTCTGCTGCAGTATTTTCAGTTACAGAATAGTGCATTTTATTTTGAACTTTTTTAAAAAATTCCAAAGTTATTTTTGAGTTTTTATCATAATCAATACTTGTAGCATATATATCAGTTATTTTTTGGTAAAATCTTCTTTCAGAGAGCCTTATTTCCCTAATTCTTTCAAGTAATTCATCGAAATATTTTTCCGTTAAAATAGAACCACCATTTTTTAGTCTTTCATCATCCATTGCAAAACCTTTAATAGTATATTCTTTCACTATTTCATTAACCCATTTTCGAAATTGAACTGCACGTTCATTATCCACTTTAAATCCAATTGCTATAATCATTTGCAAATTATAATGAACTACATCCCTTGATACTTTCCTATTTCCTTCCTTTTGAACTATTCGAAATTTTCGAATAGTTGATTCTTCTTTCAATTCATTATCATTATATATTTTTTTAATATGATAATTTATTGTATTTATTTCTACATTATAGAGAGTTGATAACATTTTTTGAGTAAGCCAAATATTTTCATGTTCATATCTTACTTCAATTGTTTCTTTATCAGTTCCGGTTGCGGCAATAAAAGTCAGATATTCAGCAGCACTTGATCTAATCGTAATACTATTTTTTTCATAAAATGACCTCCTTTATTTATCATAAATGTTTCTTTAAGTAGTTCTTACCCAACTTTCCTTATAATTTTTGTTAATTTTTTATTAAAAATTGTAAAAAGAAATTTAATTAAAAGCCTTATAAAATAAGGGTTTTAAAGAGAGTTTATATAAGTCGCTCTTTACCACGAAATGAAAACTTTTGAAAAGCTTTTTTGACTATCATCATTTTTCTTTTCTGCTCTGACTTTTCTTTTTAGGTACATATCCATTTTAATCACTTTCTTTATCATTTTATAAACTTATTTCCATAACTTTCATCAATAAAATCAACATACTCATCTTTATATTTTTCAAGTGATTCATCTACATTAATCCAATATACACTAGTTAATATTCCATCATATGGATCAATTTCAGTTCTTTCTAGCTTTCCACCCAATGCTTCCATGGTTTTACTTGAACCTAAATTTTCCACGTCACAATCTAACATTACTTTATTCAGTCCAAGCTTTTTTGCTTCAATCAATCCAAGATATAAATTTATCTTATTATAACCTTTTCTTCTTTCAGTAGGTCTTATTCCATAACCAATATTTCCCCCAAATTGTTTCATTTTTTCTGTCAAATTCCATCTAACGTTGATTGTTCCAACAATTTTGTTATCGTTTTTTCTAATAAGTAAAAAGGTCTTTCCCTGGCATTTTCCATTTTCTTCTGCATATTCCCTATTTTCCATATTCAAACATCTTTCTAAAGCCTGTTCAAAAGTATATCCTTCTAATATTTTATCCAACGCTCCAGTTCCATTAATGTCTGATTTATATTTTACAAATTCATTTATATAATCTATTATTTCTTTCTTGCGTTCTAAAGATGGCGTTTCTAAATAAAATATTTCTATTAAATTATTATTATTCATAATAAATACCTCCTTTTATTTTTTACAATAATTGAATTTAAAAATTTTTTTATTTCATTTCTTCTAGTTTCTTTTCTCTTTATTTTCTATTTGTTTCTTTTCTCTTTCAAGTTCTTTTAAGCTTTTTTTCTGGCGTTGACATTTCCTCAGGCATCATTCCACCGATATCAGCAATTGCTTTTCTTACCTTTTGCCAACTTCAAAATGGACTTCTTTAGCGGCTTTTTCACCCTTTACATTATCTCTTATCAGTTTTTGCTTAGTTTGATTTATTCTAAATAAATTAGCAACTAATTCATCTTCGTTCATATTATCTTAAATTCTTCTCTATATCTTAATTTTTTTCATTATAACATCCTCATTTATTGCTTCATATAAAACTTTTCCATAAGTCTGTATATACTAGTTGATGGTAAACTTTTTATATCTTCATTCATTTTTTTATTCTTTCTCATTCCTCTTTTTTGGTACATATCCATTTTAATCACTTTCATTTCCTATCATTCTTGCTTCATTTAAAAATTATCAAAGTCTGATTTATATAATCTATATTGTTTGACTTTATATTTTTCAAATTCTGTTAATGCCTTATCACACGCTATTTCATTGATTTTATGCATTTATTATTTCTATATTCTTCTGTTATATCATGCAAATTCCCTAAATTATAATTATTAATAAGGTAATTTATATAATTTAAACATTCATTATCATTGTCTGTTGAATATTTCATATTACAAACATTAATGCATCTTTTCTGTTCTGCAGCGATAATAGACATAATATCATCTTGTCTATTATCACGTAATGAACTAGCTATTTTATAGGCAATGTTTGCTAATTCGGTTGTTATACCCGAAAAATAATTATCATTAAAACTTCCAGCTCCACCAAATGCACTAAAAAAATAATTCAGTTCAGCTCTTTGACGAAAAGCTAAACTACTCTTGTACATCCAATCACTCCATTTTGAGTCATCATATTTTCTCAAACTATAAACTAATTCATCCAAAAACTCTAAATAATACTTATCCATATATAAAATCTCCTATAATTTTAAAAATACTATCCATCTTTTTCAAATACCCTTATATCACCATCAAAACTAATTTTTAACCTTTTAGAGTTTTTATCCAAAATCTTTAATTTTTTTATTCCATCAAATGAGCTATCGCACCATAATCTGATATAATTTCTTCTTTTATTATAAGTATAAAAAGAACATAAGTCATAGTCGCCAACCGCATTACCTTCAGAAGTATAATAAGAAAAATGACCTAGTTTTCCAAAATATATTGTCTCTCCATCTGTATTTAAATTTCTAACCCAAGTTCCATTAAAATCACATTTATAATTAAAAAAATAAATTAGCACTATAAAAAGTAAAATTAATACTATAACCATTAACACTTTTGTCTTTTTATTTTTCACAATTTATACCATCAACTTTCTTAATTTTTATACCTAAAACTCCATATTTTTTCTGATTTTCTTTAGAATAATACTCTTCCATATCTTTGTAATTTGCATCTTCATTTTCTTTATAACCAAGTGATACCTTATCAAAATGTTTATATAATTCTTCAAAGCTTGGATACATAAATAAATCTTCTACTATTACTAGCATTTTTTCGTTTGTATCTCTATTGGTGAATTCAACTATGTCATCCTTTTTTATCTTTTTTCTCTTATCATCATTTAATCTTAATTCTATGGTTTTTGTGCCACTTTTTATACAATTATAAGGTTCACTATTAAGTCTCATTTCGTGTTTCATTTTACACCTCCATTAATTTTATAATATCATACATAAATTTTTTAGTCCATATAAAAATCCTAGACATTTTCTAGGATTTATTTTAGTTATTTTACTTTACCTACAGGTATAATTTTATATGATACACTGCCTAGTATATCACTTTTATCAATAAGGCCTATTACCCTTGAGTCTACTGAATTATTTCTATTATCACCAACCACAAAGTATTTATCACCTGGAATTTTTAAATATCCTAATGTTTCTAATTTAAAGTCAGATGTAGTAACATGTTTAAATTTTTCATCAATCAAAAAACCATCTACATACAAATTATTGTCCTTATACTCAACATATTCACCAGGAAGTCCTATTACCCTTTTTATAAGTTTTTCATTTTTAACTTTTACAACTACAACATCAAATCTCTTAATTTCATTTAATTTATAATCTAATTTATTTAGTAATATTATATTGTTATTATATAAAGTTGGATTCATAGAATTTCCATCAACTATTGCAGGTGTTACAAAAAAGCTTCTAATAATTATAACTACTATAACTACTATTATATAAGGATATACATTCTTCAATATTTTTTTAACCTTTTTATTATTCATAATCTCACCTAATTAAAAATAAGGCACAAAAAGCCTTATTAATTTCTCTCTTTAAGTTTAAATTGACCAACGATATCTCTAGCATAGTACAATTTAGCTCTTCTTGCTTTTCCTTTTCTTGTAACTTCAATTGAATCAAGTTTAGGAGAATGTACAGGGAATGTTCTTTCAACACCTATACCAGAAGACATCTTACGAACTGTAAATGTTTCAGAAACACCAGTTCCTTTACGTGATATTACTATACCTTCAAATGCTTGAACTCTCTCTTTTTTTCCTTCTATTATTCTAACACCAACTTTAACAGTATCACCTACTCTAAATTCAGCTACAGAAGGATTTAATTGTTTACTTGTAATTTTTTCAATTTTATTCATTATAACTCTTCCTTTCTATATAACCAGCAATCATGCAAAAGATACATGCGGCGGATTGCCTTCTTTAAAACAAATAGATTTTAACACATATTTATACATTTAGCAAGCAAATTCATTCTATTTCTTAAGATAAACTATAGTGCATCCACTATTATAGTGATTTAAATGATAACTTAAAACACTTTTATTACATTTAAGTGCTTTATTTACCTCATCTTTTATCGCACCAGTTCCTATTCCATGAACGATTAATAATTTATAGTTTTTTAAAAACTGATTATCTCTTATAAAATCATTTACCAAAATTCTAGCTGACTGCCTTGTTTCACCATGAAGATCTAATTTAGGATAAGAATCCATAAAAACATCATCTAATATACTTTCCATATTACCTATCTATGTTGTATTTCATATGCTTTCATTACGTTTTTAAGTAGACATGCTACTGTCATTGGTCCAACACCACCTGGAACTGGTGTTATAAGTTTTACCTTTTTAGATACTTCATCAAAGTCAACATCACCACATAAAGAATGTTCCCCCTTATTTATTCCAATATCAATTACTACTGCATCATCCTTTACCATATCTTTAGTAATTAATTTTGGATGTCCTACTGCTACTATTAATATGTCAGCCATTTTGGTGTATTTTTTAATATCAATACTCTTAGAATGACATACAGTAAGAGTTGCATTTTCTCTTAGCAGTAATTGCATTAAAGGCTTACCAACTAAATTACTTCTTCCAACTAAACATACATTCTTTCCTTCTATTAAAACATCATACATTTTTAACATTTCTATTACACCATGAGCCGTACAAGGTATTAAACATTCATTTTGTAACACTAAGTTTCCAACGTTTGTATATGTTAATCCATCTACATCTTTAACTGGATCTATTCTATTAATTATTTTGCCTTCATCAAAACCACCTGGTAGTGGTAATTGAACCAATATACCATTTACATTATCATCAGAATTTAACTTTTCTATTTCCTTAATTACAATTTCTTCTGAAATACTAGAGTCAAATTTTATATGTTTAAATTCTATTCCAACGTTACTACAAGCTTTTTCTTTATTTCTTATATAAACATTACTAGCTTTATTATCTCCTATTTGAATAACTGCTAGACAAGGATTTATTTTTTTACTTTCAATTTCCTTTTTTATACTTTCTTTAATTGAAAGACTTAATTTAACACCATCTATTATATTATCCATATTATTCCTCCTCATATATAGAATTAAACGTACATAATAATTTAACTTGTTTTTTTAGTTCTTCTTTTATTATAACATCTTCACTATTTTTTAAACATTTACAAATTATTTTTCCTAACTCTAAAAAATCTTTTTCCTTAAATCCCCTTGTTGTTGCAGATAAAGTACTAATTAATAACCCACTTGTTATATAAGGCGTTGTAAGATCGTTTGGAATTAAATTCTTATTACATACTATACCAATATCCTTTAAAACAATAGAAGCTTCTTTTCCAGTAATATTAAATGATTTTTTAGTATCTATAAGAACATTTTGATTATCTGTTCCATTACTAATTACCTTAACATTTTCCATTCTAAAAACATCACATAACATTTTAGCATTTTTTATTGTTTGTTTTTGATAACTTACAAAGTTAGGTTTAGTATTTTCATCAAGTGATAATAAAACAGATATAATTGTATTTAAGTTAATTTGATATCCTACATTTTCATCTAAATACTTATCTATTTGTTTTATCATCTCATCATCACGACTTAAAGTAATAACAGCACTACCACATCTTAAACTTCCATTTGTATTTGTTATAACAATATCAGCATATTTACATGGATTTTGATATATTTTAGCTGCAACAAGACCTGATATGCTTGACATATCAACTAAAAGGTAAGCATTAATCATAGAAGTAATTTCTTTTATTTCATCATATTCTATCTTTCTTGGATATGGATAATCTTCTACTATTACTAATTTAGGATTAACGTTTAGTACCTTTGTTTTTAACTTTTCATAATCAATTTGATAATTATCAAAACAAGCATTATACCTAATAATTTGGTATTCACTTAATCTTTTATTAGAATTTTCATTTAATAAATTGCTCTCATTTTCAAACGTTATATAAAGTATTTTATCTTTTTTCTTTAAAAGTGAAGTACAAACTGCCTCTTTAGCTATTTCTATATTTTCTGCTTTTATACTAGAAAAGTTTGAATCAAATAATTTTTTACATAAATCATTTATCGTTTTATACAATTCATCTAAATCATCAATATTGCAATTATGCTCAGTTAAATATACATTATTAGTAATACTATTTTTCAACCTTAAAATATCACTATTTATATAATTAAATGAACTGGTTAAATTAATATAATTGCAAACACTTTCTTCTTCTTTTTTTAATAATTCTAATATTTTATTTTTCACTTTTTATTCCACCTTTATATATCTATTTAACTTAACTGAATAAATTATCTTAATAACATTTTTAGCATTCATAATATTTCTAATACCAATTTCATACAAGTCTAACTGAATCTTGTATCTTTTAATTAATTCATCAATATTATTTATATCATCTGTTTTATAATCAACAATATAATAAGTATCATCTTTTATAAATAATAAATCAATAATACCACTAGTTAATATAATACCATCTTTTAATGAATTATCATAGATATTAGATGGAATATTAAAAGTTATTTCATACTCTTTATAATATTTATCACTGTTTATTAAGTCAGAATATAATGGTGATAAAAGGTATTCTAATATCTTATTTTTATCTATATTACTTATATCATAAATAGAAATATAATCATTAGATATGAGATTATTTAATTCACAATTTAATTCAGTCATATTATATTTTTTAACTGGTAATAATTCGAATATTTTATGATATAAAGTACCTATTTTTGTACTACTTTTATTAGTTATAAATGATGGTACTTTTATAAATTGCTTACTTTGTTTTATATCACTTACACTTAAATAACTAGGTATCATAGAATTGCTATTTTTATACTCAAAATTAAACACTTTATTTAATAATTCTATATCTAATTTCTCTTTTATAATTTCTTCTTTTTCATCAAACTCTTTTTCATTTATTAAATTTGCTGATAAAGAGTTAAATATCACATTTGAATCACTATCAAATACTTTAGGTAAAACACTAGAATATTCTCTTAATTCTTTGCAATCTCTATGTCTTAAAAGGCACGCTACTATAATATCTAAATATGATTTAACAGAGCTTAAATATAAATCAGAAATAACGTTATTATCTCCTATTTTAGATGATGCTTTTATGCATAGATTTTCTAAATTACTACTATAACCTGTTATTATTATTTTTTCTTTAGCTCTTGTTAATGCAACATATAAAATCCTTAATTCTTCTGATAACATCTTTTCTTTTTCATAATTTTTAAATACCATTTGTGGTACAGATTCATATTTAACTTTATACTCATCATTTCTTATATTAAATGAAATGCCCAAGTCATCATTTATCATAAGTTCAGATCTTAAATCCATAAAGTTAAAACTTTTTCCTGTTTCACTTAAAAATACAACTGGATACTCTAAACCCTTAGATTTATGTATTGTAGTAATAAGTACATTGTCTCCTTCTTTTAGTGGATTAACACCATCTAAAGAGCTTTTATTATTAATTATGTTTTCAATATAATTAATAAACTCATGTAAACTTTTTGTACTATCTTTTTCAAAAGAATAAGCATGATTAAGCATCTGGATTATGTTTTTTTCTTTTTTTATTCCTCCTTCTTTACTACTTAATATCTTTATACAATCAAATTCTTTATAAATTAAATTTAGAGTTTCATATATAGTATTATTATATGATTTTAATCTAATATCATCTATTTTGCTAATTATATCTTTAATATAAGTATTATCACTATTAATTATATTTTCATATAGTAAAGAAGCTTTACCATCTAATTTAACCAATGCTAAATCGTTTAAAGATACCTTACATAATGGTGATAACAAAAGACTTATTAATGCAACATCATCATAAGGATTATCAATTAATTTAAGAATATTTATTATAAGTTTTACTTCATAATTATCAAAATATAATGGTGCAGATTCAGAATAAACACTAATTCCTCTTTTATTAAGTGCTTTAGTATATAAGTTAGCATTTTTTAAAGATCTTAGTAATATTACTATATCACTTTCCTTTATACTTCTTCTTATGCCTTTTTTATTATCATATACTTGATAATTATTATCCAATAATTTTTTTATCATTTCTGCTACATATATAGCTTCTTTTTCAGCTTTAGTAAGCTCATCTGTTTCATCTTCTATCTTTTCTTTTCCATCTATTATATGTACTTCTGTATCTAAATTATTTCCTTCATCAAATGATGCTCCCAAATAAAGTTTCTCACTATCATCATAATTTACTTCACCAAAATATTCTGTCATAGTATTTGAAAATATAAAGTTACAAAAAGATAATACCTCTTTTCTACTTCTAAAGTTCTTAGATAAAGTAATTAGTCTTGGAAATTTATCTTTAAATGCAGTATTTTTATCATCATTAAAAATACTAGGGCAAGCACTTCTAAATCTATATATGCTTTGCTTTACATCACCAACTATAAATAATTTATTGCCATCATCTGATATTGCATTAAATATAACATTTTGCATACTATTAGTATCTTGATATTCATCTATTAATATTTCTACATAATTATCAGATATTTTTTTAGCTAACTCGGTTTTCTTTCCATCATTAATTAATAATTTAATAACAAATGAAGATATATCAGAAAAAGTATATGAATTAATTAATTTCTTTCTTTTAATAAGTTCATCTCTATACATTAATATAAGTTTAAATAGAGTATTTACAGTCTTTAAACACTTTTCATTTTCTTTTTTATAAAGTTCATCATTTAAAAATGCCAACTCTTTTATATCTTTTTTTATATAATTTTTAAATTCTTCTCTAATTATTTTATACTTAATCATAACTTGGTCATCTTTATGACCTTTAGGAGTCTTTAATCTATCAAATTCTATTCTTCTTATATTAAAAGAAAGAGAATCAAAACTATCTATCACACAAAAATTATTAAGATAATTTATTTCTTTATCAATTCCTTCTATTAGTACATCAAAATCACTAGATTCATTATATAATTCTTCTTTTATTTCTTCATACAAAGTTTTAATACTATTAATTTTTTTAACAACGTTATTTATAACTAACTTTTTATATAAGTTACCAGAAGAATAATTATTTATACTCTTTTCTATAAACTTATTTGGATAAGCAGTACTATCTAAAAATGAACTTATTTTTAATATAATATCTTTTATTACGTTAATATCAGTATCACAAAACATATTAAGCATATCATAAAATCCATCTACTTCATCAAAAGCAATATTTAATGTATCATTTATTACATCATTTAATAATATGTCTTCTTCCAACTTATTTAACATATTAAAATCTTTTTCTATTCCTAGTTTTTCAAAATTATTCTTTACTATATCACTATAAAAAGCATCTATCGTTGTGATTTTAGCTACTTCTATTAAAGAAATTTGATTTTTTAAATGTTCACTTTTATTTTCTAAGTATTGTTTTTCTATTTTTGCTTTTATTCTATCTTTCATTTCAAGTGCGGCAGCTTTAGTAAAAGTAACTATTAGAAGGTCACTAATATTTCCACCATTTAAAACATATTGTGTAACTCTTTCTGACAAAACAGCAGTCTTACCCGAACCAGCTGCTGCACTTACGATTACCTTACCACCTCTTGTATTAATCGCTAGATTTTGATCACTAGTCCACATACTCAAGATTATCACTTCCTTATCTTTATAATATCATCATCATTTAGTTTTCCAACTAATAACCCTGAATTTTCATCATGATTCTTAAAATTGTAATTTACTTTATCTTCATCATAATTAGCATAACAATATTTACAAAAATGTTTGCATGAGTTATATACTCCAATATCCACCATTTGAACACAATTACATTTTTTATCCTTTCTAGCATTCCACCTTTTATATGTTTTACCAGTTAACTTATAGGCAAGTTCATAAGATATACATTCACCAATTACAAAACCATATTCAGCTAAATTTCTATCTTCAAAACATGTCTGAACCGTCATACCATTTCCTCTAGCACTATTACTAAAACTTTTACCAATTATCTCGTAGTCACTTTCACTTATTTCTTTACACTTTAACGTATTTTTATTTTTTCTAACATTTTTATAATCATCCATAAATGAAATAATTATTTTATTAACATATCCATTTAATAAAGTGCATAATCTATCAAAATTTTTAACATGATAATTAACACTATATTTATCACTTATAAAAACCGGGTCATACCTAACAACTAAATTATCTATACCAACTATACTAGATAATTTCTTTATAGCTTCTATTATTATTCCTTTAGGTGGAACATTTGGTTCTATATCTTTTTTATATGGTGTTAATGTAACATGAAATAATATAGGTTTATTTATTTTGTTTAACTTATTTAAAATAGGAATTGGATTTTTAGTACAAAACATAATTAAATCTACATCTTTAAAGTATATTCTACTAACTAATTTAGGATTAAATGGATTTCTTACGTCTACAAAACCTTCTTCATATCTTTTTAAAAACCAATTAGTATAAAATGCAACAATATCTGTTCTTCCACTTACGTTTAAAATCATAAATAAATTCCCTAAATATCATCAGAATCTAGCATTTTAAATACTTCACTGTTTTTATAATTTTTTAGTTTTCTATATTCATCTATCATCTTATCAAAAGAACATATAGAAGAATACCTACAATAATCACAAGCACATACTCTTCCCATAACAGGATATACTCTAAAATTACCCTCTAATAATTCATTACCAATATCCTTTATAACATCAAGAACTTTATCAAATAATTTATTTAAATTATCTACTCCGAAAACTTTTTCATCATTTACTTTTCCTCTAGATGCAAAATCTATGTAATTAAATGCATCATCATTTCCAAGAGCATCTAGAACCGTCTTATCACAATTTACTATTCCGTTCATCTTATTTCTATATATAGCTTCATTTTCTATCTTTTCAGCGTCATTTTCCCTACTTTCTTTTAAATCCTTAATAAGTGCTGGATAATATAAAACCGCTGATGGAACAATTTTCTTATTAGTTAAAGAACTATCTTTAATCGCTAATAAATATAAAAGCATTTGAAGATTAAGCCCAACAAGGCAATCATCTAATCTTAACTTCTTATCTCCAGTTTTATAATCTATAATTCTATAATAATAAGTATCATCAGTTTCATAAACATCTACTCTATCTACTATACCTTTTATTTTTAAATCAGCTTTATCCAAATTTATCAAGATTGGTTTAACTATCATGTCATCTGTTATTTTAAATTCAAAGTATTTAGGTCTAAAATCAGATATTTTTTGTTCACTAATTATATTTTTTAATAATAAAACCGTACTCTTTGACAATTTTTCTAAAACATATAGTGTACTTTTATCTACCATCCATAAATTTTCATCTACGTACTTTTTTTCATATTTAAGTACTATATCATACAAGTTATCAAACGAAACATTATTCCATTCATTTTTAATTATATTTTCTAATATATAGTGAACATATGTACCAACACCTCTTCTATCAAAAGTATATTTTTCTTTAACGTTTAATTTCAATACATATTCCATGAAATAATAAAACGGACACTTACTATATGTTTCTATACTAGATGGACTAACTAATAGGCTATTACCGTATATTTTTTTAGCAGCTAAACTAGATATATGATCACTTATTTTATACTTACTTATATCATTAATCTTTTTAAATTCATCATTATAGTTCGTTTCATATACCTTTTTTTCAGATATTTTAATTGCATAATCACTTAATATAGTATCTTTATTATATAATTCAGTTTTAAGCTTTATTGTATTTAATTCCTTTAGCACATTAGACTTCTCAAGTAATTTTAAATCACTAGATAATTTATGATATGAAATAGTAAGAGTATCACATAAAAATAATTTATTAAATAAATAATCTTGATTTTTAACATATTTACTTACTATATTTATTAATTCATCATTTTTAATATCTTCTTTATTAATCAAAGACGTAAATTTAAACTGTTTTGGAAGATTATCTAAGCTAGCTCCTAACAAATATATGTATTTACTATTTTCTATAAAGCATGAACTTAAACTATCTAATTTTATCATATCATTAGTAATTGTACTTTTTTTGGATGTATCATACATAGTATCAATTAAATTAATTAAATCAGTTACTGAAGACTCAAAATTATAGTACTCATTAATATCTTCTAAAATGTTTATTAACTTGTTATATCCCTCTTCATCATAATTAAACAATCTTTCATTTATTTTAGTTACATCTAAAAAAGTATAAAACTCTTTTAGTATAGTATTAACGCATTTTTCATCTATTATATTTTCTAAAAAATACTTTACTGGATTTATTATTAAATCCTTTGTATCATTCATATTTCTTAACTTTAATTCATCTTTAGATGATAGTATTTTCCTATTAGAAGATGGATTAAATTTAAATGGAAGATAAAAACTTTCGTTTTCTAGATTCCACGAATAAACATAGTTATCTATATCATTTATTGTCTTATCATCAATATCAAATACATTTAATTTTAATAAATTAACAAAATTAGAACAAGAAAAATTTCCATTTAATATATCACTTAATATACTAATAAATCTCTTAGTTAATGTTCCTTCTTTTCTAGTCTTATTGTAAGGAACATTAAAATATAAATCAAAATAAGGATAATACTCTTCTATACCATTAGATACAATCAAAAAATCATTATATGATGCCCCATTAATTATTTTCTTTGAAATATCGTTAAGTACAAAATTAACCTCTTCTTCAATATCATTAACTGATGCTTCATATACTTTTTTATTTTTTATGTATTTATCTTTATAATTAGCATCAATATTTTGTAACTCTTTTAAATTTTCTATTACAAATTCATTTGGGATTTCATTTTTTAATATTATAACAGAATTAGATTCTGATAAAGACCTAATTACATTAAGTTCATCTTCACCAAAAGACTCAATATCTAAAACTACATACTCACATGAATCAAATTCATTTTTTAGTGAATACTCAAATAACATATTATCATTTAAAAATTTATTTTCACGCAAAAGTTTTTCATACTCATCAAATATAACCGTTAAATCATTTACTTTATCATTATTAATTAGTTTATAATTTTTATAGTCTTTATAAGTTTTAATAAGTTCTTTAGTAAATGATAATTCTTCTACATCTTTATAAAATTTGAGACTATTATATACTTTTTTTAGTGACGAATTCATAAATAATATTTCTTGATTTTTATTTATCATTTTATATTTATTTTTGCATATATCATATAAATAATTTCTAACTGTTTTTATTTTATAATCTTTGTTTACATAGTATCTTTTATAATACATCTCACTTTTTGATGATACTAATATAATTTTATTTTCATTTATATATTCATCTTTTTTATCTATGCTATGTACTTCAATCATTCTATCACCTACTAATAAGTATTATAACACATAAAAAGCAAAATCTTTTTTGATTTTGCCTAACTATTTAATTGGTAAGTTTTATTTCACATACTGTTCAAACTTAAATGTTTGTTCTATTTTTTCTTGAACATTAAAATTAGATTGTGATATTGAATTCGGATAATACTCCGTGATTGTACTAATATCAAATCTTGATAAATAATCAAAATAAATTGTTTCACCTGGTTTTAATATATAGTTTTCACCTGCATCATCCGTATGCTCTGCCATTTTTGTATCATCAGACGTTGCAATTACTTGACCATCCGTACCTTTAAGAGCAACAAACTCACCAGGTTCAACAATTGCTCCTTCTGAAGCAGAATTACATTCGGTTTCTTCAAAAGTTCCATTCAAGCTTGTATTAGTTTTATTTTGCATATCATACCCATCTATACATGTTTTCCACTTAATCTGATCGATATCATACTCTACAGGAACTACTGCATCTATATCACCAGTATTTTTAAAGGCAACTGTTGCATATCTCCTTGCATTGCCTACCTTAAAATCCATAGCAAATGTAACAGTATTTCCACTTACGGTACAGTAATTGTTTTCTGAATCAGTACCATATCCCCTTTCAGGCACTTTGTCTTTTTCTGAAATAGTCCCATCTATCTCTGATGGAATTCCTAACGTACAAGTTGGTGTAATTTCAAAATTACCTTCTGCCTTTGCAGTACCAGTTATTGTTAAATTTTGACTAAATAATGCATAACCTACCATTAGTGTTAAGAATAACGCAAGAGCTCCAACTACTACTCCTTGCGATAATTTTTTGTTCATTTTATTTTACTCCTTTCATATTATATATAAAGTATATCTCATTAAAAATATTAACGCAATACATTCGCAAAAACATTACACTACTTGACATTTTCTCATTTATAATTATAATTATACTTGCGTAAACGAAAAGCAGCGGTTTTTGAATCTAGTAACGTGTTTACTTGCATTAGCTATTACGAGTAACAATTTAGCTGCAATTGTGAAAGTATTAAGGTAAACTCCCTATTAGATGGCAAAAAAGCCTTTTGTTTACAAAAAACAAAGGAGGAATAAAATATGTCAAGAGAAACAGGACCTATTTATAAGAAAAGTCGTAGTCTTGGATTTTCTTTACTAGAAAACGGTAAAGAATTAGTAAAAAGACCATATGGACCAGGTCAACATGGTGTTGATAAACGTCGTGGTAAAGCTTCTGAATACAAAATGCAGTTAGCTGAAAAACAAAAAGTAAGATTCATGTATGGAGTTAATGAAAAACAATTTAAATTAACTTTCAAAAGAGCTTCTAAAATGAAAGGTATACATGGTGAAAACTTCTTAAAATTATTAGAAAGTAGATTAGATAATATTGTATATCGTATGGGTATGGCACAAACTAGAAGAGCAGCTAGACAAGTAGTTAATCATGGTCATATTACAGTAAATGGTAAAAAGGTTGATATTCCATCATACCAAGTTAAACCAGGAGATGTTATAGCTGTTAAAGAAGCTTCTAAAGATCATAAAGCTATTTTAGAATCATTAGAAAAAGTTAGCAAGACTGTTGAATACGTTGACTTTGATAAGAAAAAATTATCTGGAACTTACGTTCGTTATCCAGAAAGAAGCGAACTTCCAGCTGATATCAAAGAATCAATGATAGTTGAATTCTACAATAAGTAATAAAAAAAGAAACTTTTTAAAAAGTTTCTTTTTTTCTATTCTATAACTTTGTTATACAAGTGTTTATACTTTAATATTGAAATTAAAAGTGATGGTCCAATATACAAGAAAACAAATATTATAGGTATCTCTAAAAATCCATAAGTAAAGTTTACTTCATTAGTTATATACGAATATATTAAGTCATAAACAAGTGATGACTTAAACACACATATAAGTAAATTATCTCCAAACGTATCAGCTAGAGTGCTATGTTTACCAGTTTCAATATTATAAGTTAAAATTGATATAAGACCAGATACGTTAGCTAGTACAAATGACAATAAATTAAGCTCATAAAAGTTTTTAATTATTATTATAAACGACATTGCACTAATAAAACAAAATATTATAAGAGAAATATAACTGAATATACTTATGTTTTTCATCTTAAATATATTTTTTATATCATTCTTCTGGTTCAAATATTCAAAAATAGTTTCTGCTTTATTTGAAATATCAGGATATATTTGCTCTTTAAACTGTTCATTTGTAATATCCGTATACTCTTCTATTCTGTAGTATTTATTATTCTTTAAATCTTTCATTAATTTTTTTGAAATATTATCTTCATTATCTTCTAATTCATACTCTATTTCTTCCATAAAAGTATTTGGTATTTTATTTTTACAACTATTTTTTTGACTACTCAAAAATAAAATCATATCATCTAATTTTTTTATTTCATCTTCATACTCTAATATGGTATTCTTTCCCTTTTCTATAATTTGTTTCTTCTCTTCATTTTTAGTATCCGTTTTATCTTTTTTAACAAAATTATTATCTATAAAGCTATAAATATTTATAATTCCAAAAGCACCAAATGGTATAGTAAATATAAGTAGGATGTTTCTATTTATAAGATTAAATATTAGGCATGCCGCAAAAAGTATACCTTTTATAAGATCATATACTCCCCGTATTTTAATACCATTTTTATAGTGCTTTCTAGCTATCTTAACGTTTTTATTAACAAGTTTTATACTCTCTTCATATACCCTTTTCAAAAAGTATTTACTGGTTAACGTCTTTTTTATTTTTTTTAAGTTGTTTACTTCTTTACAATCTTGTACATATTCATCAAACTTATCTTTTACGGTATTTTTATCTTTTTTCGATGATACTTCATATAGTTTTTCAAATATTTTTTTTACATCTTTTATTTCTGAATCTTCAATATAACTATTATAATTATTTGTTTTAGTCATTATATAAGTTGTATATCCAAATTCATTATTAGGATATAATTTCATTGCTTCTAAGCACACATCAAGTACTTTATCTTTTTCATTTCTATCATTAAAGAAACTAATTTCTTCTTTTAACTTTTTTATCGTTTTTTTCTTTTTCATGATAGTTCCTTAAAATGCAATTTTTTCCTTTACATAATCTACTGCATCTTTTATACTTAAAGTTATTTGTTTCATAGTGTCTCTATCTCTTATAGTTACAGTACCATTATTTATGGTTTCATCGTCTATTGTTATGCAATATGGTGTTCCAATTACATCTTGTCTTCTATATCTTTTTCCAATAGAACCAGTTTCATCATATGAACACATAAACTCTTTAGAAAACGTATTAAATAATTCTAAAGCCTTATCTTTATGAAATTTCTTAACTAAAGGTAGTATTGCTACTTTATAAGGTGCTATTGCTGGAATAAAGTGCATAACTTCCCTAGTATCATTTTCAAGTTTTTCTTCTTCATAAGAATTACACAATATTGCAAGTGTTAATCTATCAGCACCTATTGAATACTCAATTATATTAGGAATATACTTTTCATTTGTTTCTGGATCTTGATATTCTAATTTTTTACCAGAAAATTCACTATGTCTTGATAAATCCCAAACTCCTCTATGATGTATTCCGTTTAATTCTTCCCAACCAATTGGAAATTTATACTGTATATCACAAGCCGCTTTAGCATAATGTGCTAATTTATCATGATCATGATATCTTAATTTTTCTGAATCAAGACCTAAATCTTCTATGAATTTTAATGCTCTTTTTTTATAATCTTCATAAAATTCCATACTGTCAGTTTCTTTACAAAATCTTTGAAGTTCCATTTGTTCAAATTCTACTGTTCTAAATAAGAAATTACCTGGTGTTATTTCATTTCTAAAGCTTTTACCTATTTGTGCTATTGCAAATGGTAGTTTTGCTCTCATAGTTCTTTGAACGTTTAAGAAGTTAACATACTCACCCTGACATGTTTCTGGTCTTAAATATACAGTATCAGCATCGTTTTCTAAAGTACCACGTGATGTTTTAAACATTGGATTAAACTTTCTAATAGGTGTCCAATCAAATGAACCACAGTTAGGACATTTAATGTTATTATCACTAATGTATTTTTCTAGTTCTTCATTACTCATAGCTTCAGCTGCAACAGAACCATTAGAATGTTCTTCAATTAATGTATCTGCTCTAAATCTTTGTTTACACTTTTTACAATCCATTTTAGGATCACCAAAAGAATCTATATGTCCTGATGCTTTCCATACTAAAGGATTCATTAGTATTGCTGCATCAACACCATAAGTACTGTTATCCTCTTGAACAAATCTTTTCCACCATGCTCTTTTTATATTATTCTTAAGTTCAACTCCTACTGGTCCAAAATCCCAAGTATTTGCAAAACCACCATATATTTCACTACCTTGAAATACAAATCCATATTGTTTACATAAATTTACTATCTTTTCCATAGTTACGTTATTTTCTTTCATTTTCTTCCTCCTTAAAATAAAAACTTCTAGAAACATATAGGGGTGAATATAAAATCCACGGTTCCACCCTACTTATTCTAGAAGAATCACTCTTTATATACTGCTGATAGGTTTCCAAGCCCGTCATTGCACATTTAATTAACAAAAATAGTATAGCACATAATTATATTTTAATCAATTTTTTTAAAAATTCTTTACTATTAAGGTAAAGTCCTGTATATCTATCATAATAATCATCAATAAAGTTATTAATTTCATTTTTAACTTCATCAGAAATATTAATCTTAGTTATCTTAGATATATCTACATATTTTAACATTTTAATTAATTTAATTGTTTTAGGATTAACTATGTATTCATTATCCATATGATTCTTACATACGTATCCTCCCTTAGCTGAAGACAAAGTTATAACATTTTTATTTCCACATATAGCACATCCATCAAACAATGGAGTAACACCTAAAAAATCCATATACTTCAATTCTAATATATTTGTTATAACAATTGGATCATATCCTTCATTTATCTTTAAAATAGTACTTATATAAATATCATATATTTTATTATTTAATGACTGTCTTAAGACCTGTCTTGTTAGTTCAGATATAAAATTTATGTATGATATATTTTTTATATCACTTTTTATGTTATATAAATTATCAATTATATCTGCTGATATTAAAGTAGATAACTTATCTTTTTTATAGCTAATTTCAAACTCTGCATAAGTAAACATTTGACTTACACTTCTTAACGTACTCTTTAATCTTTTTGATCCTTTAGATAATAAACTAATTACGCCATATTCTTTAGTAATTAAATCTAAAATCTTACTAGATTCACCAAAAGACTTTTCACCTACTATTATTCCTTCAATCTTCTTTATCTCCAATGGTATCAATCTTCCCATCTAACATTTGTCTATATTTAACATAATATTCTAATTTCCCAGTATTAACAAATAAATTCCATACATCATTTCGATTCATATATATCACCTATTAATATAATGTATTTACTAATTAATATTTATTCATCAATATCATAAAAACCTAATTCTTTTAAATACTTTTCTTTATCTCTCCACTTAGTTATGGTCTTAACATATAAATTTAAATATACCTTTTTACCAGTCATTTTTTCTATATCATATCTTGCTTTAGTTCCTATTTCTTTTAACATTAAACCTTTCTTACCTATTATTATACTTTTTAGTGAATCACGTTCAACTATTATTGCTGAATCAATAATTAATTTATCCTTATCATAAACTAATTTTTCTACAACACAAGTTACTGCGTGTGGTACTTCTTTATCAGTTAATCTTAATATTTTTTCTCTTATTAACTCTGAAATTCTAAACTCAAGTGTCGTATTTGTTAAATCTTCATCAGGATAATACTTTACGTTATCTGGTAAATAATTCTTTAATGTTTTAATAAGTGCATTAACGTTATCACAAGTCAATGCTGACAGTGGTATAATTTCCTTAAAATCATAATAATCTTTATACTTAAGTATTATTTCAAATAACTTATCTTTTGCTATCTTATCTACTTTATTAAGAATTAAAAAAGTTGGTTTATTAGCTTCCTTAATCTTATCTAATACAAAATTATCACCCTTACCAAATTCCTTTGTAACATCTACTAAAAATAATATCACATCAACATCATCTATTGAATAATATGCTTCTTCATTTAATCTTTGACCTAATTTATGAATTGGTTTATGTATTCCTGGTGTATCAACAAATACAATCTGTGAATCATCATCATTATAAATTCCTTGTATTATATTCCTTGTCGTTTGTACTTTATCAGATGTTATAGCTATCTTACTACCTATAATTGTATTTAAAAGTGTTGATTTACCTACGTTTGGTCTTCCAACTAAACTAACAAATCCAGATCTCATATAAGCCTCCTTTTAAACATATTTATATTATAGCATGCATACAAAGAAAAAATAGCAACTACTTTAAAAAATTGCTATTATTTTAGGTAAAAATATATAAAGTCCTATACATAAAGCTGTAAATGCTGCAGTAACAACCGCCGCTGCTGCAACATCTTTAGCTATTTTAGCTAATGGATGATATTTATCTGTTATTATGTCAACTGCTAACTCTATGGAAGAATTAACAAGTTCAGTTGAAATAACAAATGCACACAATAAATATACTATTAACCACTCTTTTTCACTTATTTTAAATATAATTCCAAATATAGTAACTAGTATAGTTGCTATTATATGTATAAGTAAATTTTGTTCTCTATTAAAGAAATTAATAATCTTTTTCATGTAACTATCCTATAAAATGTACAATTTTTGGAATAAATACATAAAGCCACATTCCAGCTGCTATAATACATGCAACAAATTCAGCTGCTGATGCAGTATCTTTAGCAACTTTAGCAAGTGGATGATACTTATCTGTTGCTAAATCAACTACCGCTTCTATTGAAGTATTAATTAACTCTACTACTAAAATTAAAGCACCCATAACAAGAATTATTGCCCACTGTGTAAGTGTTGCTTCAAGTACAAAACCACAAGTAATTATAAAAGCCATAACAATTACGTGTAAAGCCAAACTCTGCTCATGAGTATAAGCATATATAAGGCCATCAAAAGAAAATTTAAAACTTCTTAGTATTCTTTTTGGACTTAATTTTTTTACATTCAATGATTCAACATATTCTCCTCTTGATATATTATTCTTTTTTGATTCCATAACTATCTAATAACTCCTTTTGTAATCCAAACATTTTAATTTCATCTTCTTTTTTCATATGATCATATCCAAGCAAATGAAGTAATCCATGAACTGCTAAAAAACACATTTCTCTTTTAACACTATGACCATAATCATTAGCTTGTTCTTTTACTTTATCATAAGAAATATATATATCACCTAAAACCCTAACATCATCATTAACAATTATTTTATCATCTTCAAGTGCAAATGATATTACATCAGTAGGTCTATCTATTTTTCTATATTCCTTATTTATCATATGAATCTTTTCATTGTCTACAATTATAACATTAAACATAACGTTTTTCAAGTTAAGCTTATCTATACAATAATTAATAAAATCCTTCATATCATCTATTTCTTTTATATCTTCTTTATACTCATTAAATACTTCTACTTCATTCATACGAAAATCCTCCAAAATTCCATCTTAAATAACATATATATAACTATTAGTATACTTATTATTGCAATAATGTCCAAAAATATTTGACTCTTCATAAACTTTGGAACCTTATTTAGTATTAAATTACCTTTTGAATAAATAAGATATCCAAATAAACCGCCTATTGTATTTAAAATAACATCATCAACATCACATGTTCTTCCTATAATACTTTGTGCAAGCTCAATAGAACAAGATATTAATAGGGATAAAAGTACAGTTATTAAAAACGTTTTATTTTTTATATAGTAAGTTATAAATATTCCAAGTGGTATAAATAAAATTATATTTCCTAATACATTTCTAATAAATAATCTTGACGTAATTTTATATCTAAATATTTCTTTAAAAGGAATAAAGTTATTAGTTCCATAATTATTATCTTGAAATGAAATTATATAATAAAGAAGTAATATATAAAATATAAAGAAAAGCATTAGTAGCTCTTTATACAAAACTATTTTTTTCTTATTATATATTAAATAAGTTAATCTTATAGAAACAAGTATTACCGTAATTATAAATAACATTGGAAATATATTATTTATAGCTTTTAAAAAAATATTTATAAACATTGCTACACCTTACTCCTCTTCATTAGGTATTATAATTTCATCAACATTTGAATAATCTGTTATATTTTCATATACCTTATAAAAGATATCCATTACTATTTTACTATCTTTTGCATAAAAATTCAAAGTTTTTTTACTTATTATATATTCATCACTCTTAAGTCTAGCTTTTATTTTTGAAGTTGTAAGCTCAATTGCTTTTTTTCTAGCTTCTTCTACTGATAATTTTTGTTTTACTGTTTTAGTTTTTCTTTGCTTTTCCATACTTATTTCAAATGGAAATATCTTACTATTAACTATTTTTATTTCTTTTTCTAAATATGATTTTGCATAATTTTTTCTTAGTGCATACTCTTTATTAAAAACTTTAAAAATAACATTATTTTTTATCTCATCAAGATATATTGTTTGTTTATAATATAATGGATATTCAGCACTTACTTTATACCATGTTTCTGCATGAACTACTCCTTTAGCTACCACTTGACCTTTAACTGTTTCATCTTTAATAATATCTCCAGATATTATTATATCTCCTTTATTTACGTAATCATTTTTCTTTTTTAAAATAACTCCATTTTGTGCTTCTACTTTGGTTATAATGCCACTTTTTTTGGCAACTATATGCCTTTTTGGTAAGTTTTCTTGTTTTTTATTTAGTCTTTTTTCAGCGACTTTTACAATCAATTTATTACCATGAGGTTTTATTTCTAGCCATTCTATTTTATCTTTATTTTTATTTATTATTTTCTTTTTTATGATACTTATTTTGTCATAGTTAGGTATAAACTTCATTTTTTTAACATTATAGCTTTTTAATTCTTCTTCTACTAAATTTCTTAATTTTTCATCATTATGAATAACATCAATATCAAAGATTATATTATTTAAAAGAAACAAAAACATAGTAGAAATGATAAAACATATAATAAATATTTTATTATTTTTAAAGAAACAAGATAGTTTAATTGGACCATATAATTTTAATATACTTATATCATATATACTACTTTTTTCATTTATTTTTTTATAATCGTCATAGCTTATTATTACAGTAATATTATTTCTATTTACTTCTTTTAATTTTTTAAACTGAATATTATAAGACATTAATCTCTTAATAAATAATCTTGGATTTTTACCACATATATTTATTTTTACATAACTATTCATACTTATTTACCCTAAATTTATACTATCTATGTTTCCAGATATTACTATAAACTCTTTAAACATACTTTCTATAACTAACTTTTTTCCTTTTACTTTATATACATTATTATCTTTTATTATTTCAATGTTAGTATTAGAAAAATTTTTAACTGTATCGTAATAATAAAACCAAGCTTTTTTATCTTTTATTTTTATCTCAAAAGAATTACATTCTATATAATCATCAACTATCTTTCTAATATTCATAGTATCACCAATTAATTTTATGAAAAAAAGAAACCCTTTATGTGGATTTCTTTTTAATTGCTATACAGCATTTCTTTCTCTTCTTGCAGCTTTTCCTGCTTTTCTTTGAGCTTCTTTTCTAGCCTCTCTTTTTACTACACCAGGTTTGGTATATTCCTTCTTCTTTTTAACTTCTGAAGGGAGACCACTTTTAGCTACACGTTGTTTGAATTTTCTAAGTGCTTTATCTAATTCTCCATTTTTTACTTGTACTGTTATCATTTTATCCCCCCTCTCGGCTTTTTTTCTACTAATGATTATATCACCCAATCAGTTATATTACAACATTTTTTTGTGCTTTTTGTCGCAAAAAAGTCTTTTTTCTAAAAAGAAGTAATTAAAATGCCATTATATATCTAATTAATGTACCAAATATAGCACCTAATTGTAATAAAAATTTAGTAATAAAAGGTATGAATAACAACATTAATATGTAAGATATAATATTAATTATTTTAAGTTGCAAAGATTACCACCAATGATTCTTCTTAAACTACTGCCAAAATATCTCCCGATATCCAAAAAAGAATCAAATCCTTTAATTAATGAATTAATAAGTGTCCCTGTTAGTCCTTTTCCTGCAACTATTTGTTTTAATTCTTTATTATTTAGCTTCATATTATCTACACTTAAATGGTCTTGTATATCCATCAAATATTCCTACTAAAAATGTTATACCCGCTATTATACCTGCTATAGCCCAGCCTGAAATTCCCGAAGCTTTAATGTTTTTTAGTTCAAAATTATTTAGCTCTTTCATTTAAGTTCCTTTCATATACTTTTCCTTTTTTAAATAAAACTAATTTATCAAATAAATCCATATTATTATTTCTGTGTGATACCAATATAATGGTCTTATTAGGATAATTTTTCTTTACATATAATAACACTTTTCTTTCACTTCTTAAGTCTAACTGACTTGTTGTTTCATCAAATATAATTATATCTTTGCCATTTATAAGTGCTTGTGCAATAATAATTCTTTGAACTTGACCACCAGATAAATTTGAATTTAAGTTACTAATACCTAAATCATTTAGTATATTAGTATCTACTTCATTTTTATCAAAGAAAACATTATCCTTAATGCTCATATTAAATAATCTTATATCCTGTCTTACGTAAGTAATTTTATTAATTAAAGTATCATAATCAACCAATTTATCATTTATGAATATGTTATTATTTGTTTCTTTTATCTCCTTTATTAAGAGTTTAAAAATGGTTGTCTTACCACTCCCGTTTTTTCCTGATATCATTATCCATTGTCCATTATTTATGGTAAAAGAAACATTTTTTAATATATATTTATTATCGTATTTATAGTTTACATTTTTAAATTTAATGCTTCTGATATCTTCTAGTAACGTTTTTTTATGATGTTCTTCTTTAGCTATATTTTTTAACCTTGATATTACACTCTTATAATTAAAATATAATGGTTGTAATTTAAATATTTCAATAAATGAAGAAATAATTAAGTTTTCTACTGAATATAAAAATATTATTTTAGAAGTAGGATAGTTAGATATTACTAACAATATTATTAAAAATATGTTTAGTAATAATAAGATTAATGAAATAAAGAATTCCTTTTTATAATAAGGTTTAAATATACTTTTATATTGTAAGATTACAGAATTATATTTATTATTTATTTTATTCATAAAAAATTGTTCTTTTTCTAGTGACTTTATCGTAAGCATTTTATCAAAGGAATCAGACATTAATGAATTTAGTGATTCGTTTTTCATTTGCATGTCATATGTTTTATAAAAATTCTTATTCAAATATTCATAATTTATCAGAAATATTATTATAAACATAAATAAATTTAATAATAAGAATTTATAGCTAATAAAACCAATAACAATGGACGAAAACAAAATCATCACAAAATTTACCAAGAATATTTCTACTATTTCTAATATCATACTTTTAACGTAAGAAAGATCATTAACTTTTGATATTAATTCACCAGAATCAGTTTTATAATAATATGTAAAAGGAAGGAAAAAAAGTTTTTGTATAAATGGTAATGTAATTAATTGATCTATTTCTATTTGAAACTTCAACATAAGTTTTGATTTTATGTATATAAAAGTTTCTTTTAAAAAACCAGTTAATAAAAAGATAATGATTACTATAACCATAAATGAATAGTTTTTAATTTGTTCATTTATCTTAACTATAAAAGAAAGTATATAGGAAAGAAATATATTTAAAAATGAAATTATAATAGACAAACATACTAACGAAATTATAGTTTTTTTATTATACTCTCTTCTATTAGTATATAAATGATCTTTTTTAAATAAAATACTAATTTTTGTATACTTTTTATTAAAAGAATTCTTATTAATTTTATATATTTTAAAATAAGGATCAGCAACTTGAACATATTCTTTATCAACCCTTAATATCACTACAAAGTGTTGTATGTTATCATCATTTACAATAAGTGCTATAAAAGGAACATCATGACTATTTAATTCATAATTTTTATATCCTATAGCGGTTAAACCGTAATATTTAGCAGCCCTTACTATATTATAGGCACTAGTACCTCCTTGTTCTATTTTTAGTTTCTTTTTTAAAATATCTTTATCATATTTAATTCCAATTAGATTAAATATCATTGCAAGTGATGCATATCCACAATCATTTGTAGTATCTTGTGCTACATAAAAACCATTACTCACTTTTTTGCCCTCCCAAGTATATTGTTATACACTAAGAGCAAAATACCTCTAAAACTTTATAAAAAAATAAAAACTTTTGCATAAACAAAAGTCTTTTATTATATAGCATTATTTATTTACCTAATGGTTATAGCAAACAAATAACATAAAATACGATTTATTTTTTTTCTTTATCACCCTTGTGATACTCTTCTATTGATTTCTTTAAAATACCATTTTGTAATTCGTTAGCCACTTTATTAATAGTTTTTTTGTTTAACTTGCTAACTTTCTTTATAGGATATTTAGAATCCACATCCAAAGTATTAGCTCGCATTTCAAAGCTAGAACCATCATCTTCTATAGCTCCTTTTGGATGGTACCTTCCTCTTACATAAGTTTTTATGCTTGATTTTTCAGATAAAATCATATAATACGGATGCATATAATATCTGTCATGAGTTTTATTATTATCAAAGTAACTTCCAATACTATCATCAATACCAATAATAGCATATATATCCCCATCAACATATAATATTTTACATTCTATATAATAATCCTCAAGCTCTGGTCTATAATTACCATAATCATAAGTACCATAGGAAAAACGTCCTAATGCAGCATATTGCAGTTTTTCATCACCACTAGGTAATGTTAAAATGGCATTATATATATATACTGGAAAAGATTTTTTATACATGTTTGTAATATCACGATTTTTAATGCTATCATAGTATGTTTCATTATCTATACCTACCATAGTAGCTTTTGAATAACACTTCTGAGTGATAACTTCGTCACCATCACGAATATAATTTTCGCAGTCATGGTCACCATTTAATCTATTCATAATATCATAAGTATCTTCATTATATAAAAGATTTCTCTTTTTTAATTCATTATAAAATTCTTTTGATGTCTTATAATTTGCTTCTTTTACTTTATAATCCCCAGAACTTCTATAATAATTATAATCATATATTTCACTTACAATTAACATACTAAGTATAATAAGAAAAACAAGCAAAATTGGTAATGTTATTAATAGGATATATAGTATCCTTTTCTTTATTGTTAATGACTTTCTTAAACCACTTTTTATATAAAATCCAAAGGTTATTATAGGATTAATAAAGCATGCAATAAAAATATTAAAATATAGAAGTAAACTAGAAAGTATACCATAAGTTTCACAATTATTATATATATGTATTGAAATAATAATAAATACGAATAAAATAGTATATTCTATAATCATTTTTTCATTAAAATTTTTCCTTTTTATATATTCATCATAATGTCCATCCACTTATCATCACTCCTATTCTAATTATAAAATATACAACATCAAATTTCAATATAAATATACAATTTGCCTAAAGCAATGTAAAAAATTAAAATAATTTTAAATTTTGTTCGAGATTAGTTGCACCTCATGCCAACATTCCTACTTCTTAGATAAAGTAACCTCTATCCTCCATAGGCTTAAATTCCGATAGTTGCTACCGCACTTTTTGTTTTCTGCTATTTTTTATCTTACTATATATTCTTGTTATTTTCTCTTTTATTTTTCCCTTATGGATTAGAGTATTTTTTTTCCATCACTTGTTACCACTAAGTCATTTATTCCATGGTATATTCCAACTATACTTGTTGGTATTATCTTAGTCTTGATATCTATTTCATATCTATTCGTATGCTTTTTTATGTTCTTCTTATTTATTTAGAAAATGATTATATATAAGCCTTATACATTTAATCGCTTTACATTTTCGTTGTACATCAATTATACAAAAACTCACAAATGTTTGTTAATACATGTTTTAATTTACTATACACTTTACTGCCATATAAAAAAAACACTGATACATCAGTGTTTATTTTCATATGGCGTCCTGCAAAGGATTCGAACCTTTGACCCACGGCTTAGAAGGCCGTTGCTCTATCCAGCTGAGCTAGCAGGACACTGATTCATTCATAACGAACAAATCAATTATAGCAAAAAAATTATAATTATTCAATATTTTTAAGTACACTTTTTGTAATTTCTTTACCATCTACTAGAAATATAACTTCATTTATATCATAATTATCCCTTATAGAAAGACAAATTGAATAAACTACCTCTTCTAAAATACTCTTTTCATTAGCATCATCAAATAAATAATCATTAAAATTAAGTAATACTTTATCATCATCAAAACTATAACTCATAAGCTTTGCATTGTAGTTTAAAAAACTCATTAAATTTGTTTCATATATATGTGATGATGTAAGTTCATCTATTATAATTTTAATTTTATCTCTTTTATCATTATTAACCCTTGTTATAGGTACATAGTAAAAATCATTATTTGCTTTACTTACATAATAAACTGTTGTCTTATTTACATCTTTATAATTAGTTACATCATATTTCTTATTTATTCCATCTTTTCTCGTAAATGGTTGTATAACATTCTTTTTAGATGAATTTAACATACTTATTTTTTTTCCATCTACTAAAATATATACCTTTGATATGTTATCAATTGACGTTAAATTATACGTTAATGCCTCAATTGCTTTTTCTTCACTTTCATCTTTAAGTTCTAAAAATTCTTTTGATAAATCTATAGTTATTTCATCATTATTAATAGAAATACCATTTATTTTAGTATCTGTTGGAATAATAGCTTTAAATCCATTTGGAATCTTTTCTTCGTATTTTCCCCCAATTATAAGTAATTCAATTAATTTTTTGGCATAATCTTTTGAATTACTATATGAAATAGAAACCTTACTTCTTGCAACATAACCCTCTTTATCTATCAAAAATACTTCATTTTTCTTTATATCACTACTTGTTTTTACGGTTTTAATATCATCTAAAGTATATTCCTTGCTAGCAGGAAATAAGAGAAGTAACAAAAAAAGTAACAACATCCCTGTGGTTCTAAAAATTTTATTATAAGCAAATTTTCTTAGCATAATAATCCTCCACTAAATAATATGAAAAAATCGCATTAATATGCGACTTTTATAAATTAATCTCTTTTAATTTTATTAATTCAATAACAGCACAAGCTCTTCCCTTACACCCTAATTTTTGCATTACATTAGATATGTGATTTCTAACTGTTTTTTCACTAATATTAAGTTTTTGCGATATTTCTTTGGTAGTTTTATTAGTTATTAATAAATCGAATATTTCTTTTTCCCTTTTTGTTAGTACTTTCTTTTCCATAATTCCCCCACTTTCCTACAATAAGAGGTATTTAATATTTTTTCTATAATATTTTATGAGAAAAAGAAAAAAGTGGTACTACTTTTGAAATTTTACTGATATATACATTTTTTCTGTAAATTCTTCTTGAACAAGTCTCATAACTTCATTAGCTAGAGAATAGCTATGATCTTGTTTTTTTATTGTAATACTTATACTATTACCATTTATTTTAACAAATGATGACAACTTCATATTTTTCTTTATTTTCTTCTTTAGTTTTTCTTCCTTAGCTTTTACATTATCAATTTCCTTTAATCCATCATAAGCATTATTCTTTTCTTCATCTGTTGCTTTTTTATTAGTTAATACAGTATTGTATTCAGCTGCTAAAGCTGCCCTTTCTTCATCTAATTCTACTTGTAATAACGTAAGTGCATCACTTTCTTTTACGTTAGTATTCTTATTAGTTTTAGTAACCTTATTGGTATCAGTTTTTGAAGATGTTGTTAAAAGTTCACTAGGCATAGTAATATAATAAACACTTAAAACTAAAATCAAACTAAACAAAGTTAAAAACCATATTTTTTGCTTATTAACCATAATATCCTCCAAATCTTTCTAATTAAATATATGAACAATAAAATAATTAATTACAAAAAAAGATAGAATAAACTCTATCTTATTAAATTAACATTAAGACTCTTTGTCATTTTCCATAACAGCTTTTGCAAAAGGTAAAACATTATTTATCTTCTTTTCAAGATCTATTTCTTTTTCATTTAGTTCTCTTTCTTTCTCATCTAATTCCTTTTCAAAGCTATCAAGTTCCTCTTTCTTCTTTTTTGCACTATCAATTAAATCATTAACGAATGCTTCATCATGAGAAACAGACTCATTGTCTTGATCATATTTTTCTTGTCTTTCATCAATAAGTTCAAGACGTTTAGTGAATCTTCTTATCATCTCTTCTACTAATTCACGTTCATTATATTCTATTTCTACTGTCTCTTCTTGTTTTTCTTCTTTTACTTCTGGTTTAACATAAGTATTTTCGTTTGAAACTATTGGAGACTTAGCAATCTTTAATATTTCTTCTACATCATAAGGCTTTTGATATGTGTATTGTTTTTCTTCTTTAGGCTTTTCTTCCTCTACAGCAATAGGTTGCTCTTCTTTTGTTTCACCACCATATTCATTAAACTTACTAGAATCAAAAACAGGTTCTACATTATTTAAAATAGGAGTTTCATCAAATTTTGGAACTTCTGGTATATTTATAGTAGGAATAGGATTAATATCTGGAATATAAGGTTTAAACTCATCTTCACTATTTACTAATACATCCTCATCTTTTAATGCAACCCTTAAGTCAGATTTAACTTCTCCAATAAAATTATCTTGATATAATTTATTAATACCACTTAATGTTTTAGATATCATAGAATATATATCATTTCTATACGTATTCATAAGTGAATTTAAACTTAACTCATCATATTTTCCATTTGCTAATAGGTAACTAACAAAATCATTTAATATTCTTTCTATGTCACTATTACCATTTTCATCAATAAAAGTTACTCTATTTATGTTTATTATTTCTAAATACTTACTGTTTAATAATGAATCTATTGTTGAGATAAATTGTTCTTTTGCACTATCTGAATTTATTTCAGTATTTTCAATTTTATCATTTATTTTCTCAATAAATTTTTCATTTATTTCTTCTACACTTCTTAAATCTTTTATAGCATATGATTCAATTACTCTAAGTATTGGATTAACTAGATTTTCTTTAGAAATGTTAATAGCATTAGTAAAATCTAAAGTATAATTTGAAAGTGTAACAACTTCACCAATTAATGCAGTAGTTCTTTCATCAATTTGATTATTTAAAGCTCTTAAATCTTTACGATAATCATTATTATTTTCACTTACCTTTTCTAAAGTACTATTCAATAATTTACTCATTAGAATCACCTACCTTCAAATCAGAGGCTTTAATGTTATTTAATCCCTTAATTAATGGTTTCATATTTAAGAAAATAACTTCTGCTTCTGAAAGTCTCTTATTAAGATCTTTTTCTCTGCTATTTAATTCTATTTGTCTTTGTGATAGTTTGTTTTCTCTATCTATATTTAATTCAATCTTTTTATTAGTATCAGTTAATAAAGCTTCTATACTCTGCTTTTTAGTTTCTAACTTACTTTCATATCTAGATAATTTTTCTTCTTTTGTATTAAGACTTAAAATCATTTTATTAAATAATGTCATATCATCATATTTATCAAACTTATTTTTTTCACTAGAAGTATTATCCTTAACTTCTACTACATCATTAATTTCTTCTGGCATACTTTCTTCCCCTTTTGTTTCAGTTTCTATTTCTTTAGTAAGAATACTTAAATATTCTTTATCAAGATCATCTATCATGTCTTCTAAACTTTTTTCTAACTTTTCTTTTTCATTTGTAACCAAGTTATTTATAGCGGTAACTAAAGACTGATTTTCACTTACCTTCAATACTATATTCTTATCTATATACATAGATAATTTCTGAATAATTTCAGTCAAATTAAGATCTTCTGTCATGTTTAATTGGTTAGTTTTCTTATTCTTTTCCAATTCTTTTATATAAGTGTTCTTAATTTTTTCTAAACTAATTTTTTCATTTATACAATCTTCAATAAACGAATCATTCGTTATTTGAAGTGCTAATGAATCAATAAATAACTTTCTTTTTATCTTTTTTAATATAGGAACCTTTATAAGTTCTTGTACGTTTTGTCTTATATCACCTTCAGTTAATGCTATACTAACATTATCAAGTAAACTAACTAATTCTTCAGCAAACTGATAAATGCTTTTATCTAACATATCAACTAAATTCTTTGATATTACTTCTTCATTTAGAGTACTACATTTTAATAGAACGTTATTTTTAATCCTCTCTATTACGCCGATCATCACAACCTCCTAATATATTTTACCTTCCCCTTTAATATGATATTTTCACATACCATATTTTACTAGTACCATTCTAACACAAAAAAAGATAAAATTAAACACTTATTTTACCTTTTTTTGATTTTTTGTTATTTTTTCTGTATTTAATATAACATATCCAGAAATAATGCAAAATGATATAAAGCTAATTACTAAGCCTAATTTTAATCCTACTGGATAATACTTTATTTTTATATTATGACTGCCCTTTGATACATCAAATGCTAAATAACCATCTAACACCTTGTATGTGTCTACCTTTTTATTATCTACATATACACTAAAACCTGGATCATATGCAATGGATGTGTAAACTGCTTTATCTTCATCTGCTTTTATAATACCAGTAATAGACGTTTCACTATATGATTTAACATCTAATTTACCCTTAGAAACATTTTTGGTAAATTCCTTAAATACATCATCATTAATAGACTTAGCTAATAAAGTAATTCCATTACCTGAAGATGAAAAATCTATTTCTAATGATACTTCACCTTTTCTTACTAAACCAGTATCAACAGTGTAATACTCATCTGATGAAACACTATAATATGTACCATTTATTGTATACCCGTTTATATTAGAACCATTTAAATACAAATATAAATTCTGAGTCTTATCATTTAATAAAGTAACTATAAGTTTTTTAGATACTTCATCACATGATATATAATATCTTCCGTCTGCACTAGTTATTATCTTACCACCAAGTACACTAGATACTTCTAAACTATTATATACTTCCTTATTATCATTAAGTAATTTAACAAAATTACTTTGATTATAAAATGGATCATCACTAATTAAATTTAATTCTTTTATCTTTTTATCAATTAAGAATCCTATAGAATATGCATAATCATATTTAACTGCGTTATATTTAGAGTTAATATCTATAAGTGTATAATAATCATTATCTATATAGTTTCCTAGTAAGTATTTTACGTTAAACATCGTATTATAAATTGGTGTTTGATAATACTGATAATAATAACTATTAATGTTATTTCCAGACATTCCAAGCTTTCTTTGAGTTTTTGCTACACTTTCGTATGCCATTGAACTAAACGTTGAAATACCATAATAATCATACCAAGAGCCATCATTTAACGTTAATGAATTAGTTTTTTCCATTCTATATAAACCGTTATCGTCTTTTTTTATTTCACTTATTAAATACTTATATGGTTTTCTATCACTTAAAAACGTTTTAATATCATGATTAATATCCCAGTTAACATTTATTCCGTATATACTTTCTACTACTGCAAATAATATAAAGATAAAACTAGTTAACCTTTCAATATTCTTTTTATCATTATTTAAATAGAGTATTACTATTAATAAATAACATAATAAGAATACAAAGCATATAATAGCTCTCGTAGAATCTATGTTTTCAAAATTTAATTTAACAGATAAAAATATAAATATTGATAAAATACCAAATGCAATATATATAAACAAAGGCTTTATTTCTTTTAAATTAGAAAATGAATAAAAAGCTAATGTAACAACTAAAAATACATATATAAATGAATATCTATATGGTAAATCATTTGGAACGTGAAATGCATGCATTATAAAGTCAGTCCAAGAACAATTAAATATAAATAAAAATGAAATTAATATTAACAAACTAAAAATCTTAGTCTTTAACTTTATATTTTTATTAAAGAATAACATTATTATAGATACCAAACTAATTATGCCACAATAAACGTTAGGAAGCGGCAATTTATCACTAGCAAAAGTTGTTTGATTGACACCAGTTAAATGATTAAAGTAAAACTTAAGTACGTTAAATGAAAACTTAAACTCTGGAAATACATCACTTGTTGCAGATATAGTAGATAGTGCTTTATATAATGGAATAAGTGCAAAAGCAACTAGCGATGCTGCTAAAATAGATGATATAAAAAACATTAAAAAGGTCTTTAATATATTCTTAAGCTTGAAATTTCCCTTATATATAAAATAGCCAACAAAAAATACACTAGAGAATATACAAATCATGTATGCAATAAAATAGTTTGAAAATAGCATGATAGCTAAACTAAATATGTATAATAAAGGCTTTTTATCATTTATTAATCTTATTATTCCAAGTGTTATAATTGGTAAAAATACGATGCCATCTAGCCACATTATATTCCAGTAATATGCACAAAAATATCCAGAAAAAGCATATAGTATGCTAAAGACTACAAGTAATGCACTATCTTTTTTAAATACTTTTTTTAAAAAATAAGACATAAAACTTGCTGCAAAAACAACTTTTAAACCTATTACAACAGAAAATGCCATTATTATATTATCACCATTAAATAGAAGTAATATAAGATTAAATGGACTAGATAAATAATTTAAAAAATTTCTATAAAATGGAATTCCTCCCCCAGTATTAAAAGAATAAAGTAGTGTCTCTCCACTTCTTATTCTATCTACTAACTCATTTAGCATTGGTCCATATTGATGATAAAAATCAATCGTTAAAAGTGAATTATTACCAAATGGTGCAACTTTGTTTAATATATATATTACCGATATTGTAATAGTTGCTACTAAAAAAGTTATAAGTATCCATTTATTTTCATTTATAAACTTTCTTATCTTATTTTTCATACAATCACCAGAATCATAATATCAAAACTAGTTAAGAAAGTAAATAATTACTTATTCTAATACATTAACAATTTCACCTTCATACTTTTTATATATTGTAATTTTTCCATTAATATCAACAGTTGCTAGAAGTATATTACATAAAGAATTATATCCCTTTATTTTAAGTTCTTTTAATAACCATTTTTCATCTTTGTTAATATTGATTAAATTTTTCTTCATTATTTTCCCATCTATTATAACGTTTGCACATAATCCTTTAACGCTTGCTTTTATATTCATGTCATTTATTTTAACTGGTGCATACTCTTCTTTTGGCATAAAACTTATCTTACCATTTACTTCCATTAAAGCATACTTAATCTCACTCATATCAAAGTATCCTGCTACTCTAGCTGTTTCTAAAAAATCATTAATATCAATTTTAACTCTTTTTAAATTTTTATATATAAATTTTCCATCTTGAATAAGTATGGTTGGTGTACCTATAAAAAACCTTCTTAGTATTATACTTTTCATAGTAATTATAGAAACTATCATTGCTATTAAACCAAATATAACAACTGAAATTGCTCCATTTAATACCTGTGAATCTAAATTCATGGTCATTTCTGCAGCAAAATTACCTATTGAAATACTTATTACATAATCAAATAAACTAAGCTCTGATACTTGTTTTTTACCTATCATCCTAGTTACTAAAAATAATATAACAAGAGAAAAAATAGCTCTTTTTGCAACTATCATAAGTTCTGTATAATTAGTAGATAAAATATCATTAAACATAAAATCACCTATTTATATAATTAACTAAAACTAATATCATATACAAAAAAGTAAGCTACTGCTTACTTTCTTTATTTTTAGTCATAATTACATTACTCTTAGTTATTGTCTTTTGTCTACTACTTCCATTTACCTTATAATCTACATTAAAGTAAATAACTCTAGTAACATCACTTTCTTCATATAGTATAGTATCTGCCATATATCCCGGATCTATTCCTACATAGCTACCATTTCCTATTTTATAAGCTATTTTAGTAACAGATGCATTATTACAAGTAATATTATATTT
Organism: uncultured Bacilli bacterium; assembly: GCA_934122275.1. Taxonomy (GTDB): domain Bacteria; phylum Bacillota_I; class Bacilli_A; order RF39; family UBA660; genus Aphodocola. The sequence goes on along the minus strand of CAKOWI010000002.1, from coordinate 33,154 downwards.
AAGACTATTTGATTTAACATCTTTAAAATCCAAAGTACATGAACCCTTAATTTCTTTAGTAGTTGTAGTATTAATCTTTAGATTTTTTGTACTATACTTACTTATCTTACTATTATTCGGATAATATACTACCTTAAATGTTACATTATCCTTTAATTGAATTTTAGAAAAATTTACTGTACCATAATTCTTTTTAGTATTTAAACTTTCATATTTTCCATCTGATATTTTATACTGAATTTCTTTTATACTTGCATTATTGCACTCTATATTATAGTCAACAGAATCATTATTCTTAGTTAAACTTTTAAAATCACATTTACCTTCTGCATTTTTTACTACAGTAATTTTAAACGTTGTTTCTTTATTTGAACCATCTAATGTATTGACTGTTATTACTGCATTTCCTTCTTTTTTTCCAATTACCTTACCATCACTGTCAACACTTGCTACATCTTCATTCGAACTTTTATACCTTAAGTCTTTATTTGATGCATTAGCAGGTAAAACAGTTAAATAAAGTTTTCTGGCTGTTTTTTCTTTTATAACAACGTTTTGTATTATTGGTTTTATTTCATCTACAAGTACGTTTTCTTTATTATTTGTCCTTTTAGAAGCACTACCTAACAATTTTATATCTTTAAAACCAAACAACGTTCCATATCCAAATATTAATAATAATATAACAATTAAAAATGAAGCACATGCAATAATTATAGACTTTTTCTTAGTTTCTCTATCAGCTAATTTTGGTCTACCTACTTTTCTTTTTTCTTCATCTTCGAAACCCAAAAATTCTATTTTATCCTTTTTCAAAGTATCACCCACTTATTATATCTAATAAAATAATATCATTTTAAATATTCCCAGTAAATCAATTTATATACTATATGTAAAGTATTTTGACAAGGATATAAAATTAAAAAAATGATAGTTTTATCTATCATTTAACTATAAATTCAATTAATACTGGTCCTAAAATTATAAGCAATATAAGTGGTATAAAAAATAATACAGAGAAAATACTTATTTTATTTGGAATCTTATTAATTTGAGCTTTTATATCCATTATTTGTTTATCTTTTAAGAAATCAAGCTGATTATACATAGTTTCAATTATACTATTTCCAAAAAGATTAGACTGTTGCATATTAAGTATAATATTATTTATCGTAAGACTAGGTATTCTGTTGCTCATTAAAGATAAACTTTCTGCCAAAGATTTACCATAATTAACTTGTTTTAACGTTTCTTTAAATTCACTAGATATTTCTGAATCAATATATTTACATGCCATTTTTATTGCATTTTCTAAGTTTCTTCCTGATTCTAAAGCAAGTGTTAATACCTCAAAGTAATAATATGATTCATTATTTAGTTTTCTTTCTCTTTTTCTAAGTGGTAAGTCTATCATGAAATAATTAACTAATATATACCATAATACGGTTATTATAGGAGATAATATTGGACCATTATTAATAGTAAAGAAAGAAATTAAAAATATCATTATCGACGTTAATAATCTAAAATTCATAAAATATTCAGTAGTAAACTTTTTAGATACACCAAATTGTTCTATTTTACTATTTATTTTCTCAATATCTTTTTGTCTATATATACGGTTAATAAATGATTTTTTCTTTTTCATACTTAAAACCTCACTTTCATAACCTTGTTAACTATAAATATGTAACCTAGATAAACTAAAATTATAATTACAAGTAACATATTACCAATTCCAGTATTTATAAGTGGTAAAAAATATGTTGGTTGTAAAATAACTATTATACCTACAAATATAATTGGCATTATAAGAAGTATCTTACTTATCATTTTAGAACTTGAAGTTAATGACTTCATTTCTTCTTTTAATTTTCTTTTATTAAATAACATCTTTTCAATTGATGAGAAAACCTTTATTATATTTCCACCTGTTTTATTTAATATTGATAAAGAAGATGTTATATAACTCACCTCTTCAGAATTTACTCTTTTACTAAATCTATCAAAAACTACTTCTAAAGATAAACCATAATTGATTTCTAAGTACATCTTTTTAAATTCTTGTTTTATAGGTCCTTTAAGTTCTTCTGCTACTATCTCAATAGCTTGCATTGTACTTCTTCCAGATCTAAATGCATTATTCATTATAATTATTGCATTTAAAAGTTCTTGCTCTACTTGTTTCTTTTTTATATAATCATATATTTTAAAATATATATCAAGTACGAAAAAACCAATTAAACCATAAATTACTAAACTATAAAAGGTTGGAAAAGTACCAACTATGACTCTTGATATAAAACCAATAAACATAAAAAGTAAAGATAAATAAAATTTATTACTTATGTAGTCCATAGCACATATATCTTTCTTTTCATCATATGTAATATATTTACTATATCTTTTTGAATACTTAGTTAAAAATACTGACTTTTTTAGTACCTTAGTTAGTGCTTTAACTAAATAATTATATCTTTTTGATAATAAATCAAAAAGTGAAACAGAATCATCTTTTATTGAATCAATACTATATTTTGATATTCTTTTTTCTAATTTCAAACTTTTATTATATATTATTAAGTAAAAAATTATAGCTACTAATATTAACATAATAATAGTTTGAATAATATATACATCCATCTATTTCACCTTCTTACTTTTTAAAATTAAAAATATCATCTAAATCATCAATACCCTTACTTTTTATCTTATTGTATACTCTTGGTACTCTCTTTTTAAGATCAAAAGCACCATTTACTTCACCATCATTAGTTAAACCATTTTGTTTAAAACTAAATATTTCCTTTAATTCTATTAAATCATCTTTAAAGCCATCAACTTCACATATACTAGTTATCTTTCTTCTACCATCTGATAATCTAGATACATTTACAACCAAATCAATAGCATTTTCTATGTATTCTCTAATAGCTTTAATTGGTATTTCCATTCCAGACATTAAAACCATTGTCTCAAGCCTGTTTAGTGCTTCAAGAGGATTATTAGCATGCATAGTAGTAAGAGAACCATCATGACCAGTATTCATAGCTTGTAGCATGTCAAAAGCTTCTTTACCACGAACTTCACCAACTATTATTCTATCTGGTCTCATACGAAGCGAATTAATAACTAAATCACGGATTGTAACTTCACCAGTTCCCTCATAATTAACTAATCTTGTTTCTAGACTTATTACATGACTTTGATTAAGCTTTAACTCGGCAGCATCTTCTATAGTTATAATACGTTCATGATCCCCTATAAAAGATGAAAGAGCATTAAGTAAAGTTGTTTTACCACTACCAGTACCTCCACATATAATTATGTTTAATTTAGCCCTTACAGCAGCATCTAAAAACCTAGCCATATAAGGAGTCATAGATCCAGTTCTTAAAAAGTCATCAATTGTTACCATATCTCTTCTAAACTTTCTTATAGTAACAACAGGTCCCTTAAGTGATAAAGGAGGTATTACAGCATTAAGTCTAGAGCCATCATTTAATCTAGCATCTACCATTGGATTTGCAGTATCAATTGTTCTACCAAGAGGTTGAACTATTTTCTGAATTGTTCTTATTATATGATCATCATTTATAAAAGATACTGAATCATCACGACTTATTTGACCATCTATTTCAACATAAACTTCATTCTTACCATTTACCATTATTTCAGTTATATTAGGATCCTCTAATAACTCTGTAATAGGACCATATCCATTTATTTCATTATCTATTAAGTTAAATATATGACTTCTTTCAAGATTAGATAAGTCATACCCTAAAAGTGCTTTATCAATTTCTTCATTAATGTACTCATGAAGCAACTTATTATTTGGAACCTTATCATCAATAATATTTGATATGATAGAATTTCTTAAATCATCAAGTAACTCTTTATCCCTAAATATTTCATAATCCTTAACTGGTTTTACAGTTACTTTTTCTTCCTTTACATCAAAGGCATCCATTAAATTTCGCTTAGGCATTAATTTCACCTTCTTTATCATCTTTTTTTACTCTTTTATTTTCTAATAAAGCTTCAGCTAATCTAGTTAAATTAATAATGTCCTTTTTTCTCGATAACCTAATTTTTTTATTAAGAGTAAGTATCTCACCATCAATTACATATTTATCAATATCTTTAATATAAAACGTCTTATCAATTAAATAATCTATATTATGCTTTATTATAGTTTTAACATCAAATAATGAAAAATAGTCTTTACCAGTGTCCTTTGATGCATTAAATAAAACCTTATAATTATCTTTTTCAGTATCAGTAAAAATAGATATCATACTTCTAGCATTCTTTAAATCAACAGGATCATTAGTTATCATAAGTAATGTATTATCACTTTTATCCATTGCAGTTAATGAAATAGGATTTAAACTATGAGATGTATCAATTAAAATAACATCATATTTATATATTGCAGATGCAATAACAAGGTTTATATATTTAGAATCAACCTTAAGTGCATTTCTAGGATCTTTAGGAGATGGTAATACATAAATATTATCATTGTATTTAGAAACATAATCAGTTATTTCACTAAATCTATTGTTAGACATATCATCAACAACATTATATATAGTTTTATTATTATCTATATTTAAGCTAACTGCTATACCCCCTCCATTTAAGTCAAAATCCATTATTAAAACTTTTTTATTAAGCAAACTATATATTCCAGCTAAATTAAGTGTTGTAGTAGTTTTACCAACACCACCCTTACAAGAAAATATAGTAATTATTTTTGCTGCACTCTTTTTCATTTATAACACCCTTTCAATAATCATTTTCTCATCTTTAAAATATCCTTTATAAGAACACTTTTCACTGTATGTTTTATCCAATATCTTTTTAAAAATAGTATTAGATTCCTTATAAATCGCAATAGTTATAATCTTATTTTCACTATCAATATTTATATCATAACTTTTAATGTTTAAGTCATTGTTAGATATTATCTCATCCATTTTATCTTTAGGATTAGATTCAATGTTTTTAAGTCCATAAGAAACTACTTCCTTAGCAATATTATTTATTTTACTCCAATCATACTTTGCTATAGAAAGATCAATCATATACACCATTAACAATAAAAAGACAGGTAAAAACACTATAAACATTACAAGACTTTGTCCTTTATTATTTAACTTATTCATTATTTGTCACCTTATATATTACTCTATTTACTGATATATCAAATATCTTCTTAGATATATTAGTTATACCTGGAGTAATTGGATTAATCGTTTTATTTAATTTTATTGTTACGTATTTATCATCAGTATTAAACTCTAATTCAACTTTTTCATCTTCTTTTTTTAATGTGCTATTTATTTCATTAATGTCTTTACCATTTTGATACATTAAGACAACATCAGATAATTTGTTTTCTAAACTATTTTTTTCAGATATTACCCTTGCAAAGTCTATAACCCCAAACGTAAGTATTAACATAATTGGTAATATAATTGCGAATTCAATTAAAGCTTGTCCCTTGTTATTTTTCACACCTACCACCCTTTACTATCATAAATGATTATAACAAAATATGGTAGATAATTCAATAAAAGGTAATGTGATTATAAAAAAAATATATACACTTAGAAATTTAGCAAAATAAAAAGATGTATTATTCATCCAAAATTAAGCCTTATTATTTCCAAATGTATATACTACTAAAATAGCTAAAACAAGCGTTAATGCAATTATTATTATGCCATTCAAATTACCTGCATTTGTAACTTCTATAACTATTGATAATGAGTTTAAATACCACATTAATTCTATCACTTCCTTACTTCATTTTTTTAGCGGCTTTCTCATTATATCAATAATTTCTATTACGTAAATATATATTTTAAAAAAATAAAAAAATATCAAATAATACATGTAAAGTTATGTATATTTAATATTTTTAAGATTATTTGCCTTCTACTACTCTAACTAAGCAAATTGAGACAATTATAATTAATATAATACATATTATATCAACATAATTGCCCTTTATATAATTTACGAACTTCTCAAGGTACTGCATAATATCAATCATTAATAACATATTTTCCCTCCTATGATATCGAAATTATAACATATATTGAAAAAAATAAAATATTAGATATTTATATTAGATATTTTATATTATTTTGTCTAAACCCTTATTTTATAAAGGAAAAAAGAATTTTTTCTACTATAATATAATTTTAACATTATTTTCTTCTTACTATTTCGTTATTAATTTATTATTATTTATTTATTTTTTATCATTCATTGTTTCTTTTAATACCGTTCCAAATGATGCTATATCACTCATATTTGAAGGTATTATTATCTTAGTTGAATTTCCATTTGCTATAGTTGCTAAAGCTTCATAGCTTTTTAAAGTTAAAACTGAAGAATTAGGATCAGCTTCTTTAAGTAGTTTAAGTCCATCAGATTCAGCCTTTTTAATCTTAATCATTGCCTCAGCTTCACCCTCAGCTCTTTTTATTCTACTTTCTTTTTCTGCTTCTGCTCTTAATATTGCACTTTCTTTTTCACCTTCAGCGATTAAAATACTAGATTTTTTTTCTCCTTCAGCTTGCAATATCTTTTCTCTTCTTTCACGTTCTGCGCGCATTTGTTTTTCCATTGCTTCTTGAATATCACGTGGTGGAAGTATATTTTTAACTTCAACTCTGTTTACCTTTATTCCCCACGGATCAGTTGCTTCATCTAGTATAGAACGCATCTTAGTATTTATTATATCTCTTGAAGTTAATGTTTGGTCTAATTCTAACTCACCAATTATGTTTCTTAACGTCGTTGCAGTTAAGTTTTCAATAGCATTTATTGGGTATTCAACACCATATGTATATAGTTTAGGATCAGTTATTTGAAAATAAACAACTGTATCTATCTGCATGGTAACATTATCCTTTGTAATTACAGGTTGTGGTGCAAAATCTTTAACTATTTCCTTTAAAGTCACATTATTAGATATTCTATCTATAAAAGGAATTTTAAAATGCAGTCCATTACTCCACGTTGAAAAATATGATCCTAAACGTTCTATTACGTATGCTTTAGCTTGTGGTACTACTTTTATATTTGGAATTATAAGAATTCCAATAATAATCAAAATTATAATTAAAGCCGTCATTAACTATCACTCTCCTTTTTTTCTACTACTAGTTTTACGCCCTCAATTTTCTTTGCAATAACTATATCACCCTTAGATATTTTCATATCAGATATTGCACTCCATCTTTTTCCATCAATTTTTACTTCACCTATAGTATTTTCATCTATATCTGATGTAACAACTCCATTCATGCCTATTACTCTATCAAGGTTAGTACTTACCTTTTTACCAGTTATAATATACTTTTTCATTAATGGCTTTGTAAAGATTAATAACAATAATCCAATTACCCCAAATAATGTAAATTGAACTGTAAAGTTATTGCAATATAATGAAACAAAAAGAGACACTATAGCACTTACAACAAACCAAATAGTAGTCAAATTAATTGTAGCAACTTCTACAAAAGACAAAAATATTACAATACACAGCCATAATACCCAGTAATCCATAAACATACTCTCCTCTATTACAATTATATCTTATAAATCGCCATAAAACAACTATATTTCATCAATAATATAGTCTTTATTTTCATAATATACCTTATATGCTTTAGCTTTATCACTACATTTAATGGTGTTAATTTTATCGTCTACAACTGACAATGCTGTACAATTTTCAAGACAATATGCCACCTTTTTTGTACCATTTAATATGTTTTTAACATCAAGTGCCTTTTTATCATCAGTATTATAATGAGGAACAAACATAATATCAATAATACCAAGTCCATTAATTAAAACGTAATTGTTAGAAATATTATTCATTATTTCATAATCTGAAATACCACTTTTACATAGTGCAATAGCTCCCGCAGAAATTCCTGTTACTACACATCCTCTATTACAAGCACTTCTTATCATATCATCCATCTTATATTCCTTTAATAGATTTAGTAACTTTAAAGTATCACCTGCCCCAATATATATAATATCAGCTTCATCAATCTTTCTTTTTACAACATCAATATTTTTTAACGTTTTATTAGAAATCTTACCAGTTTCACATCCTAAATTACCATATATATCTTTTATGTACTTATAATAAGAATCAGAAAATGAACTAGCAAGACCAATAAATAAAAAGTTAGGTTTTACTTTACTAGATAATTTAACTACATAATTGTCAATTTTTGCAGTTTCATATTTTGTATTATTTCTTCCAATATCTCCGCCACCAATTAAAACCAGTTTCATTTTATCATTCCTTTCTTAACATATCCATTTTTCTTTTTATTTCAAGTAATCTTTTTTCTTTTTCTGTACCACTTTTAACGTAAGTATTTCCGTTTAATATCAATATATCTCCTTCTGACACTTCAAATTTTAATTCTTTTTTGTTTAAATATGTAATTTTTTCATCATCTAAATTTTCTAAAACTACAATGTCATCTTCTATTCTATCAACCGCAAATTTCATATTTTCACCTATCCATTAGTATCAGTTTTTTCCTTTTGAAATGAGATATCTTTTTCATTAGAAGTTGCTATTATCGTACCATCATTATCAGTTCTATATACAGTTATGTTTTTTAATTTATCTAAAGTTAATTTAGTAGGATGATTGTATATATTATTTTTTCCAACTGAAATAATAGCATAGCTAGGATTTACCTTATTTAAAAATTCATTTGACGTACTATATGATGAGCCATGGTGTCCAAGCTTTAAAACATCACTTTTTATATCTTCTGTTAAGAGTTTTTTTTCAACCTTAGATGAAGCATCTCCCATAAATAAAAATGAAGTTTCTCCGTAAGTTAGTTTTAAAACAATTGATGTATCATTTAAACTATTTTGATTATTATCAGTATATAAAACTTTAAATGAAGCATCACCCATTTCAAACTTTGAGCCAATAGTTGGAGTACTATATTTCATATTTTTATTATGTAAAGCATCAAGTACATCTTCAAATGTTTTTGTAGTAGTTATAGCATCTGGCATATAAAATTCATCTATCTTAAAATTATTTATTATATCATCCATTCCGCCTATATGATCTTCATGCGCATGAGTTGCAACTACATAGTTAAATTCTTCTACGCCTAAACTCTTTAAATAAGTTACTAATTTTGGTCCATCCTCATTGTTTCCAGCATCAATAAGCATATTATAATCACCTAAATTTATGTATGTACTATCAGCCTGTCCAACGTCCAAAAAGTAAACCTTAAGCTGTTCATTTTTACTTTCTATCTCTTCTTCATCATTTAGTTCCTTAACTGCTAATTTTGCTGATGCAACATTTTTTTCAAGTTCACCAATAAAATTAGTTCCAAAAATAGTATAAATTACTATTGCAATTCCTACTATTATTCTAATTAAATTCTTTTTCATATTATCACCCTACTTAACACAATAATTATATAATACGACATTTTTTATGTAAACAGTAAAAGAACAAAGAAGAGCCTAATTGCTCTTCTATTGATTTAAATTATTGTTTTGATCAAATGAACTTAAGTCTTGCATATTATTCATATTATCAAATGTATTTTGACCTGATGTCCCAGCTTGTATACCTTGACCGAATGAATTTACATTTTGCGATGGAGCTGCACCATTAAATTGTTGTTCTACTGGTGACGGCATTTGAGCTCCTTGATCAAATGGATTTACATTTTGTGATGGAGCTGCACCATTAAATGGTTGTTCTACCGGTGATTGCATTTGAACACCTTGATCAAATGAATTCATATTTTGTGATGGAGCCATACCATTAAATTGTTGTTCTACTGGTGTCTGCATTTGAACTCCTTGATCAAATGAATTCATATTTTGCATAGTATTTACATTATTAAACTGTTGTCCATTTGAAGTTTGCATTCCTTGACTATAATTTGCATCATTATTAGAAACATAAGAACTAGCATATCCATCTTCATAAACACAATCTTTACTAAATGCAAGTATTGAAAGAAAAATAATATTTAAAAATACACATCCTACTCCAAAACCCGTAGATTTACCAAATTTGTGTGCTAGCCCTATAAATATTGCAAATATTGCATATATATTTACAAATGGTATACATAATAGTAAAAAGAACCATCCTTCTTTTCCTGCTATTTTACATAATATATAACTATTATATATTGGTACTATTGACTTCCATCCTTTTTCTCCTGCTTTTGTGTATATTTTCCACATTACTATAATACTATATAAAGCAACTAGTCCTGAAAATATAAGCATTCCAACTGACATTGCTGCGGCAGCGGCAGTAACATTACTAGAAGTTGCTATAGTATCATATGTACTTCCATAATCATAATAATTCATTTCATATCCTCCTTTATTTTATTTAATTATATAAATATTATTTAATTTTTACAAGTATTTTTGAATATTTTGTCAAATACTGTACAAAAATATAATGAAAGGATAAACAATATGGAAAACATAAATATTAGAAATTATATAATTGAAAATTTTAAAGGAAGTAAACAAAAGGAAATAGAAGAGTCTATAGATAACACAATTGAAGAAGGTTTAGAAGAAGCATTACCTGGTCTTGGGGTATTTATGGAGCTTATATGGAAAAATTCATCTAATGAATTAAAAAAAGAACTTTTAGAAATTCTAAAAGCTCAGTTAAATTAGTTATCTCTTAAAGTTGCTGGAACTGTTTCAGTAACTTTTTTTATTATTTCATTAAATTTTTGCATTACTTCTTCTTCAGTTAAAGTTCTATCTTCTTCATTAAATGTTAATGAATATGCTATTTGTTTTTCGTCTTCTCCTACTTTATCACCAGTATAAACATCAAATACCTTTATGTTTTTAAGTAGTCTTCCACCAGCTTTTTTAATGACTTTTTCTATCATTTCACAAGTAATATCCTTATTAACAATAAATGCTACGTCTTTTACAACCTCTGGATATTTAGGAGCTTCCTTAAATTTAAGTGGTTTAACTGGTTTCATTAATTTAGTCATAGAAAGTTCACATACATATATTTCATCTTTATTTGTCATTGGATGAACTCTTCCAAATACGCCAACTACTTCTTTATCTATTAAGACTTTAGCACTCATACCTGGATGGAAGTCATCATTCTCTAATACTTCATAGCTATATCTATTTTTAAAGCCTAGAAAATCTAAAAGGTTTTCTATAATACCCTTTACTAAGTAGAAATCAACTTTTACGTTATTGTTATTCCAACTATTTTGTACATAACAACCACTCATTAGCATTGCGATTTTCGTATCTTCTTCATAGTTTGCATCATAAGTTTTAGCGATTTCATAAATGTTAATGTCATCTACGTGGCGCTTTTTATTATAAGTATAAGTATCCATAAGTGATGGAAGAATACTTGTTCTAATAACGGACTTATCACTACTCATAGGGTTTGGTAAATATTTGTTTTCCTTATCTTCATATTTGAATTTTTTTGCCATTTCTTCCGATGTTAAAGTGTATGTTTTAACTTCATTAAGACCAAGTGCTCTAAGTCTTTTAGAAATAGTTTTTCTAATTAACACATCACCGACATATTTTCCTTGTCTTGTTTCACAATTAGGTAGTGTTGAAACTAAGTTATGATATCCGTATAATTTACCTATTTCTTCTGCAATATCATTTACTCTTGGATCAACATCTAGTCTTCTTGGAGGAATAGTGCATTTAAACTTTCCATCTTTATATTCATATGTAAAACCTAATCTATCAAGTTCTTTTTCCATATCGTTATCAGAAACTTTTATTCCTAAGATATCGTTTATTTCATCACTTTCAAACTCTACTATTTTAGGTGTTTTATCTACTTTATCATGCATAACTATTCCGCTTAATACTTCACCAGAAGCATATTTTTCAAGCAATGAGCAAGCTCTATTTATGGCGTCAAGTGTATATTCATAGTTTAAACCTTTACCATATCTTATCGAAGCTTCACTTCTTAAGTTTAGTTTACCTGAAGTATTTCTTATTTTATAAGCATCAAATATTGCACTTTCTATTAAAATGTTTTTAGTGTTATCATCAACATCAGTATTTTCTGCTCCCATAACACCTGCGATTGCAACTGGTTTTACTCCATCTGTTATAACAATATCGTTAGAAGTCAAAACCCTTTCTTTTCCATCAAGTGTCTTTATAGGCTCGTTATCATAAGCCATTCTAACAAGTATTTTGTCACCTAATTTATCTTTATCGAAAAAGTGAAGTGGTTGTCCGTATTCAAGCATTACGTAATTAGATATATCAACAACGTTATTTATAGGTCTCATTCCTGCAGAAATTAGTCTTTTCTTAATGAAATCTGGTGACTCACCTATTTTTACGCCTCTTACCATTTTAGCAGTGTAATAAGGACAAGCATCTGTTTTTACATCTAGCTTAAAATAATCATTAACATCTTCTTTTATTTCGTGTAATTCTATAGATGGAAGTGTTACCTTTTTATTTAAAACTGATGCAACAATATAAGCAAAACCAATGTGGTAGAAACAGTCATTATTACGGTGCTTATGAATATCAAGTTCATATACCGTATCATCTAACCCTAAGTATGCTAGTGGATCTGTTCCAACTTTAGCATCACTACCTAATTCAGTAATTCCCTTAGCATAAGTTTCTTCTGTTTTTTCTTCTAGGCCTAACTCAAATAATGCACATATCATGCCGTTTGATTCTACGCCTCTTATTTTTCCTTTTTTTATTTCAAAATTACCTGGTAAAACCGCACCTGGAAGTGCAACTATTACCTTTAATCCTTCTTTTACGTTACTTGCACCACATACTATTTGTACTACGCTATCTCCTGTATCTACCATGCATACATTTAAGTGATCACTATCAGGATGTTTATCTACCTTTTTTATTTGTCCTATCACTAAGTTATCAATTTTATTTGTAATAACTTTTTCAACGTTTACGCCGGATTTAGTTATTTTAACAGCTAACTCTTTTAAATCTTCATTTTTTATATCAACGTAATCCGAAACCCAGTTCATACTTATCATATTTATTCACCAGCCCTTCTATCAAAATTTTTAAGTTCTCTTAAATCAGTGTTGTAAAATGCTCTAATATCATTTATTCCGTATTTTAACATTGCAAGACGCTCTGCTCCAAATCCGAATGCAAATCCTTGCCATTTTTTAGGATCATATCCGCAATCTTCTAACACTTTAGGATTTACCATACCTGCTCCAGCTACGGTTATCCAACCTGTGTTTTTGCATATTGGGCAACCTTTTCCATGACAATTAAAGCAAGAAATATCAGTCTCAACAGAAGGCTCTGTAAACGGATAATAACTAGGTCTAAAGCGGGTTTTACAATCCTCTCCAAATAGTTTCTTAGCAATAACATCAAATGTTCCTTTAAGGTCTGATAGACTTACCTTTTCATCTATTAAAAGTCCTTCTATTTGCATAAATTGATGTGAATGAGTTGCATCATCATCATCTCTTCTGTATGTTTTACCAGGACATATCATTCTAATTGGTTTTTCACCCTTGTTAGCAAGCATAACGCGCGCTTGTACAGGAGATGTTTGGCTTCTTAAAAGCAGTTTATCATCTTCAACGTAAAAAGTATCTTGAGCATCACGTGCTGGATGATTTTTAGGAATGTTTAAAAGTTCAAAGTTATAGTGATCTTCTTCTATTTCAGGACCATCTACAACATCATATCCCATACTCATAAGTAAGTCTTCTACTTCTTCTATTATTCTTTCCAAAATATTAGCTGTTCCACTAGGAACTTTAGTTCCAGGAAGTGTAATATCTATTTTTTCACTTTCCAATTTTTTGTTTAAAGCATCTTTTTCTAACTTTTCTTTTATTTCATCTAAGCTTTCAGTAACAAAGTTTCTTACTTCATTAACAAGCATTCCAAATTCCTTTTTTTGGTCATTTGGAACATCTTTCATCATTTTAGAAAGTTCGGTTATCTTACCTTGTTTTCCTAAGTATTCTACCCTTACATCATTTAATGTTTTAATCGAAGTAATACCAGAAATTTTTTCTTCATATTCTTTTTTTATAGCATTTACTTTATCCTTCATTTTTTTCTTCCTCCTTAAATATAAAAAAATCCATGAGACAAGGGCGAATAAACTTATCCGTGGTACCACCTTGTTTCATAGATTTACTATGCACTTAATTTCTTGTAACGTAAGATATACGTGATAACTTTATGGTTATCCAGCTCCAAAGCGAATTCATAAGATACTAATCTTTCCTGCTCTTACACCATATAAGCAGTTCTCTTTAAAGTGCTTTTCTTACTACTACTCTTTTTCATTGCCTTTAAAACTAAGCTTATTATATCACATTTTTCAAAAAAGCAAACAAAAATTAACTTATAACATCACTGATATTGCCAACTAAGTCTACTGCTCTTATATATTTATATTTTAAATCCGATTTATTTATAGTAACAGTTTTACCACTTATCTCTTCATTTTCCCAATTCATATTATCATTAGAATACTGTATAAACGAAAGACCTACATTATCCTTTACAGATATTTGAGCAGAATATTTATCTTTACTAATATTTATAGTTGGTTTTGTTTTATCTATTTTAACATCTGTCTTATATGAATAACTTTCATAACCCTTTTCGTTAACAGCTTTTATATATATAGTTTTATTAATATCCTTATCAAAAATTAATTTAGTAGTAACTTCTTTGTCATTAAGTCCACTATTAATTTCATTCCAGTGTTTTAAATCACTAGAATACATAATTTTTACTATATTATAATCACTAGAGGCATTAATGGTTAGTACAACATCATTATTAACATACTTTTGTCCACTTGAATTAATAACAGAATTAATCTTTGGAAGATTATCATATAACTTAGAACTACCATCACTGTCTACTCTTAACACACTTGCACCAAGTTTATTTGTTACACCAACTTGATATATCATATAACTTGCTACCGCAACTATGACTAAAATAAAACTTAAAATAAAAATATTTTCTCTGCTTTTCTTCATATTCATCACCTAGTCTAATATGATTATAACATTTTATAAAGAAAAAACAATAACATAATACTATTATCGTAAATTAACTAACTAGCAATAAAACATAATATTTATCCGATATCATTTAATAACAGCTACAAATAATTATTTATTTTTTAGACATTACCAATAAAAATCATAAGCTAACTCCTTTGAATATTTCTTTTTGTTTTTATATTTACTAGGTAATTTATCTATTTTATACACACTACATCTTATATTATTTATTAATGGTGGCTTTTGTAACCTTTTTGTTACAAACGTTTTTCGAATATTATTTTCATCATGATACTCTATTTCAAAATAATATTCAATATAAGACTCTGAATTAAAGTCTATTTTACGTTGTATAGTTCTTATTACTTTTCCATCAAATTTTTTACCATAATTTTTCATATACGTTATCCAACTATTGAATTTTCTTACAGAAATATATGTAACTATTACACCAATAACAGATATTAAACTTACAGGTCCACATATTAAAGCTATAGGAATTATGTTTTCCGTCATATCAGTTCTAGTTAATAGAAAAAAGGCAAAAATAAATAAAACTGGTATTATTAATTCATGAATTAAAAAAGAAAAATAAGGAAAATCTTCATCAAAATAAATTATTGGTTTATTTTTTTCAACCATATGTTCCTTTTTATTAACTATTATATCTGATGCAGGATGAAATATATCTAGAGTATCATTAATTTCTTTAATATGTTTTTCTAACATATCTGGCATAATAGTTTTGCAAGATAAACAATACGGGTACCCTACAACTTCTTTCTTATAATCATTTACGTCTATCTGAAATTTCCGTTTTTTTCCACAAACGTTGCAAAAATCCTCAAATTCAACATGTTCAGTATTTTCTGATTCATTTTTCATAAAACCTCTTTTTATATGCGATAGCTCTATACACTCATTAATTCATTTTCTTTAGTTTTTAATTTTTCTTCTGCAATTTTATTATATTTATTAATTAAATCTTGCACTCTATCAGATGCTCTTTTTTGATCATCTTCTGGAACTTCTAACTTCTTTATATCATTATTAGCTTCTTGTCTTACGTTTCTAAGAGCAATTTTAGCTTCTTCAGAAATCTCTTTAGCTTCTTTAACGTATTCTTTTCTTCTTTCCTCAGTAAGTTCAGGAATTATAAGAGTAATAGTTTCACCATTATTATTTGGAGTAAGACCAATATTAGCTTCAAAAATAGCTTTTTCTATCTCACCTATACTATTTCTATCAAATGGTTTAATAACTAGCTTTCTTGCTTCTGGAACTGACACATTAGCTAACTGAATTAAAGGAGTTGCAACTCCATAATATTCAGGCATTATCTTATCTAAAATTCTTGGATTAGCACGTCCTGCACGAACATTTAAAAATCTATTTTCCATTACTTCTATTGCTTTTTCCATTTTTTCTTCTGTTTCTAATAAAATCTCGTCTATCATTATATCCCTCTTTCATGTATACATACATTATATAATAAAAAAAGACTTTATGACAAGTGTTTTTTTATTACTAATAAGTAGATGTATATAGATTATAGAACCTAAAAATAAACTTTTTTACTTTCTTTATCTCTTATTATAATATATATGTTTTATCAAGCATTAAGTTAATATGTATTTTTTTGTTTAGTAAGACATACTAAATCAGCCTACCCGGTTCAAATGTATCTGTAATTCCTATCTTTAAGATTTTCTCATTTAATTTTCTTATTATCTATAGAGCTATTTATGATTCTATTCAGCTTTTTTACTCTCTTTCTACAATATCTTATATGCTTACATAATATCATTTTAGATAAAATATATTAATTAGTTTATAATAAAAAAAGAAGCCTTAATCATTAGCTCCTTTTGTCGTTTCGTTTACAAACATTTTATCAATTAAACTAGAAAATTTATTTTCTAACTTTTCTTTATCTTCATCATTTAATATTTCTTCAGACTTATTATTTACAACACCTTTATATATACCAACTATATTTCCTTTTCTTACAAATATAACAGTTGGTGCGGTAATAACAGTTTCTTTTTCATCCTCATTTTCTATATAACTAGAAACTATATTTAATAAATCTTGATACTCTTTAGTATTATTTTCTCTTATATCTTTAAAATCATAATATAATATTTCTCTAATTTTTTTTTGTCTTGATACCTTATCTAAAATAGGAACTATTTCTTTGCACAAAAAGCAATCTTTAAAGCCTAGATATATAACTCCTGTCTTAGAATTTAAAGTTTCAATTATATTATCATAAGTTGAATACTTATATATATTATTCTTAGAAACTTTTTTGTATTCATTTTTAAATCTTATTGCATCAGTTTTAATTTCATCATCTATTTTAGTAACTTCAACCGTATTACATCCAGTTAAAATTAATAAAAAAGTTAGTAATACTGCCACTAACTTTTTCATGATTATTCACCCTTCATTTGAGCAGCTACTTCTTCAGCAAAGTTTTCTTGACGTTTTTCAATTCCTTCACCAACTTCGAATCTAATAACATCAACTATACTACCGCCATTATTGCTTACATATTTACCAACAGTAACACTATTGTCTTTAACGAATTCTTGTTCTTCTAAACAAACTTCTTTATAAAATTTATTTAATTTGCCCATTACTATCTTTTCAGCAATTTCAGCTGGTTTTCCACTTCTAATAACTTCTTCTGTTAGGATTTTCTTTTCACTTTCTAATCTATCTTCTGGAACTTCACTTTTCTTAACGAATTCTGGACGCATTGCAGCAGCATGCATAGAAACGTCTTTTGCAACTTCTTCACTTGCACCCTTTAATATTGTTAAAACAGATATTTTTCCACCCATGTGAACATAAGCTCCAAAATTTTCATCTTGTTCTTTATTAACTAATTTAAATCTTCTAAAATCAATTTTTTCACCAATAGTAGCTGTCATATTAGTTACATAGTCCTTTAAAGTACCATCTTCACAAGGAAGTGCTAAAGCCTCTTCCATATTACTTGCATTACTTGACAATAGGATGTCAGCAACATCTGATACAAACTTTTGAAACTTTTCATTTTTAGCTACAAAGTCTGTTTCACAGTTAATTTCTAATATAACTGCTTTATTACCATCAACTACAACCTTAGATAATCCTTCAGCTGCTACTCTTCCAGCTTTTTTAGCAGCCTTTGCAATACCCTTTTCTCTAAGCCATTCAGTTGCTTTTTTAATATCGTTACCATTTTCTTCTAGTGCTTTTTTACAATCCATCATTCCTGCACCAGAAATGTCTCTTAACTCTTTAATTAAACTTGCATTCATAACTTTATTCTCCTTTATAATTAAAGATGATTTTACAAAATCATCTTATCTACTATTTTGCTAAAGCTTCAATTAGTTCATTCTTTTTTAATTTTGAATAACCTTCAATGTTAGCTTCTTTTGCCATTGCTTTAAGTTCTGCAACAGTTAATTTTGATAAATCTTTATCTTCTTTTACTTCTGAAACTTCTTCTTTTGTTTCAACAGTTTCAACTTTTTCTTCTTTTTTTACAGGTTCTTTTGTAACTTCTTCAGAAGCCTTATTTTTATCTTCTTCAGTTACATAATCTTCAATTGGTTTTCCTGTTGCTTCACATATAGCATTATTTAATACACCAAGTACGATTTTAACAGCACGAATAGCATCATCGTTACCAGGAATTACATAATCAACTAAATCTGGATCACAGTTAGTATCTACTATACCAAATACTGGAATGTGTAATTTTCTAGCTTCTCTAATTGCATTATATTCCTTTTTAGGATCAACAATTATCATAGCTTGTGGTAATTTCTTCATTTCTCTTAAACCACATAAATATGAATTTAACTTATCATATTCTTTACGAATCATAACTACTTCTTTTTTAGGCAATTTTTCAAATGTACCATCTTTTTCCATCTTTTCAATTTGATCTAAACGATTAATTCTTCTTCTAATAGTTTTAAAGTTAGTTAATGTTCCACCTAACCAACGTTTAGATACATAGTAGCTATCTGATCTTTTAGCTTCTTCTTCTGCTGATTCTTGAGCTTGTTTTTTTGTTCCAACAAAAATAACTTTTCCACCATTTGCAGCAATTTCTTTTAATGCTGCATAAGCTTCCTCAATTTTCTTAACTGTTTTTTGTAAATCGATAATATAAATATCATCTCTTGATGTAAAGATATATTCTTTCATCTTTGGATTCCATCTTTTAGTTTGATGTCCAAAATGAACACCTGCTTCTAAAAGATAGTTCATTGATACAACTGGCATTTCTATTCCTCCTTTGTTTTAACCTCCAAATCCTTCTTCTTTATAAAACCATCCTCTTCGGACACTCGGATTATAAATCCAGATTTGTGTGTATTTTTTCTTTTCTTTGAAAAGCCATGCATATTATAACACATAAATATTATATGATACAAGATGTTTTTTATATTTATTAACTCATTATTGAAAGTTACTTCTAGGTAAATAAACATTAAACTAATTGATATAAGTGTATATATGAACATCTGTTAACTTATTAGAATTAAAAAAAGCTTAAAATCAAGCTTTTTAATATATTAAATCTATCAAGTAAATGCTCACTAATATGATAGACGCTTGGTAAATTCATTTTCCTTATAATCATCAAAAGGATATTTCTTCATTAGTTCTTTTAAATCTATTCCAAACTTTTTCTTTAATGTACCAGGTTGATAAGAAAAAATTCTATTTAGTTTATCATCTTCTATAAGTGAACAATCGTTATCAAGTAAATAATTTATTTTGGCATAGTTTTGACTTGGTGCCGCTAATAAAAATTTTGTTGTCAAATAATCGTCTATTTCATACTCTTCTGCCATCTTAAATTGTATTGGTAATTTAACAATCATTTGTTTACTGTTTGCAGCAATAGAAGGGGTCAATAATTTTTTATATCTTTCTTCTTGCCAATATGGTAAAGCTAACAAAGTTCGAATATCTTTTAGATTACTAAATGCTAATACTCGCGAAGTAAACAATTCGGGATGAGCTTTAAATTCTTCACTTTTTAATATATCTTTGATTTCTTTTAAATCACCGTGTGATAATACTGTTGAAGTAAATAATTCGGGATGAGCCTTAAATTCTTTGCTTTGTAACATATCTTTTATTTCTTCTAGATTACCTTTGGCTAATACTTGTGAGGTAAATAATTCTGGGTAAGCTTTAAATTCTTCGCTTTGTAACATATCTTTTATTTCTTTTAGATTACTACTGGCTAATACTTCTGAGGTAAATAATTCGGGATGATTTTTAAATTCTTCGCTTTGTAACATATCTTTTATTTCCTTTAAATTGCCTTTGGCTAATACATTCGAAGTAAATAATTCTGGATGGTTTCTAAATTCTTCACTTTTTAATATATCTTTTATTTCTTTTAAATTAGCTTTGGCTAATACTTGTGAGGTAAATAATTCTGGGTAAGCTTTAAATTCTTCGCTTTGTAACATATCCTTAATTTCTTTTAGATTGCCGTGAGCTAATACTTCTGAGGTAAATAATTCTGGATGGTTTTTGAATTCTTCGCTTTTTAATATATCCTTTATTTCTTTTAAATTACCGTGAGCTAACACAGTTGAGGTAAATAAATCCGGATGAGCTTTAAATTCTTTGCTTTGTAACACATCTTTAATCGCTTTTAAATCGCCTTGTGCTAATACCTGAGAGGTAAATAATTTCGGATAAGTTTTGAATTCTTTGCTTTGTAACATATCCTTAATTTCTTTTAGATTACCATTGACTAATACAGTTGATGTAAATAATTCTGGATGTTTTTTAAATTCATCACTTTGTAATATATCTTTTATTTCTTTTAAATCACATCTGGCTAATACAGTTGATGTAAATAATTTTGGATAAGTTTTGAATTCCTCACTTACTAGTATATTTTTGATATCAGATATTTCATTTCTAGCAACTGAAATAGATATTACATCTTTTTTCTTTATACATGGAATATTTAAATTTTCAATCGCTATTATCCTATTTGATTCAACAGCCAAAACACTTACTGTTTTATTTATTGTATCTACTCCATAATTAGTTAAAACGTAATTATATGTCTTAACTAATTCATCATTATCAGTACTTAATACATGTAAGCATTTTTCTACTTTATCAAAATTTACTTTTGATTTTTTTAAAAACCCAGCATTCTTTTTTATATTATCTACAGAATAATACATTACACTAGGACATTTTTCTATATTTTTTCTATCTATATGTAATTCATTAATTAAATAATCTAAAGTATCATCAATTTCTTGGTATTCTCCATAACTAAGTAGTTGTTCATTTGATGCTACATCAATATTTATATTATATTTTTTTAATAATTCTTCTAATTTATACTTTTCTATCATATATTTAATCCCCACCTGAAAAAATCGTATTAATTACTAAAAAGTTTTAATTGTGCCATAGTATACCATAAATTTCAGAAAAATTACAATTTATTATTTTAAGAATTTTATCCCTAACTAACTTATTTCATTTTAACTCATTTATTTCTGATAATTCCTTGATTAACTTTTCAAATATTTTGTCGCCTTCAAACTTTACTCTATCATATAAAATCCAGTAATCACTAGCTGATTTAGCATTTTTTTCTATCTCTTCTGCTCTAGAACCAAAATAAGGTAAATCTTCCTTAGCTTTTTCTATCAAAAAGTGACCTTCAAGGTCATATACTTTAGCTTGCATATCACATTCTAATTTATCTACAAGATAGCAAAATCTAGCTTCTTTTGTTTTACCTTCATTAAATTCATCTGTTATACTTATTAATTCATCTCTAGAAGAAAGACAACTAGCTACCTTCTCAGTACTTTCTCTACCTACTTTATTTTTTTCTTCTTTAGAAATACCAGAACGTAAAGTAAAATCTGGCTTTGTTACTTCATCTAATTCATGAATAGTAAGCATCTTTAAAACTTTATACATATCAAGTTCAAGATTATATTCACTATCTATTGCAATAGATAACATTAAACATCCATAAATATGTTCTGCTACAGATTCCAATCTTTCCTTATCAATACCTATTTCTATCCATCCTGTTCTTATTTTATTCTTTAATTTGTTAATGTATAAATAATAATTAATTATATTTTGAGCCTTATTCATATAACCTCCTATAAATTTATTGGATCAAAATCAAGTTCTATTTTAACCTTACTATTTCCTTCATATATTTTTATCATCTCATTTAATGCCTTATATAATTTTTCTTCTTTTTTATACTTTAGTATTACCTGAAAATTATATATATTATTTATCTTTAATACACTTGCCATAGAAGGGCCTAAAATACTTGTTGTACAACTTAAATTTTGTTTTAGAAACAAACTTACCTTTTTAGCCTCTCCTATTCCATAATTAAAGTCTTTAGATGAAATTTTAATTAAAGTTATAAAACAATATGGTGGATAATTAAGTTTTCTTCTTACAATCATCTCTTTTGCAAAAAAACCTTTATAATCATGTTTTGATGCACAAACAATACTATAGTGATCAGGGTTATAAGTTTGTACAATAGCTTCTCCTTCTTTTTCATGCCTTCCAGATCTTCCTATAACTTGATCTAACAAACTAAAGGTTCTTTCACTACTTCTAAAGTTAGGTATGTTAAGCTGCGAATCTGCATTTATAACACCAACTAATGTAACATTAGGGAAATTAAGACCTTTTGATATCATTTGAGTACCAACTAAAATATCATATTTATTATCATTAAAATCATTTATTATCTTAGAGTGTGCACCCTTTTTACTTGTTGTATCAGCATCCATTCTAATTACGCTAGCTCCCAAAAATTCCTCTTTTAATTTTTCTTCTATTTTTTCAGTTCCACTTCCAATTTCTCTTATAGCTTTTTCACCACATGAAGGACAAATATCTTTATTTGGCTTTGCATAACCACAATAATGACATCTCATCATACCAGATGTCTTATGATACGTTAGTGTAATATCACAGTTAGGACATTTAAACACATAACCACAAGATTTACAACTTAAATAATTAGAATAACCCCTTCTATTTAAAAGTATCATAACTTGTTCTTTTTTTCTTAATCTATCATTAATTGCATCTTTTAATATAGATGAAAAAATAAAATTACCCTTTTTTATTTCATCTTTCATATCTACTATGACAACCTTAGGTAATGGCTTATCATTAACCCTTTTATTAAGTTCTAAATATTTATAATATCCCTTTTTAGCTCTTGCATAACTTTCTATAGTAGGAGTTGCACTTCCTAAAAGAACAGGACAATTATGAGTTTTAGAACGAATCATTGCTATATCTAAAGTATTATACCTAGGATTATTTTCTTGCTTATAACTTTCTGAATGTTCCTCATCTATTATAATTATTCCTAGATTTTTAAGTGGTGCAAAAATAGCAGATCTAGCTCCTATAACAACGTTAACCTCTCCCTTATTTATTCTTCTCCATTCATCATATTTTTCTCCATCAGATAAAGATGAATGAAGTATTGCAATATTACTAAATATTCCTTTAAATCTAGCAGTTATTTGAGGTGTTAAACTAATTTCAGGAACAAGGATTATAGCTGTTTTGCCACCTTTAATAACTTCTTTTACTATATCAATATAAACTTCTGTCTTACCACTTCCTGTAACACCATATAATAATATTATCTCAGATTTATTTAAATCTTTTTTTACCATACTAGATACTTTATCTTGACTGTCTGTTAATTTAATTTGTTTATCATTTATTTCTGATGAAACATCTCTATATACCTCTTTTTTATATTCAATTACTATATTATTATCAATTAACTTTTTTAAAGAACTTTTACTTTCAATACTACTTTTTAATACACTTTCATTATCTTTTAACAAATTAATTATATCTAATTGTTTTTTAGATTTAATATCACTTGCATCTACATTATCATTTAATTTAACGTAACTTTGGGTCTTTATTTTAAAATCATTTTTACTTTTTGCTTTAAGTGCTTTAGGTAGCATAGCTTGATATGAATAAACTAATGGGCATAAATACTTTTCGCTTATTTTTTTTCCAAGTTCTAATAATTCATCATTAAGAACCCGGCTTTCATCTACAACTTTAATTACTTCTTTAGCTTCATAATCTAAAGGTTTAGAATCAAAATCAATTACAAAACCACTAACAGTGTTAGTTCTAAATGGTACTAATACTCTTTTTCCTATAATATCTTTAGCTAAATCATTATCAATATGATATGTAAATAACATATCATTTGATGTAACTCTATTTTCTACTAAGACTTTTATATACATTAGAACCATCTCCTTAAAATCATTATAACACTAGTTATATTTAACATCAAAGAAAAAGATGATAACTATGCTATCATCTTTTCTCTCATCTTAGTTAAAGCCTTACTTTCCATTCTAGACACATATACTTGATTTACACCCAAGATTTGTGCTACTTCACTTTGAGTATAATCTTTATAATACCTATTAATAATAAGCTTTTTTTCATCATCACTTAAACTTTTAAATGCCTCTTTTAAATCAATAAGTGATTCTTTACTTATTTTATCTTCCTTAGAAGTCATATCAAGTAAAGTAATTACTTTTCCATCACTTTCAATTTCTTCATTTAAGCTCTTAGTAGATTGACAAGCATCAAGGGCACTAATTATCTTTTCTTCCTTTATACCTAGCATCATTGATATATCACAAATAGATGGTTTATACCCTCTTACTTCTAAGTGCTTATCTATATACTCATTTATTTTTTTACCTAATCTTATTAAATCTCTACTTATTTTTAATTGCTTATTTTCTCTTACATAATTACTTATAGCACCTAATATGTATGGATAAGCATACGTAGAAAATTTAAACCCTAAAGAAGGATCATATTTTTCTATAATATTTACTATAGCCTTTCTACCTTCCTGATACAAATCTTCTTTATCAGGATAATTTTTATATTTAGAGCATATACTATATATTAGATTATTATTCTCTTCTATTAATTCTTCTAATTCGAATGAATTTAATGTCACTATATCACAACCCTTTCAAATACCTTTAGTTCATTTTCTAAATTAACTAAAGAACTTAATTCCTTTATCTCACCCCCAAATAAGAAAAATTCTCCATCAGATTTCTTTAAAATCTTTCTTAAGTTCTTTATTTCTTTTATTCCCTCTTTAGACACTGAATCTATATTACTTATATTTAATACAACGTACTTTATACCAGAAGATATAATCACCTCCTTAACTTCTGATTTAAATTGTTCTATAGTTTCATTATTTAAAATTCCATAAAGCCTTACAAATAAAATTCCCTTTCTAAATTCCATCAAAACTTTAAACACTTTAATTCCTCCTACTTTTTTATTTAATCATTTTAAATTAATAAAAAAAAGTGTTTCGACACAACATTACAAATAATAAAAAAATTATTAAAATTGGTATATAAAAAGACGCTTGTGCGTCTTAATCTTTGTTCATTAAAAATGGAAGTAATGTTTCTATTTTTTGATGTTCAAATACAATTGAATGAATTAAATCTAAAAATGGTAGTTTTATATTCTTTCTTCTAATTAATTCATATACTGCCTCAAGTGTATAAACACCTTCTACAGTAGTATTGTTTAGATAATCAGTTAGTTCTTTTTTACTTCTTTTCTCGCCCACTAATCTTCCATAAGTATAATTTCTACTTGTTTTAGAAGTACACGTTAATAATATATCACCAAAGCCCGCGAACGACATTATGGTTTTTTCATTACCACCCATTTTTTTAATTAACTTTCTAGTATCATTAATACTTTCCGTAAGAAACATAGCTCTTGTTGAATCTGAAACATTCATACCATCTAATATACCTGCTGTAACTGCTATTACGTTTTTTAAAGTACCACATAATTCTACTCCTAAAAAGTCTTTTGTAGGTCTAAGTTTTAAAGTATCACTTGATAATGCCTCAATGACAAATCTTTTTGTATTACTATTTGTAGTTGCAAGAGAAAGACCTACTATTGAATCATTTACCATGTCAGTTGCAAAAGAAGGTCCTGATATAGTACATAACTTCTTTGTTTTTAATTTTTCTTTTACTATATCAGTTGCAAATTTGCAAGAGTTTCTTTCTATACCTTTAGATGCTATAACTATATGTTTATCTTTTACATAAGGTTTTATTTCATCACAAACACTAGATAAAAACTTTGTTGCAACCGCTAATACAACAATATCACTTCCCTCTAATGCTTTTTCTGTATTGGTAGTATAAATTATTTTGCTTGGCATTATAACATTAGGCAATGCTTTTGGATTACTTTTAGTCTTAGATAAAACTTCTATCTCACTTTCTACTTTTGACCACATAATTATTTTATTATTGTTCTTATTAAATCTAAAAGCTAACCCTAGTGCATATGCTCCCGCTCCTAGTATTGTAACATTCATATATTATCTCTCCTTTAACATATTTAGTATAGTGTAATAAATAAATAACATTCCAGATGAAATTATTATTCCACCTAAAATATCAGTAAACCAGTGAACTCCAGAAAATAATCTACCAAATATAATTAAAACCATTAATATTATAGATATTATGTTTTCTATTTTAAAGAATCTAATTTTACTATATTTTAACCTATTTAATATTATTGTACTACCACATAAACATACCGCTAACATAGTATGAGAAGATGGGTATGATACTTCTAAAATGTTATCTATAAGTGTAGGTCTATAATTAATTTTTAAAATTTCAAATAATGCATACATACCTAATACAAATATGTAAAAGAAACCAGTTACAATTATTTCTTTATCTACTTTAAGTAAACTCTTTCTTTTAATTAATTGTTTAATTCCAATAACAGCATAAACTAAAACTAGTAAAAATGCCATGTATCCTAAAATTTCAGTTAGTTTATATAATGACATATTTACTCCAATTTTTTTAGCAAATAAATTATTTATTGTAGAAAAACCAACCTTAGAACCTTTAGGACCTATACCTTTTACATCAACTAATTTTATTAATAATGTATATACTATAGATATTAAAACTAAAGATATACTAATTATTATGTTTTTATTATTCTTTTTCATCACAACCTCCATATATTACATAAGTAATTATAACAAATAGTAGAAAAAAGGTATACTTTCTAAATAACTTAATAACATTTTTATTTACAATCTTTACATTAGTTTAACTTTATTTGCACTAAAATAATCCCCACTTTGCAAACTCTTCAAATCCTCCTATTTCTTTTATATAACAAGCTGCCTCATCTACTATTTCGCTATATGGTTTTCCATCAACTATTTCATCCCCAATTGCACAGCTGATATTTACTATTTTTCCTGTAAGTTGTGCCTTTTTAAATGCATAGATATTAACTGATACATCAGCTTTTGATAAGTCTTTACCATGAAGGCCACCTCCTGTTATACTATCTGCCATATCACTTCCTAACTTTCTATTTACAGCACCAGTATCAACATTAGTTCCTCCAGTCCAATATCCTAAAGGATTAATTATAGCATTTGGATATTTTTTTAATAAATCTTCCTTTTGTGCACCACTTTGACATATAATTAATTTTTCTCCATCTAATATATATTTTCCATCACTATTATACTTACTATAAATATCTCTTGCTATTTTAGATAACTTTTTTTGTTCTTTAGTAAGTGGCACACCTTTAAATATGCCATTATCTCCGCACCTTATTTTATCTTTTTGATTACGTCTTAAATTTTCATCTTGTTTTACAACAACCAAATTAATTTTTTGTTTTCCAGCAATTCTGGATACAATAGGCTCTATTTCTTCTTTAGTAAAAGACTCACCAGTTTCTATAATTAAATTACAGTTACCATGTCCTATTAGTACCTCTACTGCTATTTTACATTCATCATTTTTTACATATGCAAGATCAACAATCGCTCCCGCAATTCTGTCAGCCAGTTTATCTGGATGACTTGGATTTACCTTTTCTATCATTTTGCCTCCATTTCTACATCTTAAAAAAACATCCAAGATAACTTTATCTTGAATGTCATTAAAGTTATCTTATCGTTCTAGCTTTACCACCTAATTTAATAGGTTGGTGTGACATCATAGGGCTAGTCCCTCAATCACTCTCTATAAGATGTTAAATAAATTATACTATTATTCATAATATAAGTAAATCTTTTTTTAGAATTTTTTAAAAGAACCATATAAAATTACCAATTATATTAGTCGTCTTTTACTAAATCTTCCATCTTAGGAAGTTCAATTTTTTCTTTGCTTAATAGCACATATACTACCCCACACATTATAATTGCAAGTGCTATTATAACAATAAGTTTAATTATTTCTTTTTTCCAATTTTTATTATTTTCTCCTTTTAATTTACGCATATTCTCTTGTTACATATATGATACTATATTCCTTTCGTTTTTGGATTATCTTACCAAATTTCCATGTTTTATTTTACCATTTACAATGAATAGTATAAATATCGTATGCTTTTTATATTCTTCTTTACATTTATTTAGAAATTGATTATATATGAGTCTTGTACATTCAAAATCTTTATTAATTAACATCTTATAAAAAAAGCAATTTCTTTGCTTTTTTAATTATCTTCTAATTTTATTTGTCCATCTTTTATTGGTATATTAGGAAAACTTTCATCAGTAAGCATTATATTTCTAAGTGGTGCTGTTGGATTTACTATCTCAATAGTTTGTGTCGACGTGGTCATAATAACAGATTTTACAGAATCATCAAATGTATGTCCTCCATCACTTGTTATTTGTTTATAATATATTTCAGTACTATCTGTTGGTGCAAATGGTACATTGTTAAATATTGCATTTCCATCATGGTCTGTTATTGCCTCCTTTCCTATTATAGTACCTGTACTATCTGTTCTTACGAATTTCGCTCCTATAACTTGTACTCCACTATCAGGATCCCCTGTATCAGTTACATGCAAAGTTAAAATTCCTTTTGCACTTATTGTAAAAGTATAATCATTTGTACCCTCTATTATAGTTACTTGTTTTGGATTTAAAGTAGAAGCTTCATAACCTGCTACTACTGCTGTTGCATTATATGTACCATTAACTAATTCTATACTTCCTTTACCATTAGTTATTGGGATTGTATGTTTTGCCATATTATCATTTTTCCCCCTTTTATTCTTATGTTTGGATAATTAGCATCCATTAACTTTATTGTAATAAAATGTTTTCTATTATTTAAATTATTATTACTAATATTTATGCAGTAAGTTTCATTTTTTTTTGCAATTAATGGTATTGTAATTTTTTTGGTTTTAGATATTATAATTAATCTATAGACTTCTTTATCATAAACGGGTATTTTAACCTTGCCAAATTTATTTGAAAAACACTCAAAAACAATTTTATTACATTTATTTTTTAAAATAAGTTTTATTGATGGTATATTAATACCATTGCATAACTTTATATAGATATAATTCTTCTCCATAATCACCTCATCACAATATTTTTTATATTCTTACATAAAATCATCATTCTTCTATGTTCCATATTATAATAGTGGAATAATCCTCATCCGAATTCAAATCATTAATAGGGCTTAAGAATAATCCTTTATCAGTAGAAAATGTAACATTACTTACATTTACATTTCCACCATTATCACTTGATTCATATATTAGTTTTTTATTTGTTTTCACAAGTATGTTTTCATTGTTAAATTTTTTAAAAAATAATGAATCTATTAATACCTTTCCTGAGCTTTCTATCATTGGGTTTATAAAATATATATATAATTTCCAATTGGTACTATTAATTCGACTATCAACAACAGTTATTACTGTTTTATCTTTTTTTGGTAAAATTATTGGATTAGTAGATGAAGGAATTGTGCTAAAAGTAATGTTTTCTGTTACCTTTAATAAAGTTAATTCTCCATTAAATGGTGTTACTACTTTTCTTTCAGAAAAACAACTATTTAAGCAAGATGTTATTTTAATTCTTGTATTATCTGGAATGGCAGAATTGATATTTACTTCAAATAAGCCATTTTCATCTGCAGTAGCTGTTAAACTTTCAGTATCATATTCTATTTTAATATTTGCATGTGGTATTGTATGTCCTGAAATTGCATCTTTAGTATCCATAATAGGATGGATATTTACCTTTAACATTCCAATTGTCAATATTTTTTTATTTTGAAACGAAAAACTATTTATATCAGGCAATGAATTTAACTCTGTGTTTGTAAAATTATGTGATGAAATAGTGGTACTATCCTTATTTAAAACTCCTGTTATTTCTGCCAAATTACTTTCCTTGTTCCAATAAAAGGCTGGAGTATCATCAAGATTGCATGCAGAAGTATAATCTAGAGCATATATCCACATATTTATTCGTGTGAATTTAAATATAAAATCAACAGGATTATTTGTATATACTACGTTTGCATTTTTAGTATAAATATTTACGTATTTTGGATTATCTAATATAAACTTTTGATTTGTACCTTTAAAATATATATTATAATTATCTGATGGTGTATTCATATATGTATTTAGTATTTCAACACTTGCTCCTCGTTTTACTTTAAAATCTCCAAATATATTCCACATAGGAACTCTTTGATGATTTTTTTCAATAAAAATAAAATTTGCCATTTCTTCAATCAAAACATTTCTAGCTCCATGTGTTGTTGTTATTGCAAAACCGTTACCTGTAGTTAAAAGAAATTCTGATCCATGACCTACTATTAAATCCATTCTATTTGTACCATTCATAAGTTCTCTATTGGTTGTAATAGAAACCTTACTATTAGGCATAATTTTAAGAAAAGATGGTATAACATCATTAAAGAAAAAAACTGTATTTGTATTTGAATTACTTGTTATCACTGATATACCATCTATTATAATTCTATTTGAATTGCAAACTCTTTGTGCTGAAACATTATTAGTATCTTTTACTTCAATAATAGAATCAATAATCTTAGTTATTCCATAATAATTATTTGAAAGCTCCACCCCATTAAAATTTACATTATTATATTCTACTACTACATTAGAATAATTGGGATGAGATGGCACAAAGATAACTCCATAACCTTGTGAAGATACTATATTCATATTTTTTAATATGATTTTATTATTTGATGTACTTGCTTTTATAGTATCTTCTTCTAAACTTAAATAATTTGTATAAGTGCATTTTTTATTTTTATATGTTCCATCTATTATAACTTTATTTTTTTTGTTATTTATAACAAAACCACTTGT
Source organism: uncultured Bacilli bacterium (assembly GCA_934122275.1). Taxonomy (GTDB): domain Bacteria; phylum Bacillota_I; class Bacilli_A; order RF39; family UBA660; genus Aphodocola. The sequence goes on along the minus strand of CAKOWI010000002.1, from coordinate 1,679 downwards.
TAGTGTAATATCATTTGCTAAATAAATATAGTTATAATTATTATCTTCGCTTACTGCCTGTTTTAATTCATCACTTGTCTCAACGACAACCGTATTATTATCTATTACTTGAATATTATCACCTTCCTTTGTAATAATTTATGATTAAAATAAAAAGTGAAATAATTAATTAATACAAATAAAAAGAATAGTTTCCTATTCTTAATGTATTTTTGTTACACTTAACATTGCATTAGTGCTTCCATTAAAACTCATATTTACAGTTTTAGATGACTTAGCATTTAACGTTATAAGATCATTTTGCTGTAATGATACAATAGTTGTTCCACTTATACTATTAATTATTTGGGCACTAAATTCACTTGTTGCGCTTGTAGATGGTTGTAATACATCATTTGCCCTAACAGACATAGTTATAGAACACTCTTCATTTGTTGCTCCACATAATAAATATGATACTAAATAAACTCCACTTTCTTTTATCTTAATAGAATTATTATCTGGATATTCAATAAGAAACGATGTTCCTTTTTCAGGTAATGGAATTATTGTATCTACTGCTTGTGATAAAGTAAATTGCGTATCAGTCATTGAATATCTAATTCCATAAGAAGATATAAATTCTGTTCCTGGTGGACCTGCTGGACCCTGTGGTCCTGCAGGTCCGGTATTCCCTTTTTCACCTTTTTCACCTTTTGGAATTAAGAAAGCTAAATGATGTACCCAATTTTCAAATGTATCCATAACTTGTGCTGGCTCTCCTGCTTCTAAAGTTTCTGTTTCATCTATTGCAATGTGTTCTGTTCTACCGATTTCTCCTGGAAGTCCTCTTGGTCCAATATCCCCTTGATCTCCTTTTTCTCCCTTTGGTATCTTAAAATCTAAAACTACATCTACTGGTGTTCCAACATTTATTACTTTTGCTTCTTCATTTGGTTCCAATGTCTCAACGTTTCCAATCTTAATAGTTGATGGTCCTTGGTCTCCTTTTATTCCTTGAGGACCAATATCTCCTTTTTCTCCCTTTATTCCTTGAGGACCAATATCTCCTTTTTCTCCCTTTATCCCTTGAGGACCAATATCTCCTTTTTCTCCTTTTATTCCTTGAGGACCTCGTATATAACAAAGTCTATGCTTTTTTTGTTCTTCTTTAATTCTTTTTCTAATTTTTTCGTAATCATCATTACAATTACAATTATTATACAAATATATCTCTCCTTTCTTTTTTAACCATTAAATATAAATTTTCTGTATTTTATTTTATGATAAAGAAAGTAAAAGTTGTAATTAATTAACATAAAAGATTAAAAATCTTATAACCTATTATTCATATAATTATAATTTTTATTGTTTTCAAAAAAACTATCGAAAACAAGAGATATTTTTATTAATATTTTGTTATAATTGTTTTGGAAAAAGGGAGGTAATAATATGTCTTTTACACAAGCAATAATTAATAGAATACTTCAACTATGTGAAAAGAACCATATTACTCCAAATAAGTTATCAGAACTTTCAACTGTACCAGTAGCAACCTTATTTGCGTTACTAAATGATAAAGTAGAAAATCCTAGTTCTAGAAACATATATAAAATTTGTAAAGTTTTTGGGATAACTATGGCAGAGTTTTATGATACTGATATATTTAATCAAATGAATTTTACAAAATAATTATTTAT
>CAKOWI010000001.1 GCA_934122275.1 uncultured Bacilli bacterium | reverse complement strand
AACAATAACAAATTTATTGTATCATATTGCTTAAATTTTTTTATAAATTTGGTATCACATCATTTACAACCACACAAAAAAAATTATAGTATAGGATTAGATATCGGAAACACTTCTGTTGGATGGGCTGTTATTGGAGACGATGATCAAAAAATTATAAAAAAGGGAAAAGGAAGTAACAGAAAAGCTTTATGGGGAGTTAGATTGTTTGAAAGTGCTGATACTGCCTCTGAAAGAAGAAACTTTAGAAGTACGAGAAGAAGGTATGATCGTAGGAGATGGAGAATATCATTATTAAAGGATATATTTGCAGAAGAAATACAAAAAGTCGATAAGAATTTTTTCCAAAAGTTACAAGAAACGTTTTATAATGAAAAAGATTGTTTAAATAAAAAAATACATATTACTGCTGAAGAAAGAATTAAGATAAAAGAATATAATAATAAATATAAAACTATATATCACCTTAGAAAAAGATTAATTGAAAATAAAGAAAAAGAAGATATAAGGCTTATTTATTTAGCTATACATCATATTATTAAATATAGAGGAAATTTTTTATATAACTTTAAAAAATTTAATGTTAATACACTTGATTTATCTGGAAAATTAAAAGAAATATTCGAGAATATCGCTAATGTATTAGATTTTGATAATACTATTTTAAATTATGAAAAAATATGTAATGAGATGACAAATGAGTCTAAAAATGATGTGAAAGTGGGTATTATAGATAGCCTAAAAAATACAATGCCAAAGGACTTCATAAATGAATTTATAAAGCTTATAAATGGAAATAAGTTTGACTTCAACAAAATGCTATCATTAGAAAATGATGAACCCGTGAAATTAAGTTTTAATGGTTCAGAATATGATGATAAATTTGATGAGTTATCATGTATTTTGAGTGATAATATTGAAATTTTAGAATCATTAAAAGAACTTTATGATATGTTATTTTTGAAAAGATTATTTAAAAATTCAAATTGTACAACCATTTCAACATTAATGGTTAATAAATATGAAGTTCATAAAAAAGATTTGAAATATTTAAAAGAATTATTGGGTAATGATAGAAAAGAATACAACCGTATTTTTAGAAATAAACTAACAAAATGTATTTATGAAAAATATTTATCAAATGAAATAACAAAAGATGATTTTTATAGAGAAATAAATGTTAGCTTTCAAAAAATATTTAATGGAATTACAGATGAAAATTTGATTGATATATATAATAAGGACATACAAAAAAGAATACTAAATGGAACTTTCATGCCTAAAATAACGGATGTAGATAATGGAAAATTTCCTTATCAACTTAACAAAGATGAATTAATCAAAATTATTGAAAATCAAGGAAAGTATTACCCGTTTTTACTTGAAAAATCTGATAATGGAAAAAATAAGGTGGTTCAGTTATTAGAATTTAAAATACCATATTATGTAGGACCACTAGTAAGTGGTGATAAAAGTACTTTTGCATGGATGGAAAAAATAAAGCAAGATAAAGTTACACCATATAATTTTGATGAAGTAGTAGATAAGGAAAAGACTGCTGAAAAATTTATAAAGAGAATGGTATCACATTGTACTTATTTTTTAGATGAATTAGCTTTGCCAAATGATTCTATATTATATTCTAAATTTAAAGTTATTAATGAATTAAAACAAATAAGAGTTAATGGTTATAAATTAGATAAGGAAGTTCAGAAAAACATTATAGAAAATCTTTTTAAAAAACATAATGGAACTATTACTGATAAAGCATTTAAAAAATACATTAATGACTCAGTCGATTTTTCAATGTATAAAGGAACTGATATTATAGTTACCGGGTATTCATCTGACTTGAAATTTGCTAATAATTTACAGAGCTATTATGATTTCTTTGGAGAAAATGGTATTTTTTCTGGAACTAACTATACCTTGGATGATGCTGATTTAATAATAGAATGGATAACAGTATTTGAGGATAAGGATATTTTAGAATCAAAGGTAAGAAAAAATTATAATTTAAATGACAATGCAATTAGAAAAATTCTAAATAGGAAATATAAGGGTTGGGGTAGTTTATCAAAAAAATTTCTTACAGAAAAATATTATAATGATAAATCCGTAGGATTAAAAAAGTCTATTTTGGATTTGATGGAAGAAACAGAAGAAAACTTTATGCAAGTACTTAACAATGAAAAATATAAATTTCAAGATATGATAAAAAAACACAATAACTTAACTAAGACAAATAGAATAAATTATTCTGTTGTTAATGAGTTAGCTACTTCACCATCAACAAAAAAGGGAATATATCAATCAATAAAGGTTATTAATGAAATAGTAAACTTTATGGGGAGCAACCCGAAATATATTTCGATAGAGATGTCAAGAGAAAGTCAAATGAAAAAAAGAACTCAGGATAGGAAAAAATACATTTTGGAATTATATAAAAATGTAAAAAATGAAGTTGAAAATTATAGTAATTTGATAAAAAAAATTAACTCAATAGATAAAATAAATAGTGAAAAAATGTTTTTATATTTTATTCAAGAAGGAAAGAGTTTGTATTCTGGTACTCCTTTAAATATAGAAAACTTAAATGAATATGAGATTGATCATATCATTCCAAGAACACTTATAAAAGATGACTCATTAGATAATAAAGCTTTAGTTTTGAGAGAGGAAAATCAGATTAAGTCATCTAATTATGTTTTACCATCTATTTATAGAACCGAACTTAACAAAAGATGGTGGGAGCATTTAAAAAAAGTAGGTCTTATTTCTCCTAAAAAATTTCATAATTTAATAAGAAATAAATATAGTGATGATGATATAACTGGATTTATTAATAGACAGTTAGTAGAAACTAGACAAATAACAAAACATGTTGCTAATATTTTAGAAAATTTTTATAAAGACACTAAAATAATATATTTGAAAGCTAATTTATCTCATAATTATAGAAAGAGATATGAATTATTTAAATTTAGGGATATAAATGATTATCATCATGCACATGATGCCTATTTAGCAGCAGTGTTAGGTGAGTATAAGGAAAGACATTTAATTAAAAAAATTAATTTTGATATAGTCAAAGATTTGAATAAAAAACTAGTTGAAGATGGCGATTTTAGAAAATTGAAATACGGTTTTATCATAAATAGCTTAGACTCAAATGTAAATGAAAAACTTATTGACATAATGAAGAACTACTATGACGAAGAAACCGGAGAATTATTGTTTGACGTAGATGCTTTTAATAAAGAAGTTGAAAATACATTATATAGAAATGATATACTCTTAAGCAGAAAAGTAGAATATGGTACAGGGCAATTTTACAAACAAAAAATCTATAAAAGAGATAAAGGAACAATTCCTATAAAGAAAAATTTGCCTGTTAGCATATATGGAGGATATTCAAATACAAATACCAAATATTTAATGTTAATATCATATAATGAAAATCAAAAAAAGCTTATTGGATTACCAGTGGTTATGGCTGTAAAGAACGATCAGGGAGAATTTAATAAATTTATTGAATCACAGATTAATTTAAAAAAAATGCAAACATATAAAATATTAAAAAAAGAAATTCCATTTGAAACTGAAATGATATATAAAGGCCAGAAGATATTTATTAAAGGATATAGCATAATTAAGAAAAATTGTGAGGTTTCAAATGCAACTCAGCTAAAAATATCAAAAGATAATATGAAAAGATGGAAATATGCATTAGAATATTTGTTAAATGATGATGAAAAATATGTAGATGAATCTAATATTTACATTAATGAAATATACGATTTTTTAACAGATATAAAACTGTATCCACTATTTGAGAAAGAAATAGAAAAGATAAAAACAAAATTAGATTTTAAAGCATTATCATTGGAGCAAAAGAAAAAAATTATTAAAGAAATATTTAAGATGTATCATTGTAACAGTGTTAATGCTAACTTATCAGAGTTTGGACTAGGCGATAGAATGGGAAGACTAAATGGAAATAACATAGTTGAAGGTGTAATGATTTTTAAATCAATAACTGGTATAATGGAGAGTAAATATGAGTTTTAGAACAGTCGTAATAACTAAACAATCAAGAATAAGTTATAAAAATAGGTTTTTAGTAGTAAAACAGGAATTGGATGAAAAATACATTCATTTATCAGAAATAGATACAATTATAGTGGATTCTATATCTGTTTCTATTTCTACTTATTTGTTAAAAGAACTATCTAATAATAAAATAAACATAATGTTTTGTGATGAAAAATATAATCCTTTTGGAGAACTTTTATCATATTATTCGAGACATAATAATAGTAAGATGATAAAGAAACAAATTGATTGGAAAGAAAAAAACAAAAATTTATTGTGGTCTAAAATTGTTAGAAATAAAATTGTAAACCAAGCATTATTATTACATAAAATTAAATCCGATAGGTTTAATACACTCTTAAATTATTCTAAGGATGTTATAGAAGGTGATAAAACCAACAGAGAAGGTCATGCAGCTAAAGTTTATTTTAATACTTTATTTGGTAAGAATTTTGTTAGAAATTCTAATGATGAAATAAATGCAGCACTTAATTATGGCTATGAGGTGTTGCTATCTACTATAAATAAAGAGGTAATATTAAATGGTTATTTAACTCAATTGGGCATTCATCATAAAAATGAATTTAATGATTTTAATTTATCCTGCGATTTAATGGAACCTTTTAGAATAATTGTCGATAATTTCGTATATTTTAATCAGGAGAGAAAATTTGATTCTGAATATAAAATTGAAATAGTAAACATTTTTAACAATATTTATAATTATGATAATAAAAAATACACATTAAAGGATGTAATAAAACAATTTGTAAAGAATGCATTAGATTCTTTGTCTGATGAAAATCAATATAAGGATTTTATAATTTATGAGGAATAGAATAATGAGAACTATAGTATTTTTTGATCTTCCTAATGTTTATTCTAAAGATAAAAGAAATTATCAATTATTTAGAAAATTTTTGATACGTTAAGGTTTTATTATGATGCAGGAATCTGTATATTCAAAAATAGTATTAAATTCACAACAATCAAGTTTACTAATTGATAGAATAAAAAAACAAGCTCCAAAAAGAGGACTGATACAAGCATTAATTGTAACAGAAAAGCAATACTCACAAATGAAATATATAATAGGTCGTAATACAAGTAAAATAATTGATAACGAAGATAGGATTATAATATTATGAGAATTAAAGTTAATTTTTTAGAAAATATAATAGAATTAGAGGAAAATAAAATTTGCAGCTTACAAGTAGAAAATAAAAAATATTTTTATAGAATAGTATACGAATTGTATAAAATAGCAAATGGTAGAATTAGTGACGAGCTAGATATTGAGGATTTGGAAAATAATAAAATGTGTATTAATATAATCTTGAATTACTTTGATTTTGAGTCATGCATAAGAAAATACCAAAATGAAATAATAAAATATATTTCGCTAAATGCTTCAGAAACAGAACGAGATAATATAAATAAAAAATACAATATTTTTTCCAATGAAGTTTTAAAGTTGATTAATGAATATAATTTGCCTTTAAATATTAACGATGAGTTAACGTTTCAAAATATTTTAAAAAACGTAAAACTTTCAATTAATAATAAAGAAAATATTTTGGAAAATTTGTTTACAATAATTGATTTGGAAAGTAAATTAAAAATTAATAAAATGCTGATTTTTGTCAGTCTTAAGCAATATTTAACTGAAGAAGAATTAACCGAGTTGTATAAGTATTGCATATATAATAAAGTTATGATATTTATGATTGATAATCAGTTATATAAAAGTAAAAATGAATATGAAAAAATAATTGCTGTAGATGACAATTTAAATGAGTTTATGTTATAATTTTTTAAGTGGCATGGAGTGATATCATCTAAAATAGTAATTTACTCTATGAATTATAGGCATTCTAAAGCTAGTTTGAGGTTTTAGATCTATGTCATTTTAGATGATGCTAAAATACAATTATTGAATTATCAGTCTTTGAAATATATTAAAATTACATTTTATAATATAGTTTAAACAATAAAAGGAGATTAATATGTTAACGATTTTAATAATAATTTTAGCAATATGGTGTGGATTTTGCGATTTTGTTAAAAAGAACAAATAACATTAATAATTATGGCTAGTAAATACTAGTCTTTTTTGATATATTAAATATAAGAGGTGACTTATGTTATGCATGATGTTGTAGTTATTGGTGCAGGAGCATCAGGAGTGTTTTTTTCACTTATATTAAAGGATATAAAACCATACTTAGATATTTTAATATTGGAAAAAAATGATAAATTAGGAAAGAAACTCTTAATGACAGGGAACGGAAGGTGTAATTTAGGTAATGAGGAAAGTTCTATAAATAACTACTATAGTTCTTCGAAGTTAGATAAATTTAAAAATGCATTAGAAATAAAAGATTTTAGCTTTTTAGATATTATGACCGATGATTTAGATAGCTGTTATAACTATTTAAATAGTTATGGCATATTAATAAAAAAAGAGGAAGACAGTAGTAGATTATACCCTTATTCAAATCAAGCAATTACTGTTTGTAAATCATTTGAAAGAGCTTTGACTGAAAGAAATATTAAAATAAACTACAACTATGGTGTTTATAAAGTGGAAAAAAAAGAAGATATTTTTATAATAAATAATGAAATAAAATGTAAGAGACTCATTGTAGCAACTGGTGGAAAGTCTTATCCAAAAACAGGTTCTACCGGAGATGGATATGGCATATTAAAATCGTTTGGCCACACTATAACAAAATTATTTCCATCACTTACATATTTAAAAACCAACTATAAATATATAAAGGATTTACAAGGCGTTCGTGCAGATTGTGTAGTTAATCTAAGTGTAGATGGTATTATAGAGCAACAAGAAGAAGGACAAGTTCAGTTTACTAAAGATTCATTATCTGGTATAGCAGTATTTAATCTATCAAGGAATGTTTCAAGATATATAAATGATGGTAAAAAAATAAAACTAATATTAAATTTAGTTCCTAATTATAGTATGTTTGAACTTATGGATTATTTAAAAAACTTTTATTCATATAAGGTTGAAGATGCTCTATCGTGTATAATAAACAACAAATTAGCATTATCTATTACTAAGGAATTAAGCTTTAATGGTAAATTTATTAGGCAGTTAACCAAAAACGAACTTGAAGGTTTATGCTTTTGTTTGAATAATATGTATTTTAATATAATTGGAACTGGGGATTTTAACTCAGCTCAAGTAACTGCGGGTGGTGCATCATTGGATGAATTTAATGAATACTTAGAGTCTCTAAAAATAAATAATTTATATGCCATAGGTGAAGTAGTTGATGTAGATGCAAAGTGTGGTGGATATAATTTAACTTGGGCATTTACTAGTGCTTTGATAGCTGCTAGAAATATCGCTGATAAGAAGGGTATATAAATTGTGAAATACATGATATAATACTTATAAGATAGGAGATTGATTTCATGGATAGGGAAAAGAAAAAAAGAAAATTAAGCAAAAAAGCAAAAATATTGATTGTGATAATTTTGTTATTGATAATTAGCACTTTATTTGCACTTTTAATATTTAATAAAGGTAAGGGCTCAAATGATAAGAAAAAAACGTCTACTACAACGACTACAACAAAAAAAGAGGAACCAATAAAAATAGTTGATGTAAATTCAAATAGTAGACCTTTTGCGGTTATGATTAATAACAATAAAGCAGTATGGGGATATCAAGCTGGGCTACAAGATGCATATATAACTTATGAAATGATAGTAGAAGGTGGAATTACTAGATTAATGGCTTTATTTAAGGATAAAAATGTTAGTAGAATAGCATCAGTAAGAAGTTCTAGACATTATTATTTGGATTATGCCTTGGAAAATGATGCCATATATGCCCATATAGGATGGAGTCCTCAAGCTCAAAGTGACATATCAAGTCTTGGTGTAAATGCAATAAATGCTGATAATAGTAGTGCATTTATATGGGATAATTCTTTAAGAAGGATAGCTAGAGAACATAGAGCATATACTTCAACAGAAATGTTGAAAAATGCCGCTCAAAAAAGAAAATATAGGACCACTACGGAAAATGGACTTTTATTAAAATATCAAGCTGAACCATTAGAATTATCGACGTATGAAGGGGCTTTAAATGCTAATAATATTAAGATTCCATATTCTACATCTCATGTTACCAGCTTTGTATATAATCCAGAAACAAAATTATATACAAGATATCAAAATAACACAGAACATAAAGATTACGTAACTGGCCTTGCTTATACTGCGAAAAATATAATAACATATAAGGTTAGTAATTATGATTTAAATGATGGTTCAGGAAAAGGAAGACAGGGTTTAAATAATATAGGAAGTGGTGAAGGGTACTACATTTCAGAAGGGTATGCTATTCCAATTACTTGGGAAAAAAACTCAAGAAACAGTAAAACAGTATATAAGGTTAAATCAACAGGTAAAGACTTAGTTGTAAACGATGGAAATACCTTTATTGAAATAGAACCTGCACATCAAAATTTGGTAATAGAATAGAAAAATGTAAAAAGCATATAATTTATTAGGTGATTATATGCTTTTTCTAATAGGTTTATTAATAGGTACAGCAATGGTAATTCCTGGGGTATCCGGTGGCGTTATTGCCGTGATTTTTGGTGTTTATGATAAATTAATAGAATCACTAAACAACTTGTTTAAAGATTTCAAATCAAGCTTTAAATTTTTATTTATATTAGGTTTGGGCATAATCATTGGTGCCGTTTGGTTTAGTAATGTAATGCTACTGTTATACGAAAGACATGAATTATTAACTAAATTTGCGTTTATTGGGTTAATATTAGGGAGTGTTCCTCATTTGTTTAGAGAAGTTCACGAAAAGACTAATAAAAGAGCTAATTATATAATAGTTGTTTTAGTGTCGATTACTTTATTTTTAATTACTATGCTTTCCAAGGATGCTGAAAGTTCAACTTATATTTCACTAAATTCAAATAATATAATTTTTTTATTTGTGGTGGGAATAATCTATTCGTCTGGAAAGGTTATACCAGGTATTTCAGGCTCATTTTTATTAATTATGCTTGGAATGTATGAGTATATATTGAAAATAGTTTCTAATCCGTTTTTGTTAGAAAAAGATGATGTTATAAAGCTCATTCCGTTTTGTTTGGGTTTTATATTTGGAATGATTGTGTTCTTAAAATTAATGAATGTTTTATTGAAGAAATATTTTTGCATTATATATAGTATTATTATAGGGTTTGTAATAGGTTCTATAACTGTGTTGTTACCTAATATTAATTCTTCCATTTCTTTACTTAAAGGTGTAACTATTATGATTTTATTTTTCGCTTTATCGTATAAAATGGCAAAAAATGAATAAAATTTCAAAAAAATTATTAATCATGCTTGACAATACTATATAATTTTTAGTATACTTAAAGAGCTTTGAGAAAAGTTTAAGTGGTTCCGTGGTGTAGGGGTTAACACGTCTGCCTGTCACGCAGAAGATCGCGGGTTCAAATCTCGTCGGAACCGCCATTTTTTTATATATATGATGTGTTTGGCTCTGTAGCTCAGTCGGTAGAGCACAGGACTGAAAATCCTGGTGTCGGCAGTTCGATCCTGCCCGGAGCCACCATTTAAAAAATAAACCCTTATTTTATAAGGGTTTTTCTTATGAAAGAATTTTTCAAGTACACTAGCGTAAACAAAAAAGTAATTATTATGAAGTAAAGTCTTATTAACATTTATTAAACGTGACTTACATCACAACTAAATTACTTTTTATTATTTTTTGAATTAACTTTCAATGAATCTCTTATTTCTTTTAATATACTAAGTTCAGTTTCAACAACTTCTTTTTCTTCTTTAGCATCTTTTTTCTTTCTTTTATTTTCTAATTTACTAGTTACATCAGTTAATTTATTAATAGCCTTAACAAATAGAAATACACAAAATGCAATTATTAGAAAATCAATAATATTTTGAATAAACATTCCATACATTATTTTTGCATTACCTATTTTTATCGACAAATCGCTAAAATCAATTCCACCTATAATAGCTCCTATAATTGGCATTAAAATATCGTTAACCAGCGATGAAACTATTTTCCCGAATGCTCCACCGATTATAACACCGACAGCTAAATCAACTACGTTTCCCTTAGAAATAAATTTCTTAAATTCTTCAAACATTTTAACCTCCTAAAACACATTATAACACATATTTCTTGCTTTATGGTATAATTAATGGTAGGAGGATTAACATGAAAAAACATATTGTAGCAATAAATGGTACGGGTGGAACTGGTAAGGACGAATTTATTAAGTTATGTTCTAAATATACGAAGGTTTCGAGTACATCATCTATGGAAAAAATAAAATATGTGGCTAAAATATTAGGATGGTCGGGTGAAAAAACGGAAAAAGATAGGAAATTTTTAGCGGACTTGAAAGATATTTCGACTCTTTATAATGATATGCCATATGATGATATAAAGCAAAAAATAAATGAGTTTAATGTTGATGATAATAATATACTCTTTATAAAACTAAGGGAACCGAAGGAAATAAAAAGGCTGGTGTTGGAATATAATGCTAAAACATTGTTAATCAGGAGAAAAAATCATAAGCAGATAACGTCAAATCTAGCGGATAAAAATGTTGAGAATTATGACTATGATTATGTTATTGAAAATGAATCTATGGAAAAATTTGATGAGTCGGCAAGGAATTTTGTATCTGAAATATTGCAATAATTAGCATACTATTGCAATTAATTGAATATATAATAGTGGGTGAATTAATAAATTTATAAAAATGGCCTTGAAAAAGAAAAACTTTCGTGTTATAATTACTAACGTCTTTAGTTAAAGGAAAAAACGGAAGGAAAGTTTTTGCGCTCGTAGCTCAGCTGGATAGAGCATTTGGCTACGAACCAAAGGGTCAGGGGTTCGAATCCCTTCGAGCGCGCCATTTTTAGTATTGACATTAGCAAAATTTATGTTATAATTTATTTGTCATCGGAAAGTAGCACAATTTGGTAGTGCACGCGGTTTGGGACCGTGAGGTTGCAGGTTCAAATCCTGTCTTTCCGACCATTTAGAATTTAACTACTCATATAAGAGTAGTTTTTTTGTTACTATTTTTATGCAACCTCACTATAAAACGCACCAAGTCATCAGCTACTTAAAGATTATTTTTTACTTCATATTTATCATACAACCTAAATAAATCACATTCCTTTATCCCGAAAGAAATTCCATGATCATGTTCTTGCCCTATCTTAGGACCACTTTTGTATACACCAAGCTGTATGTTGACCCTTATTTTGCCTTGATTTATTAAATTCAAAAAAGTATCAAATCCCTTAATTTTATATATATTCATGCTTACATATTTATAATATATTTTCCCACCAGCTCTTTTTGGCCATGCCTTAATAAATGCCAAATATTTTAATTTTCTTTCAATCATTTTTTCAATGTCCTCAAAACTCCAATAAGTTTCTTTATCAATAATCCTATCATCACTATTGTAAAAACATAAATATATTCTTTTATCAGAACGATTCACTTCCTGCGATACCTTGTAACCACTATCTAATTTGTTTTTATATTTTGCCCAAGCAGATCTATATAAAATTTTGACATTAGGATAATTATTATCAGGATATCCAAACTTACTTCTTATTCTTTTCGTTTCGAAAAATCCAGAACCAGAAGGCACTATTGAAAAAAGACAAATATAAGTGTTACTAAAACCATGCTTAACCTTTAATTCTATACCCTCATAATCAGCTATTTGAAAATTATCATTTTCTTTCCCTAAAAGATTTTCTAAAGTAAGCCCAATATTTCCTCTTCCTGATGCTGTACTTTCAACGTATCCTGCATTTTTAATCTCATTAAATTTTTTCGTTAATTCATCAATTGTTTTGTTTATATTTTGTTCAAACATAATTTTTTCTCCTTTTTGCTTGTCTATATTACTCTTTACTAATGTCAAAATTTGTAGAATATGATGAAAATTTATAAATTAAATATGATATAATTATCTAAGATGAACTATATAAAAATATAGTTTTTGGAGTATTAGCTAAACAAGCATGAACAAAATCATAAAGTAAGATTGCTAAATTGAATTTTAATATGTGCATGGAAGTAATTTTGGAGTGATCAACCTTTGTGATTTTGCACTAGTTAAAAAAGCTAAAATCAGAATTTATAAAATTTTGTAAAAAATAATTGTTATTATATAAATCAAAGGAGAATTTATGAAATTAGTATCGTGGAATGTTGCTGGATTTAGGGCAATTTTAAAAAAAGGTTTTGAAGATTTCTTTTACACATGTGATGCGGATGTGTACTGCCTTCAAGAAGTAAAGGCCGAAGATTTTCAGATTGAATTTAGACCAAAAGATTATTATTGTTATGTTAATTCAGCTGATAAAAAAGGATATTCTGGAACATTGATATACACTTTATATGAACCAATTAGTATTAAATATGGTATTGATATTGATGAATTTGACCACGAAGGTAGGGTGATAACTCTTGAATTTAATGATTACTATTTAGTCAATGAGTATGTTCCAAACGTAAAAAGAGATTTATCTAGATTAGATTATAGAATGAAATGGGAAGAGGAATTCAAAAAATACGTAAAAGAGTTAGAAAACAAAAAGCCAGTTGTAATTTGTGGAGACTTTAATGTTGCCCACGAAGAAATTGATATTAAAAATGCAAAAGCAAATATTGGTAATGCAGGATTCACTTACGAAGAAAGAAAAAAGTTTACTGAATTATTAAATTGCGGATTCATCGATACATTTAGATACTTTAATAAAGATAAAGACGATGCATATACGTGGTGGAGCTACATTGGCGGTGCAAGATATAGAAATGTAGGATGGAGAATTGACTACTTTTTAGTATCCGATGCCATTATAAACATGGTTTCTGATGCGACCATATATAGCGATGTTATGGGTAGTGATCATTGTCCAATAGGAATAGATATGGACCTTAAATAAACGTATGTCCTCGTAGCATAATTGGATAATGCAGTTGCCCCCGAAGCAACAGATTGGATGTTCAAATCATCTCGAGGACGCCACAATTTGACGGGAAATAGCTTAATTTGGTAAAGCACTGCGTTCGGGACGCAGAAACTGCAGGTTCAAATCCTGTTTTCCCGACCAAAATTAGCAATGTACTTAATTAAATAACTATAAAAATATCAAAATATGGGAAATAAACTAATCCATATTTTTTATTTTGAATACTATATTAATGAAGATGCATCTTTAATCTGTTATGGGGGAACTTGGCTTGAGTGATATCTTAAATTTAATTTCAAATAATATAGCTGAAATACTTACTACGGTTATCACTGGTATTATAGGATATATAGGTATAAGAATAAAAAATATCTATCAACAATATATTTGTGATAAGACAAAGAAAGAAATAATAGAAAAAACGGTAAAATACGTTGAACAAATAGGAAAAGATTTGTCGTGTTCTGAAAAAAAGAGTAGAGCACTGGAAAAATCACTTGAATGGCTGAAAGAAAAAAAGATTAGTGTAAGTGATACTGAATTAGAAATTCTAATTGAAAGTGCGGTTAATTGTTTATAGGAAAGTCTAGATTTTAGACTTTCTTTAATTTTGTTTAAAAAATTGTTTATTAATTTTATTTATGTTCATAATATAAAAGGAGGAGGAAATAATATGAATCAATATAATGAAGTACCAGCAATGATATCGGGAAAGGATTTAGATTACCTAAGTGATATTTTTAATTGGAATTTTAATGCTTGTAAATTAGCCAATCACTTTTACTCAGAACTTCAAGATGATGAAATAAAAGAATTAATGAAAAAAGCAGAAGAAATCCATAAAGAACATGCACAAGCAATATTAAATATTTTAGAATAGGAGAAATAATTATGAATAATAAAATTGAAAATAAAAAAGTAGAGGTTCCTCAAACTAAGGAAATGAATGATAAAGATTATATAACAACTATTTTAACCATAGAAAAGGCTATGGTGAAAGACTATGCAACTGCATTAACAGAAGCTAGCAATAATGATTTATATAATGATTATCTAGAAATGTTTAATGATGTGAGCACTCTTCAAAGAGATATTTATAATCTTATGTTTAAGAAGGGTTGGTATCAACTTGAGATGGCTCAGGACAACAAGATACAAGAAAAATTAAACTGTTTAACTAATGAAATTTCACAATTGAATGATAAACAAATTTAAAAAAGCTAAAAAAAGTTAAATAAAGTATTGATTTTTACAATTGTTTTTGATATTATTAATATGCATTCGAAATAATGCATGTTATTTGGGGCTTTAGCTCAGCTGGCTAGAGCGCCTCGCTTGCACCGAGGAGGTCAGGAGTTCGAATCTCCTAAGCTCCACCAAATTAAAAACAAACCCTTACAACATAAGGGTTTTTATTGTATTTATAAATTTAATGCACACTAATAACACGCTTTTCACAAATTGTCTATATTTTAGATATATTTGGAAATTATAATGCTACAGTATTTTGTTGTGCTTAATGATTTGAGGTGAAGTATTTCCATGAAAAAACAAACGAGTTTGCTTAAAAACATAGTGAAAGTATCGTTCATGCTATATTTGATGTTGCTTACCTGGATAATTGTCTTTAAATTTAGATTTCATATTTCAGACTTAAAATATATACGTTCCATTAATTTAATCCCATTTAAAGCTAACGTAACTAAGGAAATACTCATTAATGTAATTTTATTTATTCCGCTAGGCATGTATTTAAAAAGAACTTTAGATAACAAATTTTTAAATATACTATTAATTGTATTAATATCCTTTATTTTTGAAGCCCTTCAATATATTCTACACATACGAGTATCGGACATAACAAACATAATTATGAATACTTTAGGTGGAATTATCGGAATATCTATAATAAGTATTAGTTCTCTTATTTTTAACAACAATAAATTCATAAATAAACTGTTTGACTACTTATTAATTACCATGTCAGTATTTATGATTTTATTATTATTTTTAATCTAATCTAGGAGGTTTGCTATGAATAAAAATCTAAACAAATTACTAAAAGTAATGGGAATCTATGTTGGATATTTGCTTTTAACAATAATTATATTTTATGCACTAGGATTATATGTATTTAACATGTCACCAACAAAATTAGTTTTAATAAGAATATTAATTTTTCCAACTATATTGACATTAATAACTATAGTATTAATTAGCTCTATCAAAAATCATAAAAATAAAAATTAATTTCTAAGCAAATAAAAGTCTGAGCTTTGAACTAAAATCAAGGCTTTTAATATGAATTATGATTTTATACTAAGTTAATGCTTCACCATTATTACATCTATTTCCCCAAGAATCAATTTTTAAGCCATCTTTTATGACTTTAATTATTTCACAGTGGTTAGGACATCCCATACACTCACTAGCTACTGTATTAAAGTCACTTTTCGATATAGAAAAATCAAATGGTATATCTCGAACGTTTTTCTTTGACAAAATGGCACTTCCTAATGCACCCATGAGATGACCATTTTCATCAGTTAAAATATTTTGATTTAATAGTTTTTCAAAAGCTTTTTTAACCCCGATGTTTTTACTAACACCACCCTGAAATATGATAGGCGCTTTTATTTTTTTACCTTTTGCAACATTATTTAGATAATTTGAGGCAACACTTTTGCATAGTCCTGCTATTATATCTTCCTTTTTGTATCCCATTTGTATTTTATGAACTAAGTCACTTTCAGCAAAAACGGTGCATCTAGCAGCTATATTAGTTGGATTTTTACTTGATAATGCTATTTTTCCAAAGTCTTTAACATCTATACCAAGTCTTTTTGATTGACTAGATAGAAAACTACCTGTTCCAGCTGCACAAAGTGTATTCATAGCATAGTCAGTTACGACTCCATTATCAAGTAGGATTATTTTTGAATCCTGACCACCAATTTCAATGATTGTTTTTACGTCTTTATTAATAGATAGTGTTCCGACCGCATGAGCTGTAATTTCATTTTTAATACTGTTAGCACCAATCATAGTACCTATCAATTTTCTAGCAGATCCGGTTGTTCCGACACCAAATACCTTAATGTTTTTGTCCCTAATTTGTTTCTTCAAATCATTTATAACTTTTTTTGCAGCATTAACAGGGTTTCCTTCGGTCCAAAGATAAGTACTAGCAATTATATTATTATTTTCATCTATTATTACACCTTTTGTTGAAATAGATCCTATATCAATACCCAAATATCCATTCATTTATTTATCCTCCTTTTTTGCACTCATTAAGTCATAAAAAGCTTCTATTCTAGTTTTGATTCCTTCATTTGATGTTTGCTCGTCAAATGATAAAAATATAATAGGAATTTTATTATCATTTGTAATTTTCATTATTATAGGAATAGCACCAATTTCTGGTGTACATCCGGATGGTTTGGTATGAATTATTCCGTCAAATTTATGTTTTTTAAGCCATAAAGTTCTGTAAACGTTATCAAGTCCATCAGCTCCTAACTTATATTTTGCATATTTTTTGCATTTGAGTTTCATATATGGAATAAATAGGGGTTTTTTCCACAATAAATATGTGAGATTAGTAAATCTTTTTATTTCAACGTTGTATTCAGCTAGCATTTTTTCCAAATTATATGTGGAAAAAGGCTCCATGGCAGTATATAATTCTCCTATTATTCCAACTTTTATTTTGTTCTTTACTTTTTTTGTCTGAACTCTTGATATTTTAAGAGAGTATTTTATATATAACCAAAACAGGGTGGCTATTTTGGAAGATTTATTGCATTTGTTTATAAATCCTTTTTTTATTTTTTCTAATGAACCTTTATTTACTTCAAATCCTATTTTTTTTCTTATTTTGGAATCTAGCTTATCTAAAAATAAAATATATAATATACAATATAGTATTTCATGGATAAAGCTACGTTTTTTTAGTCCAGGATTTAGTTTTTTAAAGATGCTATATAATTCATTAAAATTTAATCTATTTTTTCCTATCAATTGTATGAACTTAAATTTGTAACCTAATTCTTTTAATATAATTTCTTGTACTTCTGCATAATATCTGAACCTACATCCACCGCCTGCTTGCATCAGTATTGTCGCTCCATTTTCTAATGCTTCTATGTAGTTTCCTAAATTATATTTAAAAGGCACACATACTGAATCTGGACTGTATTTGCTCCCTAATTCGATTGTTTTCTTTGTAATAGGAGGTGAGGGTACAACCTTCATTTTTGTTACCGACTCAAGTAATTTTTTAATTGGATTGTAATAATCTCCTAAATGTGGAAAACTTATTATTTCATTAGACATATTCTTCACCCTTTATCATATCCATAAAACTTTCTATTCTTGTTTCTACTGCGATATCACTATTTAAATCTTCGAACGTAAGTAATAATACTTTTGTATCCTTCTTTTTTCTTAATATTACTTCATTGGTTAATGAGTCAGGTCCGCAAGGAAAAGCGGATATCATAATCACGCCATCAACTTTGTCCTTATAGTACATAAATGATGCCAATAGTTCTTTATTCATAGTCCAGTGAACCTTTGATGAAATTTCTTCACTATAAATTATATGCTCTTTTTTCATTTCGTAGCTATATATTATTTCTATGTTTTCTTTTAGTAGAAATTTGGTAACAACTTTTCCTATTAAAGAATCAAGAATGTTATATTGGTGACCATAAATTAATATTTTAGGTTTATTGCTTTTTAATTTTTTTTCTGTTTTAACTAGCATATTTTCTTCATATTCATGTTCTTTTTGTTTGGCATAATAATATGAATTTTTACTTGCTTTTTTACTAAAACCTAATTTTTTTCCTAGGGATATAAAGGCTTTTTCTTCAGTTTTGTTATGACTAACGTCTATATTGTATTCTATTATTTTTAAGTTAGGAAACAAATTTCTAGTTAAATCGTATAGACAATTAAAATTAGTACACACTTGCATGCCTTTTTCTAAAGAATAAATTCTTGGAATTATTATTACGTCACATTTATTTTCTAATGATTTAACATGTCCCATGAAAAGTTTTAATGAAAGGCAGGCTTCATCAATACATATATTTTTTCCTTCTTCTAATATTTTGAAGTTGCTGTTTTCACTGGTTACATATTTAACGTTTAATTTATTTAGAAAATTTTCCATTACTACTTTATATCTATAGTAGAGCAATCCCTTAGGTAGTCCAACTGTTAGCATATATATCATCCTTTCCGTATAATATATGTTGCAGGGTAGAGTTATTTTATTTTAAAATTCCGACAAAATAATGAAAATTTAAATAAAAAATAAAAAAAATCAAAAAAACATATTGCTTTTTTAATTTTTATATAGTAGAATTAAGTAGTCAGTTTTACCAGTGAAACAAAAATGGGCTTGTAGCTCAGCTGGTTAGAGCGCACGCCTGATAAGCGTGAGGTCGATGGTTCAAGTCCATTCAGGCCCACCATTTTATGTTTATAAGCTGGCGCGTTGGTGAAGTGGTTTAACACACCGCCCTTTCACGGCGGCATACATGGGTTCAAATCCCATACGCGTCACCAAATTTAAAACAACCCTTATAAAATAAGGGTTTTTATTATATATATATTATTACTGGTCTTGCTTTTGGTCTTGTTTTTCTAAAATTTTAATTAATTTTTCTTGTGAATTGGGATATAAGTGCCCATATATATCTAATGTAGTAGAAATGTTTTCGTGGCCTAAATATTGGCTCAATATTTCTATAGGAACACCTTTGTTTATACACATAGTAGCAAAAGAATGTCTGAAATCATGGATTCTTAGTTTTTTTGTTTCATTGATAAATTTATAATTTTTATCGCACTTTCTTCTTAATGTCGAACCTGTTATTTTTTTTGTGCCAAATATATATTCATCATCAGAAAGCTTTTTAAGCCTATTTAAGCACTCTAAAACGGTGCTAACGACAATTATATTTCGATTTGATTTATTTGTTTTAGGAGACAATATTTCACCGTTACGAGGATTATAAGCTTTATTAATTGCAATTTCTCTGCTTTTGAAATTAACATCTTCCCACTTTAAACACCATAATTCTCCTAATCTCAATCCTGTATAAAATAAGATTGTGAAAAATAATTTATATATTTCATTATTTTCTTGTTTTATAAAAGAATTAAATTCTTGTTCAGTTAGAAAATTCATTTCCTTCTTCTTAGTACCTTTAGGAACTTCAAAGTTTCCAACTATACTTGCTACGTTGCCTTTTAACCCATAATATTTACAAGCGTGATTTAAAAGTGTTACTAAACTTATATGAATATCTCTATTAAATCTATTAGAAAATCCTTTTTTTAATAAAAACTCATGCCAATTTAATATATCAATATTCCTAATTTTAGCTATTTTCTTATTTGCACCAAAAAATGGAATTATGTATAGTCTGAAATTATCACTTGCTTTTTTTACAGTTGAAAGTTTTAACCTTGTATTAATAAATTCAATATATTTATCTCTTAATTCCCCAATAGTCATTTGATCAAACTCATTAAACTCTTTTTGTCTTAATACATTTTCTTCTCTTCTAGCCTCATCGTATCCACATCTTCCCAACCATGTTTTATTATGTCTTGTTATTTGTTTTCTTTTCCCATCATGACTTTCAATATAAGTTCTTATGTAATAAACAGTTTTTCCATTTATTTTTTTTTCAACATCTTTTCCATTTTTATCTTTTACCATTTCTGCATAAACGGGCATTATAATCTCTCCTTTCAAATTGCGATATATATTAACACATTTATTTTTTTTATGTCAAATAACAAACAAATGTTTGCAATCGCTCTAAATTTATTATATAATATATTCATGATCAAATCAATATACATTAGAAAAAAATAACATATGAAAATAGTTGAAAAAATGTTAATTTAAAATAAACATAGTATGTCGCTGTATTTGTACTGATGTTTATAAAGTATAAAGGTTGGGAGTGATATATTATGAGTTTAAAAAAATTATATTTAAATTTACTAGAAACAGAATTGTTTGATGAAATTATGTATTTTTTAGCAAACGAAAAAGGCACTATTTGTTAGTGTCCTTTTTTTCCTTTAACATTGCTACAATCTTCATTGCTTTTTCAAAATCTTCCCTAGACATATCATCTATGCTGTAATCCCACATTCCAGCTTGTTTTAAGGCTTGTTTTAGTTTTTCCATATTATCTACATCATCTTGTGTAAAATTAAGCAAATAGTCTATTGTAACACCGAAATATTCGGCTATTTTTTTTACTACTTCGAATGGTGGCTGAGTTATATTATTTTCCCAGTTTGAAATAGTCTGACTTGCAACATCACATATTTCGGCTATATCTTCTTGCTTAAGCTTTTTTTCTTTACGCAATTCTTTTAGTCTGTCTCCAAACAATTTTCTCACCATCCTTTTATTTTTTTATATATACATAGTATATATAAATTATACCATAAAATGCAAGAAATATTTATTTTTTTATAAGGAAAACAAAGAAAATTAGTAAATAAGACAATTTGTTAAAGAAAAATTTGCAAAAACTATTGACTAATACAAAGAAACTTGGTATTATGTGTATGTAAGGTAGCAAGGGAAGATATCTTACAAGTGATAAAGTGGTACTTGAGAGGGTACAAAAAAAGAGTTAAGTTTCTATTTTTCGACGACAGAACTTAACCCAGAAATCATATGAGAAATTATTCTTGACGATTATTAAGAATTTTTATTAGTGAAATATCACCAATTTTAATACTAATATCGTTTTTGAATAATAACTCAAAAATTTGAATTAGAGTTTTCAAATCTCGACTTTCTTTCTTTATGAATTTTGGTCTCCTTTCAAAAAACTCCTTTCAATTACTACTTGTCACGAATGTATAAAAACACATTTGCGTTAAGTAGCATTAAAATTGTACTACAAACGCCTTTGAAAGTCAATATTGACAAATAAAATGGTGTTTTTATTTAAGCAAAAATATATGAAGGGAGGGTAATATGCAAACCTTAAAAAAGGTAGACGAAAAGTTTTGGCACGAATTAGGATTGCAACTTAGAAAAGAAAGGCAAAAACAAGGCTTAAAAATCCATGAAATTGCTAGTAAAACTGGTTATTCTAGGGCTTTAGTAAATCACTGGGAACTTGGCTATAGTAAGATGTCACAAGATCAGTACAAAGCCTATTGTAAAGCCCTAAAAATAGCACCAAAACTTAACGTTAATGTAATGATTAATAGTTAAAATGTACAAGTGTAAAAATTGCAAAATGATATTCGAAAAACCAATGACACTTAGCACAACATATGAGAGATACTTTGGTGTCAATAATGAATTTGACAGTTATACAAATATGAACTATAAAGTATGTCCTTATTGTGAAAGTGAAGAATTTCATGAAATAGAAGGGAGGGTAAAATATGAAAAGAAAAATAATAAATTTGAAGGAAACAAGCGTGGCATTCGAAGAAATTAATAAATTAGAAGATTATGTTTGGAAAAACAACTTACTTATTCCGGCTGAAATGATTGGAGGCGAATAAGATGGAACAACCAAATTACTATGCGGTAATACCTGCAAACGTTAGATATGATAAAGATTTGACAGCGAATGCAAAATTACTTTATGGCGAAATATCAGCTTTAACTCAAAAAAATGGTATATGCTTTGCTACTAACGAATATTTTTCAAAACTATATAATTTGTCGGAAAGAGCAATAACAAGATTAATAAGTTCCTTAAAAAATAAAGGGTATATAAAGGTGGAAATTAAGAATGATATTGACAATAAAAGGACTAGACAAATTTGTCTAGGGGGTATAGACAAAAATGGCGTTAACCCTATAGACAAAAATGTCCAATATAATAATACAAGTATTTCTAATAATACAAGTATTAATATTATTATTGTCGAGCAAGCCATTAAATACATGAATGAGTTAGCAGGAACAAATTTTAAACCAACATCAAAAAAAACGCAGAGTTTAATAAATGCTCGTCTAAAAGAAGGTTTTGATATAGAAGATTTAAAAGATGTTATTTATTGTAAATATCATGAATGGTTTAAAAAACCTGTTGTATTTAAAAATGGCGTTAAAAGCGATACATATTATAGACCTAACACATTATTTGGTACAAACTTTGAAAGCTATCTAGAAAAATATAAGAAAGATTATAAATGATGGAAGAGTTAGAATTTAAAATATTCGCTTGTATAATTTTAAACCCAGAAGTTTTAAATAAAACTGATTTTGACGAAAAATACTTTAAACATTCTAAAATATTGTGCTTTTTGAAAACTCTATATGAAAAGTATAAATATCTAGATGTTGAGTTAATAACCAATAAAGGTAAAAATGCAAATGCAGTTAACTTTGTAATTAAATGTGTTAATGAAGAAGTATCTCCATCGGCAGTTTATGGTTATTATAAACGTTTGAAAGAAATGTATAGGGATAATCTTATTACTCAAATTACAGAGGACTATAAAGCAAGAAAAATTGATTATAAAGAGTTTTCCACAAGAATGTTTTATTTAAATAAGCAAGATGACTTTGATGAAGATGAAATCCTTAAAGTAAATGATATTAAAAGTTTTGAAGTGTCAGAAAGGGAATATACAAATATCAAAGAACTCGATTATTTATTAAAAGGAATTGAATATGGAAAATTAAGTTTATGGAGTGGAATAACAAATCATGGCAAAACAACGTTGATGATACAATTTGCTAAAGAGTGTTTAAAAAAACATAAAAAAATATTTTATTTTAGTGGTGAACAAACTGCTGAAGAGTTTAAAAATTATTTATATGTTGGAATGTGTAGCAAAGAACAGTTAGATTTTGTTAAGGATGAATTTAATCCAAAAATCTATGATACAAGGCCAAAGAAAGTGGTTTCTGAATATTTTGACAACATATATGAGAATAACATTTATGTTTATAACAACAATATACCAGAAAATAATATAACAACAATGCTAAGGGTTATGAAGAAAGCGTTTAATCAAGGCGTAAGAATATTTTTTATAGATAATTTTATGCAACTTGATAATTCTGAAAAATTAGAAGAGCAAACAAAAATTGTTGAAAGTTTCAAACGATTTGCAAGAAATAATAACGTGATTATTAACCTAGTAGCTCATCCAAGAAAGACACAGTTTCAAAAAAACAGATTAACGATATTTGATATATCTGGAACACAGAATATTGCTAATAAATCATCTAATATATGTACTATCATTAGAACTGATTTACTACCTGATCAAGAAAAAACAGAAATAGGAAAAGTATTAGCGAAAAATAATTACAATATTGAACATTGCGATGCTGTTGTAGAAGTATTAAAGACTAAAGGAAATAGTTGCAAAATGGTTGGATTAAAGTATGATTTTGAAACAAAGTCTTATAAAGAAGTTTCTAAGGAACAAATGGATTTTACAGAAAAAAGAAGAAAAAATGCACATCAAGGATATTACTAAAAAGGGAGGAAAAATGATTAATTATATTGATTTATCCAATTGGAAAAAAATGAAGGATATAAAAATTGAATTGCACCGTGAATATGGAATTAATATTAGTAAAGATGGTCGAGAATGGCGTAATGAAGTTAAAAAATGGAATAAACGTTGGAGTGCAGGAGAAGTTCCATATTATATAACTCATTCTAATTCAAAAGGTTATAAAGCAACTACTGACTATAATGAGGCCAAGATTGCTAAAAATGACATGATTTCACGTGGTAAATCTTGTTTTGAAAGTGTTAGAGATTGTGACGAGGGTTTTGAAAGACTAAATAACTTTAAAATAGATTTTGAAACAGGTGACATCATATGATAAAAAAAATAAAACGATTTTTTGATTATTCAGTATTACTTGTTAAATATAACACTTCAAAATTTGAAACAAAAAAATTAAAAATGAAATGCGAAGAGTTGCAAAGAATGTTAACTGCTGAAATTGAAACACGAAAGTCGGAAACATTAAGAGTTAAACATTTTAGAAGTGCATATAGAAAAAAATTAAATGAATACGAAGAATTAACCAAAAAAATAATGAAGGGAAGTGTTTATAATGGGGCGATTAAAAAGCTTTAGTAAGGTTAACAGTTATATAACTTGTCCTTATCAACATTACTTGAGATATACCGAAAAATGGTATCCAAAACAAAAATCTAGAGCATTGTCTGTTGGAAGTGCTATACATGAATGCTGTGAATATTACAGGAAGAATGAAATAGATGAGTTTAATTTTGACCAAACAAATGAAATTGATTTACGAAAATGGTTTGAGTTATATAAAAAGTATTCAAAAATTCAAGAAGAATATGATTTTGTATTTATAGAAAAAACTTTTAAATGTAAAGGATTTATAGGTATTCTTGATGGACTAGTAAAAAATAAAAAAACTGGTAAATTATGGATCTATGAGATGAAAACATTTAGTAAAATGCCTAATGAATTTGACAGAATGTTTAGACCACAACCATATGTGTATTATCAACAGTTGAAAAATAAAGGTATTCAAGTAGAAGGTGTTGTTTGGGAATATGTTAGAAGTGAATTGCCAAAAGAACCAGCACTATTGAAAAATGGGAAATTATCAAGTGTTATGACACAAAATATAATTCCTGACACAATAATTGAAGTTTGTAATAGATATGGATTAAATGTTGATGATTATAACGACTTAATAGAACGAAGTAAAATGAATTTATCAAATTATTTTGATGTAAAAGAAAGATATATTGTTCCAGAAGTTGCAGAAAAAATGTTTAATGAATTTAATTCAGTTAGAGTTAATGGCAAAAACAAAAAGAAGCATATTAATAGCTTGACTTGTAAAAGTTGCAGTTATAAAGACGTTTGCTTATGTGAATTAACTGGTGCTGATGAACAATTCATTCTTGAAGAAAACTTTGAAAGGAGAAGAAAATGAAAATACAATTAATTAAAACTAAAGATAAATATTTATATAAATTTGTTGGTTATTGTTACATCAGCGACCATTTAATGAATGGAAAAGAAATACAAAAAACATTCAATAATAATTGGTATGTTATTAATGAATATCCAAATTTATTACAAGAAAAAGAAACTATCAAAATTAATGAAAGATGGACTTTAAAAAACAAAGATTTATACAATGAAACAATTCCATTAATTGTGGATGAACATTCAAAAGAAAAATATAAAAATTTGGTTGATAGTGATTTATACGAATATACATATGAAGAAAAAGAAATTTATAAAAAGGTTGAATTGGAAATAGAAGAACTAGGTGAAATAGATGACGATATTCCATTTGAACACAAAGAAATATTACAAACTGAATTTGGGTGGTATTCAAGAGGTAAACAAGAAGTTTATTTAATAAATGAAGTTAATTTTTCTCTAAAAGATAATTGTTTAACTCCAACACCAATTAAAGAATTAACAAAACCTTGCATGTTAAAAAAAGAATTCTTACATCAAATATTAACTGATTACATAAAAAGAAATATTGATTTAACTTATGCAAAAGTAAAAGATGATTATAATTGGAAATTTAATGTTGTTACAAATAATCAAAGTCAGATGAATATTTTATCTTGGTCAAGTGATAGAAATGAAAAAAATTGGACTTTGCAAAATCTATATGCTAACAATTTTAAAGAATTAGTCAAAAAAATTAAAAAAATGGAAAATGAAATAATAACTTATATTAACAAAGAACATGTATGCCCATATTGTGATGGTACGGGTTGCAAATCCAAAAAATTTGATACTAATAAGTGGTTTAGTGAGGATGGTTGGATGTGTTAGAAGAATGGAGAGACATAGAGGACTATGAAGGATTATACCAAGTAAGTAACTTTGGCAGAATTAAAAGAATGAGATTTATAAATAACATGTATGATTTTCCACAGGAACGAATTATGAAGAAATCCTTGAAAACAAACGGATATGAAATTGTTCGATTGTCAAAAGGAGGAGTTAAAACAACATTTATGGTTCACAGACTAGTTGCTAAGGCATTTATAGATAATCCAAGTGATTATTTAGAGATAAATCATATTGATGGTAACAAAACAAATAATAGTGTTGAAAATCTTGAATGGTGCAGTCGAAGTCAAAATGAATTACATGCTTGGAAAAACGGACTAAAAAAATATACAGAATTAATGAAAATAAATTTAAATAAATTAAATCAAAGAAAGAAGGTAAAAAAATGTTAGAAATTAAAAAATTAGGAGAGACTCAAATTCCTAAAGTATTCTTATTTTATGGAAAATCAGGAACAGGTAAAACAACTTTGGCTGGTACATTTCCAAAACCATTGTTCTTAGATATAAATGAGGAAGGTACGGCTAGTATTACTAATATTGAAGGAAATTTTATATCAATAAAAAAATATGAAGAATTTGAAGAATTTGTTAATAATTTGGATGAGTATAAAAAACAACTGAAGTTTCAAACGTTAGTTATAGATACGGTTGGCAAATTACAAGACTTAAATTTAATACACCTATCAAAAGGTGGGAAAATTTTAATTAATCATTATGGTGATTCAACCAATGAGATGCAACAAATATTTTTGAAACTAATTGATTTTTCAAGAAAAGAAAATATTTACTTGATATTCAACGCCCACGAAAGAGATAATACTATTAGCGATGAAAATACAGGTGAGATATTAAACCCTAACGTAGGACCTCAGTTAACCCCTAAATTAGCAGAATGGTTACAAGCTGTTTGTAGTATTGCAGGTCATACTAGAATATTTGAAAAGAAAAATGACTTAGGACAGTCACAAGGAATATTTTATTGTATAAAAATTGGAGCTGACCCAATATTTAAAACAAAGGTTAGAGTTCCTAAAGATAAGATGAAAGCTAATATAATAGCTAATCCAACTTGCAAAAAATTAATGTCGGTTTTAAATGGGACTTATGGACAAAATGAAAAGAAAGAAGGTAATAAATAGTTATGGCAAAATTTAATATGGATTTTAGTGAAGCAAAGGAATTTATTATGTGTGGAAAAGGTGAACATGATTTTAAAGTTACAAGTGCTGAATTGAAAAGTTATAATAAAGATAATGAAACAAGACAAAAAATAGAATTAACATGTGAGGTATTTGGTGGTGAAGATAGTGGAGCAAAGGTGTTTTACTCAATATTCTTGAAAAACCCAACTGGACTATATATGTTTCTTACTAAAATTGGTGTAAAAATTGAAAAAAGAGCATATTCAGATATGGACACTAACATGTTTATAGGTAAATGTTTCACTGCTGATGTTGAACATGAAAACTACTCAAAGAATGATGGCTCTAATGGCGTTAAAGCAAAGATAATTGAAACATCCGTCAGAAAATATATAAACACAAATACAAACGAAAATATGCCAGATGGTTTATCTGATGATGCCTTTGCTGATTTTGGCGATAGCATTGAAATTAGTAATGATGATATAGCATTTTAGGAGTATAAAATGGCTAATGAAACGATTGATGTAATTGGAAATATTATTCAAGCTGTTTCAATATTGAATAAAACTGATGAGTATTTGGAGAGCCTAACAGATAGGCTTTCTGAATGCGACAGTTTAATTAGTGACTATGAACATTTTATAGAAAAGACACCTCTTGAAGAAATTGATTTACAAAAGCTATATAGCGATATGAAATCTAATTTTGAGAAAAGAAGAGTTATAAAAAATGATATGACAATCAGTAACAATTATAAAAATATGGTTTCTAGGTTCAATAACATTACAAATAGAGAATTTTTAATTCAAAGTTTGAAAAATATACAGTCTAAACTAGGAACGAAATATCACAATAGAATATTGAAACAGGAAGACATAGAAAAATTAAAAGAATTTCAAACCGTTGAAAAAAAGAAAAGAGGTAGACCGAAGAAAACGAAAGAAGGGGTATAGATGGATTGTATACCATATGTTAATGATTTATTAATTGAGATTGATATATTAAGCAAACTAGATAATGATGATTTTGACATTAAAAGAAAAATCGAAGAAAAAAAAGACAAGATTGAAATGATTAAAGAAAATTTATCAAAAATATCCAATAATAGCATTGAATATAGGTTATATTTAAAAATTCTTAATGGTAAAACACCTACACAGGCAGTTAATGAGGTAGCTGATGAAAATTTTGTTAGCGATATTAAACCGAATGGTACAACGCAAATCTGGAAATATTATAAAAAAATTAAAAAAATGTTAAAAGTGTAGTGAAAGTGTAGTAGTTTTATTGTTATAGTATAATCGTGATGAAGATATCACATGATGTATAGACATCATCTCCAATCTTAAAAGAGAAGTATTACTCCTTTCGTACTTCTCTCATATTGCGGGGTAGAGAAGTGGTTATCTCGTCAGCCTCATAAGCTGAAAATCGTGGGTTCAAATCCCACCCGCCGCAACCAATATTGCCCTTTGGTGGAATTGGCAACACATCGCACTTTGAATGCGAAGAGTCTAGGTTCGAACCCTAGAGGGGCAACCAATATTAATGTTCTTTGACGATTTGTTAAATAAACCATATGACAGACTACAATGCAATGTAGTATGGATATTATCTCGTTCTTATTAGTTGCGAGTGCGAATTTGTGATGGATTGAGTTGGTTGAGAGGTAACTCGTTTAAAATACTAGGACCTACAAAATGTAGGGAAAGAGATAATAGTGGTTTGTTATGAAATGTTATAAGGTATAGAGGTCTAGTCGCCGATAATCAAAACCGCTTATGGAATATAGGACGATAACTTGCTAGTAATACTATATTATGGTGATATAGAGTGAAAGCAAGATGCCATAAATCGGTTGTGCAGTTGAAATATAGAAATATATGTATAAGACTAGTGCCTAGTTTGAGTAGCACAAATCTGCAAGTTAGTACATGAATGCAAATGGTTAACAATAAAAGAAAAAGGTTTCTTTAACATTACAAATTCTAATGTGTGTGAAAAATGTTGGTAATGAATCCAACATGGTCTAGGGTATTTATACTAGGTATTAGAGGAAATAAGGTCGCTCCTTATCAGGACTAATACTTGCCATTGACTGAATAATAATTGTTCATAATAAATTAGTGTGAGAAACACTGTTTAACAAATTGTCAAAGAATATTAATTGTAGGTAGCTTAGAGTAGATATAGAATGGTGAGTACAATTGGTTCGATTCCTTTTTGAAAAGTCTGGTGAGTTTGTTATACCAATAGCAAAGTATACAATTAAGTTCGATTCTTAATCTTGGTTATATCTATTCTAAGGTACTTATAAAGCGCTTATTCTCCCGTGTGGAAATAAGATTGTTATTTGTACTAGACACGTGTTGATTAGTGTTACCTCTTGTAGGTAGCTTAGAGTAGATATATAACCTGTGTTGTATCTTAAAGTTATTGAAAGATAAAACCCATTGCAATGGTTATATCTATTCTAAGGTGCTTATAAAGGCACTGAGTTACGTGTTGATTTATTCCCATAAAGGGATGCTACTTCTTGTAGGCAGCATATTGAGTAAATATATAAAAATAGAACACTAGACAGGTCTATGATTACCTTGTTGCTATAAGTTAGGTTGTTTCAACATATTTACTTAATATGGTGTCTATAAGACACTAGAAGTTCTAGTGATATGTAAGATGAATAGTTTAAGTGCTAAAACATTCCAGTATGAAAGAGTGCTGGAAAGATTAGGGTTGAATGCCTTATGAGATAATATCAAAGTCATCGTATCATTAGACAGTACTTATTAAAGTACTATGCTCAATTTATTTCTCATAAGAGAAAAACAATAACTTTAGTAGTTATTGTCTAGTGATATACATATGTGTTGAGAAAATGGTTCGCAAGTTAAGGTAAAAAGACTTTAATCACCAACTCTAAATCTTTGCAAAGAGCATATATGTTAGATACGTGTATCTTATTCTTGATTAAAGGGAGATATATCATTAGACAGTATCTATTAAAGATACTTATAAAGCAATATACCTATTGAAAACATAGTAGGCCATCTAGCAACATTGGACCTAGTTGTTATATTGTTTTATATGGGGCATGTAGCTTAATGGGTAAAGCTTGTATCGTAATAACTGGGAAATGATACTTAATGCCACGGTTGATGTCAGTTCGAGTCTGATCATATGCCCCACCAAAATTGAATACGTGAAGGGAGAATATAACAATTCTCTCTTTTTTTGTAGGTGAAATATGAAAGAAATTACTAAACAAATGATAAAAGATTTTAAAATAATGAAATTAAATATGGACTTTATGGGCTATAAAGTTGATAGAAAAGAAAGCCTATCTTTTCATCATTTGATAGTACCTAAAAGAGATTGTAAGTTATTTGGATTAGGAGAAGGTTATTTATATTGGAATGGTGCAATATTAAGACAAAACACATCACATGACTATCTTCATCTTATTGAATCAAAAGATTATGAATTGTTTTTAACAATTACTAGTGAAATGATTGATGAAAATGTCAAAGGTTATTTGGACATGCAAAATATTAGATATATAGATGATTGCTTGACATATTTCGAACGAGAACATTGTTCTGATAGAGGTAAGAAAGGGAAATTATTAATAAAAGAAGAATATACGAGAAGGATGATAAGGTGAACTCTGGAAAAAGATTTGAACAAAACTGGAAGAATAGTATTCCAAAAGACATATTTTATTATAGATTTAGAGATGGTTCTTCTAGTTGGGGTGGAAACGATAAAGTTAGGTTTCAACAATCAAATATATGTGATTGTTTAATGTTTGATGGTGATTATTTATATTTATTAGAATTAAAATCGTCAAAGGGGAAAAGTTTACCATTTAATAATATTAAAAAACATCAAATAGAAGATTTGCTGTGGGCAAGTAAATATGCTAATACAATCTGTGGTTTAGTTATTGAATTTAGTGAATTAAAAGAGTGCTATTTCATTGAAATAAACCAATTTAAGACATTTTATGACTTCACAGATAGAAAGTCTATACCAATAGATTATTTACGAGAAAAAGGCATAAAAATAGGCGTAGAGAAGAAAAAGATTAATAGTAAATTTGATATAGAAAATTTTATAAAAAATGTTATAAAAAAGGAAGTGTAAAAATGAAAAAATTAAAAAAAGAAGAAACAAAATCAGGTGTTAGCAATGGGATATATAAGTAAGCATGACACAAAATTCATAACATTTGTAAATAGAAAGTATAGAAAATATAAGGTGCAATTTGATTACTTTGATGATTATATATTATGGTTGTTTTATGAATTGTGCAAATGTAACGAAAAATTTTATTATTCTAAGTTGGAAAAAGATTTATGGGATTTTTCTGATTGGCAAACCGGTTCTCCTAGAGAAAATGAATTAAAAAGTAATAAATGGAAAGAAATGGAAAAAGACCCATATCATTTGTATGATGATAAAGGTAGCTATTTAGACTTTTTAAGGAGGCATAATTGGAATGAAAAAGATTAGTGATGAGCAGAAATTGAAAATCAAAAAAACCATTCGTGAAAATAAAGAAAAAAAGTTACAAGAACAAGAACAACTTATAAATCAAATCAAAGAGGAAACTAAAGAAAAACTAATACCAACATTAAAAGAAAAGACAAATGAACTTACTAACTATATTATCGAATTATTAAAAAACAAAGGTGAGGAAAAAGTTAATAATATACAAATAATGTCATTAATTGCACAAAGAAGTATGTTGGAAGTTGCTAATGTTGGTAATATTACTTATACACCACAAGAAATAATGTTAGGTTTTAATTTATATCTAGACATGATAAATAAAATTAATGAAATAAAAAAATTTCCGCCAACGGTCGAAAGTTTTTCGATATTTATGGGAATAAGTAGAACCACATATAATAATTGGCTAGTTGATCCCGATAAAAGAGAAGTTATGGATTATATACATTCATATTTGCTTGGGGTATTAGCAACAGGTGGACTTATGGGAGAAGTTAGAGAAATATCGGCAATGTATTTGCAAAAAACAATGGGAAAAGTTGAAGCACAACAGCCAATTGTTGTTAAACACGAAAAAGCAACTGATGTTGATGATATAAATAGACAATTGGAGGCACTAAAAAGAGATAATGTTATAGATGCAGAGTGGATGGAAAAAGATTAGCGTATTGGAAAAAGTTTTTGACCGTGGCTGGAAAAAGTTTTACGACTTCGTCCGTGGGTAAATGAGTGTATTTTTATATACCTTTTTATTATATTTTATTGAACAATACAGCTTTATTTTATGGGCTTATTAGTTTGGAAAATACCAATCTAATATAAATGTACTGTAATTCAAAACAACGCTTAAAATGGCTAAAAATGGGCAAATAGGACACTTGACAATAATATAAAAATAATGTATATTTTTATTAGTTTTTGAGATGTGCTTTGATAATCGCATTTATAAAACTGGTATAGAGTTACACATAAAAATCTATGTCACTTAAATTGGTTAACTATTTAATATGTGTAACGAGTTATATTAAGGCTTAATGCCTTTTTTGTTTGCATAAAAAAACTAGGCTTTTACCTAGTATAAATATAACTCTTTTTTATTTCTTTTCATATATTCATCAACATCTATTTTATTTCCTCTATAATATATTGAAATTTCAACTGAATTTTTTCCAGGATGAGCCATAAATTCATGTGTATTGTCTATACTATACTTTTTATAAGGTTCAATTCCTTTATTTAATACATATTGTGTATTTGATTCACTGCTATAACCGTTTCTTTTTCCTTTTAAATTTGTTCTGTAAATTTCAAACATTATTTTTTTATAGTTCATGTCTTTTCCTCTTTTCTGTTTATTCAATGTTATTTTTGTTTTTTTACAAAGTCACAAAATCCACACCACATGGCTAGTAAAATTATCAAAATTGTTCCCATTCCGTTATATCCTCCTTAATCTTTTTTAAAATTTCTTTATAGTCTTTAGTGTTATATTTAATATAACATTTTTTTAAATCATTTTTAAATGATTTTACTGGGTATCTTGTCCATAATGTCGCTTTGTCTTGCCCAACGTGTTCATTTATCATTTTTTCAAGTGTTGCAATAAAGTTTTCTTTTGTATTGTATTGTCCTTTTGGTTTTCCAAGCCTTGTGCCTTTTGTTTTAACTGCTTTCAAGCCTTCTTTTGTTCTTTCACTAATCAAGTCCCTTTCAAACTGTCCAAGAACTGAGAATATGCCTAATAATAAATTGGTGTTTGCGTCTGGTTTTTCTCCAGCTTGTAAGTAAAAATTTTCTTTTAATATAATTACATTAATTTGTTTTTTTTGTATAAATTCAGTTATAAGGTCAAGCGTTTTAATAACACCGCCACGAGACAGACGAGAAAGGCTTTCACAAACTAGAGTATCGCCTTTTTCCATTTTTTTAATTAATTTGTCAAATTCGGGACGTTTGGTTTTTGTTCCTGTGAAAGTTTCTTCTATATATTCACAATTAACACCATTTATGTATCCTTTATCTTTAAATATTTGTATTTGCCTGTCATATTCTTGTTTGTCAGTACTGATTCTTATATAACAATATGTTTTATTATTCATCTTTTATCAACTCCCATTATTTTGCTTTTTAATTCAAGCAAATACTCTATATTCAAATTTATATCGTTCAAAATTCTTACTTTATTACTATAATTATTTAACATATTGATATCTTTATAATTAAATAAAGCTTTTATTTCTTGTAAATTATCATTTATATTTTTTAGTTGTCTTTTTGTTTCTTCAAAATTAATCATTTTTTACACCTCTTTACTTTCTAAATATGCCTTTAACTTTGGGTCATATTCTTTTAATGCGTTTAAACATTGCTTATAATTATTATAATATATCTGATATTTTTCTTTATAGTAATTTAATTTATAAAGAAGTAGGGTAGTTATTAATAATAATATAATTGTTATATATTCCATGTTAAAACACCTCTTCAACTTTGACTTTAATATCATCACAATTAACGTTGTTTTCATATAGCGTTGTTATTCTTTCGTTTTCTTTTTGTTCTGCTCTTATTGTAGAACATATATAATTATATTGTTCTATTGTATAATTAATTTCTTTTTGTGATATTCTTTTCATATTAACACCTTTTAAAGCCTTTCTATATTTTTTCATACAATCACCATAGATAGGGAAGAGGTTTTTTATTCCTCTTCAGTTTCCTTTCTACTTGATAAGAATGTAACTCTTTCGGCTACTATTTCTAATATTGGATATGCATTACATGTATAATCATTGCCATTAACTCTTTGTATTCTTCCTCTAACACCGATTATATCGCCTTTTTTACAATATTCTTTTACACTGTCTGTTATACCGTTCCAAATTCTACAAGTTATAAAATCTATATCATACTCACCATTTACATTTTTATAACTCCTTTTTACTGCTAAAGTTATATAACTTGTTTTGTTTCCATTTTCTAGTTCTTTTATTTCAGGGTCTTGAACTAATCGACCAACTAATATTATTTGATTTGTCATTTTTTTCATTCCTCTCATTATGTCACTATTGACATTTATTTTTAATTTTTTTATAATGAGAGAGGAAAAGGAAATATACTAATTAAAGTTTATAAAATCGTGGATTGACTTTAATAGTCCTTTTTCTTTTATAGTCGTTCTAATTGTTTTTATTATATAATAGTAACTAAATACAATTATTGAATGAACAACTATTGATTGAATTATCATTGAAGAACTGCTTTTTATTATTCCGGATATGGCTAGTATCAACATTGGAATTAATAAAACATTTTCCCATTTGATAATTCTTTTTTTATGACTTGATTTAATAGGGTAAACTCTCATCTTTTCAACTCCTTTCATTATTCTCAAAACCCCACTTAATAATAATGCTTTGAGTTTCCCTTTCCTCGTTCTCATTTTGTAACAAATATCTTTCTTATTTATTACACTTATATTGTAACATTTTATTACTAATTTGTCAACACTATTACACCAATAATTATATTATTTTACAACATATATTTTAGTGTATTAATATCATTAATATTATATGCAATTATATCCGTTTTATACTATTATTCATATATTCATTTAGTGTATTTTAGACATTAATTATCAGATAGTATTATTATATTATACATACATTACAACAGTATAACACTACGTTATTATATGTATTGTTATTGTTGTTGTTTGTTGTTATTGTTGTTTAAATGTAACAGAAGAATAGCTATCTCTTTAATCTCAAAAAATATACATCATTTGAACATTATAGCACTATATTTCATAGTGTTTTTATTGTCATTTAATACATTGTTATTAATGTCATTAACATCAAATATATCAACGAATAATTAGTGTATTATCGTTCGTTAACACCCCAACCCTATTTTTAAAAGGGTACTAGGGGGTCTTTTTACTCCCAAAATCATATAAAAAATAACAAAAGACAATATATATAACAGTCACTAACGAAAAAAGTGATTGTTTTTAAATGTTTTTATTAAAAGTGTAGTGAAACCGAAGTGAACAATATGATAACGTGTAATTAATGAAAGCTAACGCACAGACGCAT
Source organism: uncultured Bacilli bacterium (assembly GCA_934122275.1). Lineage (GTDB taxonomy): Bacteria > Bacillota_I > Bacilli_A > RF39 > UBA660 > Aphodocola. Next base: position 143,517 of record CAKOWI010000001.1, on the reverse strand, counting down.
TTAATCTCATAAATGCTAAGACTTAAGGTGGAATTAGAATAGAGAAGCAATTCGTCATACAAATGTGTATCAAAGCTATATAAAATAAGGGAAAAATGAAGTTATTAGTAAAGGTCATAAATGAACCAGTAACGACGGAAAAAAGGGAGCCATTTATGATACTGGAATTAGCAGAATATTTAAGGAGGAATAGATAATGAATAATAAAAATCAAAGAGAAGAAGAATTTATAGAAATAAGAAATTTAATTAAGGAAAATTATAAAGATGCAGATTGTGGTTTATTTAACACAAGAAATTTTGTTAATGATAATATGAGTACTATATTTACAGGAAAATATTTCACTTTAGATATATGTTATTATTGGAGTTATTTTGAAGTATTTGGAACAACAGAGCAGGAGTTTGATGAATTAAAAAAAATTTATAAGAATTTGCAAAAAAAAAAGGGGAAATAGATAATGTTAAAAATTAAAAATAAAAATAGAGGATATAAAATATCCCATATTAAATTATTGAAAATGATAAAAAAAGGAAAGCTGAAAGAAAATACACGAATATATGCTAGTGATTGCATAGAAGCATTTATTTGGAAGAAAGGAACATTATATTTTCATGGTAAACCAGCAGATTTTAAAATGTTTATAGAAAATATAAAAGATGCAAAATTTAAGTTAGTAGAAAAGATAGATTAGGAGGTAACAAATGAAAAATATAAAAGACAATTTATTTAGAATATTGTTAATAATAGTTTTGCTTGTATATACATTTGTATTACTTAAACTAATGTGTAATTCATATGAAAATGATATAGCTAAACTTCAAAAAGAAAATGAAGAATTAACTAACAGTGTTCAGGTTTTGGGCACTAAATTAAACAATGTTTATGAGTGTGATTGTGGATGGTATGAAGACTTTTATTATGAACATGCTGGAGAAGTTGGCACTTATGAATAAGAATAATATGACTAAGCAGTACATAAAAAAACTTTTAATAGATAAGAATTGGATTTCTTTAGGAATAACATTTAGAAATGGAAAAGATTTATTGCATGGTTGGAATGTTTATCAAAGAATATTAGAAATTCATTTATTTATAATACACATTAGATTAGGCTATTTAATAAAAAAGGAGGATAGATAATGAGTTGGGTTGATTATGCTAGACAAGTTTTAGGAAATAAAAGAGTAAATGAATTAATAAAAGAATATAATTTATGCACTAAAAAATGGACTTGGGGAAAATTTAAACCATTTCTAAATAGATTAAAAAAAGAGTGTAAAGCAAAAGAAAAGGAAGATTTAGAAAAACTATTTAAGGAGGACTAGATTATGGATAAAGAATTAAATAACTACTATGAGCCTAGCATAAAAACATCAAGAAACGAAGTATTAAAAGCGATTATGGAGCTTCCAAAAGTAGAAACAAATAATCCAATAGGTGTTTATGGAAGCATAAATGTAGATGATTTAATGAGTGCTGTTGACAGGTTAAATAAAGTACCTACTTACGATGAATTATTAAAAGAAAATAAAAAGCAAAAAGAAGTAATAGATAAAGCAATAGAATATGTAAACAAACAGATTAAAGATGATTATTATTGTAGAAAAAGTGATTATTTAATTAATAATTTATTAGATATATTAAAAGAGGTATCGGAATGACTAAAGAATGTGAAACTTGCATAAAAAGAAAAACATTATATTGCCCTACTTCAATTGAATGTATGGCTACTGATGATATGCCTTATTATCAAAATAGAATTATGTTATTAGAAGAAAATCAACAACTAAAAGAAAGAATTGAATATTTAGAAAGAAGTAATAATCGCAGAGAAGATACTATTTTAGAACAAAGACAAAGATTAAGTGATTTAGAAGATAATTGGAATAAGTTAAGAACATATTTTAATAAAAGAATTGAAGTTTGTGATAATAGATTATCTAACCCATTTTGTAATTTTGAAAAAGTAACAAAAGAGAGATTAATATTTTCTCAATGTTTAGAAAAGTTAGAAGAACTAGAACAAGGAAGTGATAGTAATGAATAAAATAGGAACTAGGTTTATGAGTTTTGAAAATTTAAATGCACTTATAGAGCAACATAGAAAAGAAACACAACCTTATGAAAATTATGAGTTTGATAGTACAAATTATACATTGTTATTAATAGATATTAATAATTTAATTAAAGAAAATCAAGAATTAAGAAAACGACCTCTTGAAGAAAGAACAAAAATGTATCAAAATGCTTATAATTATAGTCAAAAAATGGAAACCAAAGCCATTATATTAGAAACACATCAAAAAGAGTTTATAAAGTGGTTAGAAGATGAGATAGAAAGATTACCAGACTTAACAACATGGTTTTATAGAAATGCAAAAGGTAAACTAATAGGGCATACCGAAATAGTGAAAGGAGCTTATAAAGAAATTTTACAAAAATATAAAGAGATAGTGAACGGAACTAAACAGAATTGAACGGAGATAAATAATTAATGACAAAATCGTATTTGGTAGATGAAAATGGCGAAGTATTGAAAGTTATAAAGAATTCGAACAATTATGTTTGTCTTGATGACGGTGATAAAATACTTCGCAAAGGAACGATAGAATATTTACAAGATACTACCGATATAAAATATCATTTTATCAAAATCAACCCTAAAATATTTGATAAATATTGTAAAAAATATTCCATACTTCCTTATCTAACTTGCCATATTGGTTATATGGACAATATATGTTGCTATGACAATGGTAAAATCATTCGATTAAAAGATTTATCAAAGGTATGTGAAGTTAGTGAAACTACAATTAAAAGACAATTAAAAGGTTTGATAGCAGATGATATTATTCATAAAGTACCATATAAGAAAAATCAAAAATGTTTAATGATGAATCCGTGGTTATGTTGCAGAGGTAAAAGAATATATTTATCAACTTATAATGAATTTAAGCTTAGCCATTTAAAAAGTGAGGTGGAAGAATAATGATGAATTTAGATGAATACAAAAATATGTTTAAAGAAATTGTAGAAAAAATGTTTGTAAATTGTATTGTTGAAAATAAAGAAAGAGATTGGGATACAAAAACCGATTATAAAAGTTATAAAATTCAATTAAGTCAAGATTTAAAAACAATGTTAGATGAAAATGATAAATATCTAGAAATATCAGACGTTGTTAGTAGTAAACAATTTATTTCAGCAATTCAAGATGTATATTTTGATGAAATAAATAACAAAGAATATATGTCTGATGCTTGGAGTGGGTATAAAACTACTTATAAATGTTTTATTGAACTAGACGAAAATCTAGAACAAATAAAGCAAATATTAGAATCAAAATTAGAAGAATTAAAAGAAAAATATTTAGAAAATTTAGTTGCTACATATGAACAATATGTAAAATCATATGAAATAAAAAAAGACTATATTGAATTTGCAAATAAAATTAAACAGGTTGGATTCGATGTATGTGATTTTCAAAGAAGAGGAGAAATAAGAGTTCCTTGTACTTTTTGCAAAGAGTTTGATTCTTTAACTTTGTTTGTTAGAAAAAATATTGGCAATTATAGAATTTATTTAAAATGTGACATTGGTGGAAGATATGGTATGACAGTAGAAGAATTTGATAATAGCTATAAAATATTAAAGCAAGAAGAAACGAACATTAGAAATGCTTTAATTGGTGAAGAAATTATCTAGGTGATATTGATGAATAAAGATAATATAAAAGACAATATGTATGCTTTATATGAAGTATACAATCAATATAAATTGCTATATAACTTTTATCAAAAATATAAATCAATCAAAAATGAAGAAGATATTCGAGAGAGAATAGAATATTTAAAGAAAAATTCAACATGTAAGCAGAGAACAGAAATTGAGACTTTGCTTTGGTTGTTAAATGAGGTGGAATAGATGGAATTATGGATTAGAAGTCAAGATAAAAGAATATTACAAAAAGTAGATAATGTATTTCTTGATTCAAATTATGGGGATAAAAGAATATGCAATTATGCCGATGATTATAAAACTGAATTAGGAATATATAAATCGAAAACAAGAGCATTAGAAGTATTAGATGAAATACAAAATATAATTTATATAAACAAGTTATTTAATGCCGATATAAATGCATTTAAAAAAAGTTTAGAAATTGAAGGATATACAGAAAAGGAAATTAGTAAAGCATTAAAAACAATATCAACCTATGAAATGCCAAAGGAGTGATTAAATGAAAGATTTAATAGCAAAATTAATCATTCCTAAAAATACACCATATTGTTATACTCCTAAAAAACCAATTAAACCTAGTAAGAAATATCCATATGGTGGTTATAAAGTAAAGCATTGTCCATTTCATTGTTATAGATTTAATAAAGAATATAATTGTAGAATGGAATATTGCAAATATTTAAAAGATTTTCTTTCAATACAAGATGATGTGAAAGATTGTTGTATAAATGATGATTGGGGTGATTAAATGATAAATGAAAATAAATTAAGACAAGCAATATTAAGTGATTTTGAAAATTTATTGGTTACCGAATTTACTGCCGATTGGAAAAGCAAACGATTTTTAATAGAAATGTATTTATCGGTTATGAATTTAGATAACACTAAAAAATTTATATGCTCATTAAATGAAACACAACAGGAAAAAATTGTTGATAATGCTGTTTTAATACAGATAGATGGCAAAAATTTTAAATGTAAATGTGGTGGAAACGTATTCAGCAAAATAGATGATGGAAAATATATCTGTAATGCTTGTGGAGAGAGTTATGTCGGAGAATAAATTAAGCATTAAACAAAAAATGTTATTGGAAGCAATTGAGTGGTATATAAATACCTATAAAATATCTCCCACTGTAAGAGAACTTGCCAATATATTAAACTGTGATGTTAATACAGTATTTAAGAAATTGCTTATTTTAGAAGATAAAGGATATATAAAAACTCAAAATGGACGAGCTAGGACAATTCAAATAATAAAGAAGGTGGAAGAATGAAAATTTATTTAATTTATGATAAAACACTATCACAATTTATTGATAAAAGAAATGGTGATGGTAGAAAGTATTTAGTTTATGGTGATGTTCGTTCTGCAAGAGCAATGGCGAATAACATAAAAAAATATGGAATAGGATTTGCCCCTGTTAAGTATAAAAATGATGATATTGTTGTTGTTGAATATGAAGCAAACATAGAACATATGATGGTGGTTTAATTATGAGTTTAGATAAAGCAATCAAGTATGGAAAAGAAAAAAGAAAACCATATAGGAAAGCAAAGGCAATAGATAAAAGTTGCCGTAATCATGGTTCTTGTAAATGGTGTGAGGAAAACAGAACTTTCGGTAATAAAAAGAGAAAGTGCAAGTATGAAGATAATGATTAATAAAGAGGTAAAAAATGATAAATGTATCTGATTATATACAAATGATTCTTCATAAGAAAAAATGGACTAATGCTAAATTATGCCAAGAATTAAATAAAATAGAGGAACAACTTGGTGAAAGTAGGACAACCCCTCAAAATATATCAAATTATTTTCATGGGCAATGGTCTTTCAGGCCTAAAGTTCTTGTTAAATATGAAAAAGCATTAGGTTTGCAACAAGGTGTATTAGTAAACATGGTATCTCAACCATCTTCAAAAGAGGGACAAAGAGAATTAAAAGAAATAATGAAAAAAGTAGGTGAAATTAAATGATAAAAAAAGAAATTTATCCAAAGACAAAAAGAGTTAGTTGCAAAGGTGATAAAGTTTATCTTACTGAAAAGATAGATGGTAGTAATTTAGTATTTTTTAAGAAAGATGACAAATTATACTTTGCACAAAGGAATAATATTATTTGCATTGATGAAATTGAAGAGCAAAAAGGAATGTTATATAAAGGATTGTACCAATGGCTATTAGACAATAAAGATATATTAGAAACTGAGTTACATAATAATAGTGCAATTTGTGGTGAATGGATAGGAATGGGTTGTCTAAAATATAATGTTGATGAATTTGATAAAAGATGGTATATGTTTGCAAAAGCAAATATAGATGATGATTATAATTTATATAATTTAATTTATGACCATGAATTATTTATATATCCATTTGTAAGTCAAGAAATGCCTAATTTTATTGGAATAGTACCAGAAGTTACAGAATTGATTAATTTGCCAAATAAAGAACAACTAGATAGTATTTATGAGAAATATACAAACAAAGTTAACAGAAATGTTGAAGGATTTGTAATTAATTATAAAAATATAATAAGCAAATATGTAAGAATGAAAAATGGTCAATTAAAAGAACATTTTGATAGAGGTGAATAGATGAAATATTTATTAATTGGATTAGGAACGATATTAACGATTGCCATTTTATTAAGTTTATCAGCCCTTATATTTTGGGGATTAGGTAATTTAATAATATGGGCATTTGGTATAAAATTTGTATGGACATTTTGGCATGGATTAGTATGTGCTTTAGTGTTTGGATTACTGAAAGAAATATTTGGTGGTAAATAAATATGAAAAAAGAAGAATTTAATTATATGTTGGATGCTTGCAAGGATACATTAGATAATTGCAAAGAAGGTTTAATGGAACTGTTTGATAAAGGTAATTGTCATTTAGATATTACTTTTCAATTTAGACCAGGTGAAGTGGTTATTATGAATGTTAGCTCTGACTATAATGTAAGAAAAAATGATGTTAATGAAACAACAGTTATAAACTTAGGAAAGCAGGAATTAAAATGAAAAAGGTAGTAATGATGTTAGTTATAGCTATGATGGCGTTTTGTTTAACAGGTTGTACAGATTATATGAATGAACAAACAGTACAATGTGTAGTTAAAGATAAATGGATAAAAAGACCTAGTGGCGATGATGATGAATTATATTTAGTAAATTGCGGTGGAACAACTTATAAAATATCTGATTTGCTTTTGAAAGGTAAATTCAATAGTGCGGATATATATGGCAATTTAGAAATTGGAAAAAAATATGAATTAAGCATTAGTGGTTATCGTTGGAGTTATTTTAGTGAATATCAAAATATTAATGAGTATAAAGAAATTGTAGAGAAAGAAGGAATAGAAAATGAATAATATGTTAATTATAAGTCAAGATGAAAAATTTACAGGAATGGTAAAATTTTTAGGAATAGGGCAAAGGAACCCCAAAACAATTATAGGTGATGAATTAAAATCACTATTAGAAGAAAAGAAAATGACAAGTGATGAACTTATCGCTTTAGTAGGTAATAGTTATAGAGATAATATTAAAAGAGTATTAGAGAATCAAGAACAACCTAAACCAAAATTAGTAGAATTAATTACAACTAAATTAGGTGTTGGTAAGGATTATTTTGAAGATAAAGAACTAGAAAATGTAATTGTAACTGATAACAATATTGTAGTAGCTAAATATCCTACTAACAAAAGAACATTAGAAGTAAAAAAAGAATTAGATAAGCACATTTTTAAATGTTTAGAAAATGGTGCTAATGTATTTATAGAAATGCCAAAGGAATAGGGGGACAATATGTTTTTAATAATAATTAGTATAATTTTAACAGTAGTAATAGCTTTATTGCTAGGATATGATCAAGAAGAGGGAAAAATAAAAATAAGACCTAGAATGTTATTTGGCCTAAGTGGTTTATTAATAATACTATTTGGTTGTTTTTCAATAATACAAACAGGAGAAATTGGGGTTAAAACAAGATTTGGTAAAATAGTTGGTAGTACAACAAATGAAGGAATGGTTTTTAAAACGCCAATCGATAAAATAGAAAGAATAAATATTAAAGTACAAAAGTATGAAAACAAAGATTTATTAAATACATCAACTAAGGATATGCAAATAGTTAATAATATTAAAGTTTCTATTAATTATCAAATTGATGGAACTAAGGTAACAGATTTATATAAAAAAGTAGGAACTAATTACAAAAACACAATATTAGAACCTGCAATTCAGGAAACTATTAAAGGTGTTATATCTAAATATACATCAGAAGAATTAGTAACAAAAAGAAGTGAAATATCATTAGACATAAATAATACCTTAAATGAAAGAATCAAAATCTACGGTATTAACAGTGTGTCTGTTGCAATTAATAATTTTGATTTTAGTGAAGCATATAATCAAGCAATAGAGCAGAAAGCAGTAGCAGAACAAAATGTATTAAAAGCACAACAAGAATTAGAGCAAGCTAAAGTTGAAGCTGAGAAAAAAGTTGTAGAAGCAGAAGCAACAAATAAAGCAAACGAATTATTAAAACAAAATGTAACTGATGAAGTATTAATGAAACAATTCATTGAAAAGTGGGATGGTAAATTACCAACAACATATGCTGGTGATGATATCTTAAAAATGTTTAATTTAAAATAATATAAAATAGTGTGGCACTCTCTATGGGAAATATAAAGAGAGAGTGATTAGATGATAGAAATTTGGAAGCCTATTATTGGATATGAGGGATTATATGAAGTGTCTAATATGGGTAGAGTGAAAAGTTTGACAAAAAAAGTAGCACATAGATATGGATTTAGAACCGTAAAAGAAAGAATATTGAGACCAAGAATTGATGGTAGAAAACACTATTACAGTGTTTGTTTAGGGAAAGGTCATGAATTTTTAATTCATCGATTAGTAGCACAAGCATTTATACCTAATTCCGGAAACAAACCACAAGTAAATCATGTAGATGGAAATAAGCTAAATAATAATGTTAACAATTTAGAATGGGTTACACCTAGTGAAAATGGTAAACATGCTTATATGACAGGATTATGGAAACCTGTGTGGAAAGGCAAAAGAGGTGCTGATTCATACTTTGCCAAAAAAGTTAATCAATATGACTTAGAAGGAAACTTTATCAAAACTTGGAATAGCATTGTTGACATTACTAAAGAATTAGGAATTCAAGGTCCAGGTATAAGTTGTTGTTGTAACAAAAAAACGAAAAAATCACACGGATTTGTTTGGAAATTTACTAGTGAGGTAGATTATGGAAAATAAAAAAATTCGTGTAGGTGATAAGATCCAAATAAAAAAGCAAGAAACAACACTTGAAAGCACTTTTACAGATATATTAAATGTTCTTAAATCATCAAGAATGAAAGAACATGATAAATTAGAATGGTGTAATAGTGCTTTGAGTATTCTTGAAGAAATGTATAAACAAGATGAATTAGGTAGTGTTAAAGTAGCAAAAACTAAACTAATTCCAATATTACATAAATTAATTGAAGGGAGCAACATTGAAAATATGGCTCTCTTTTTTGATTATTATAAAAGAGCCTATTGTTTTTGTGCAAGAAGAGATTTTGAATGCTTTGCTGATTATATTGAATGGAATATGCCACGAAAAGTATTAGCAAATCGTAGAAACGTATTAAAACCATATGTGGATGCTTTAAATAGAATAGCATTTGATGATAGACTACAATACCTAGTAGTATCTTATCCACCATCAATGGGTAAATCTTATTTAGCAACATTATTTACCGCATGGGGTTATGGTATAAGTATCAATAATTCAGTAATAAGAATGTCTTATTCTGATGAATTGGTTTTAGGTTTTAGTAGAACTGTTAAGGGAATAATATCTAGCCCTGAATTTGCTGAGGTATTTCCTTTGTTCAAATTATATAATGGGAAACCATTTGAAGTAGAAAGAGAATCAGATTGGAAAATAAAAAATGCTAATGTTCCTAAGTCAAATCACATAGCAAGAACTCGTAACGGTTCAACTACTGGAGAAAGAGCTTCATTTGCAATTATATTTGATGATATGACAAAGGGAGCAGAAGAAGCGAATAGTGAAAGTGTTCATAGGGGAATATATGATAAGTGGAATACCGAATGGTGGAACAGGCGTGATGGTGTAAAATGTAAATTTATATTTGTTGGTACTCAATGGACACCGGAGGATATTTTAAATAGAATTATTGAAGATAGAAATAAAATATCGACATTACAACCAACTGATAATCCTTATGTTATGGAAAGTGAAGATAAATCAACAATAGTAATTCGTGTACCAATGCTTGATGAAAATCATAAAACAACTTGTAGTGAAGTATATCCACAACAAATAGCAGAACAAATTGAACAAAATACAGATCCATTTTTATTTAGTTGTGTATATCAACAAAATCCTATTGCGCCTACTGGAAGAGAATTGGCATGGGAATGTTTACAAACATACATTGAACCACCTGATGATTTAGCACCTTATTGTATGGCAGTAATTGATACCAAAAGAAAAGGAAAAGATAATCTTAATATGTTTATTTGTAAACCAGATGGTCATGGTAAACACTATCTTTGGGATGCTATTTTTAGTAAAAAACCTATGCAATCATTATACGATGATATTATTGAAAAAATTATTTTACATAGAATAACAACACTTGTAATAGAAAATAATACTGATGAGTCACTAAAGACATTGTTAGATGATAGATTAAAGGCACGAGGGGTTTATTGGTGTAAAATTCTTGAAAAGTATAATACTGTAAAAAAGGAAACCAGAATTAAAGATAATTTGTGGCCAATTTTAACATTAATAATTTTCAAAGACAAATCCGTCGTTAAACCAAATACTGATTTAGGTAGATTGATGGATAACATTACTAAATATTCTTTTGATTATCCTAATAAATTTGATGATGGTCCAGATGGAACCGCTTTATATGCTAGTGAAATTATTCTGGGTAAAAGTATATTAAACAAACCAAAACCTATAAGACGACCATTTTGACAAATAAGTCCAATTTATGTTGGACTTTTATACTTCATAACTAACAATTTTTCTGTAAATAATGTATAAATGTAGCGAACGACCTAGTTTTTCCCTTCATTGGTCGTTTAGTGCTACACGGGAGCATAACCGTAAGAATCTAATTTTTATTGTTGTGTTCCCTTATTTTATATTTTGGGAATACCAAAGTATGAAAGATGGTGAATTAATGGAAAAAGAAGAAGTAAAAACAACTGAAACACCAGTTGATAATAATACAAATGCACAAATACCTACTGATAAACCAGTAATGCCAGTTCAAGATGAGGTCAGGTTATTTGGTAGACATATAATTTATGCAGATTATGAGCCAGAAGAAATGAATGAACAAACAATATCTCAGATATTAAATGATGTATTTAGTGTTCATTTACAAAATTCAAGGGAAATTAATTATTTAGAGAACTATTATAAAGGTTTTCAACCAATTTTAGATAAAGTTAAAGAAGTAAGACCAACTATAAATAATAAAGTCGTAGAGAATAATGCTTATTTTATGATTGAATTTAAAAAATCATTTGTTTTTGGTAAACCAATACAGTATGTACAACGTGGTGATGTTGCTAATGAAGAAGTGGGAGCTTTAAATAGTTATATGCTAGCTGAAGATAAATATCCAAAAGACACTGAATTAGCAGAAGATTTATATATATCAGGAATAGGACATAGATTAGTTCTTCCGGATATAAATGAAGATAGTCCTTTTATGATAGAAAATCTTGATAGCAAAACAACATTTTGTGTTTATTCTAGTAGATTGCCTCATAAGAAACTATTTGGTTGTACTTATACGAGAGGTGTTAAGGATTACACGATAAAAGGTAGTGTATATACGAAAAATGCTTATTATGAAATGATTAGTCCAAGCGTTGCATCAGCATTTGAGGTTAAACTTATAAAACCTACTATATTAAATGAAATTCCTATATTTGAATATTACTTAAATAAATCAAGAATAGGAATTATCGAAATAGTCATGGATATATTAAATAATTTAAATAGAATTACATCCGATGAAATGGATGGATTGGAACAATTTATACAAAGTTTACTTGTATTTGTTAACCAAGATATTGATAGAGAAGATTATGAAGGATTACTTGATTTAGGAGCAATTAAAATCGCAACATCAGATCCAAGTAGACCAGCAGATTTAAAATTAATATCAAATGAAATAAAACATGACAATACAAAAGTATTACACGATAGATTATTCAATACTGCTTTAAATATTGTAGGAATACCTAAAAATAGTGATAAAGCAAGTGGCGGAGATACTGGACAAGCTAGGTATTTGGGTGAAGGTTGGACAATGGCTGATGCGAGAGCAGATGGCGATGAAATGGAATTTAAAAGATGTGCTAAACCAGAACTTAAGTTAATTTTAAGAATATGTAGACTTGCTCCAAATAGTCAAATTAAAACATTAACATTAAAAGATATAGACCAAAAATTTACAAGAAATAAATCAGATAATTTCTTAGTTAAATCACAAGGTATGATGAATCAAATTCAAAGTGGTATATCACCAGATGTTGCTATGACAACAAGTGGATTATATAGTGATCCAAATGAAACATTTAATAAATCAATGGAATTCTATGGTGGTATAGAAAATTGGATTAAGTTATTTGTTGGGCAAGCAAATAAACAAATAAAACAAAATAATGAGAATAGCGATGGAAGTCTTAATAAGACGACATCTGCCTCAAAGGATGAGTCTGGAGAGGTTAATAAATAGGCATTATAAGAAACTTTGAAGAAAGTACAACTTCTATAAAGCCTTATAAGTAAGCCCGAGCCAAAGAAACTTTCGAAGCCTTTGGAATTTTGCCGAATTAGTTAAATGGTATAACAATGCTCCTGTAAAGCATATTTGATTGTTCGATTCAGTCATTCGGCACCATATCCGGTATTGATGTAATTGGTAGCATAAGTGCCTTCCAAGCATTTTGTATCAGTTCAAATCTGATATACCGGTCCAAATTGGGAAGTAAGCTCAATTGGTAGTGCGGACGCTAATAAGCGTTATTGTTGCAGGTTCAAATCCTGTCTTCCCAACCATTTAGTATACGAACTGATTTATCAGTTTATATAAATTTGCTTATTGTAGAGAGCACAAATCTACAACACTCAATTGATGAGACGTGACATCCATAAAAACGTAAGAGTGGGAAGGACAAAAATGAAAGAAGAAATCGAAAAAGTATTAAGTGATGAAACACTTACAACTAATGAAGAAAGAGTTGACGCTATTGCAAAAAGTTTAGCAACGTTAATGATTCCAAAAGATAAATATAACGATTTAAATGCTAAATATAAAACAGTAGAAAGTAATTATACTACTTTGTCAACTGAATATGATGATTTCAAAAAATCAAAAATGACTGATGATGAGAAAAGAGAAGCAGAGTTAAAACAATTGGAAGTAGATAAAAAAGCAAATGCACTTAAAACAAGTGAACTAGCAGTAAAGAGTTTATTTTTAGATAATGGAATTAAGGTTACTGATGAAGATACTGAATTAAAAGAGACTTTACAAAATATCATAAGTGAAGATTGCGATAAATCAGTAAAATTAGCAAATAATTTTATTACATTATTAAATAAAACAAAAGAACAAACTGAAAATGAAACTACTACAAAATTGTTAAATGGCACACCAAAACCAGTAGGTGGTACTCAGAGTGCTAATCCTATTGACAAAGTTGCAGAGTTACAAAAAGAACTTGAACAAGCAATAAAGGATAAGGACTTTTTGAAGCAAACTGAATTAACTACTCAGATTTTCAAAGCAGAACAAGAAAAAAAGTTAAATAATTAAAGTGTGGCACTCGTTTAGAAAAAGGGATAGAAATTTTAAACGAGGTGAATAAAAATGACAGGTACTGAAACAGTACAAAGCTTTAGTTGCCCTAATTATTCGGGATTATTATACAACAAAGCAAATACAAAAACTCCATTTTTAAATATGATAAGTGGAAAAGTAAAATATACAAATTCAGTAGAATTCGTATGTGGACAATATTATACAAGTGAAGAAGGAGAAATTCCTGGAATAAGCGAAACAGCTTCATTAACAGCTCCAACTGCAACATTTGCAACAAGAAGTCAAATGAGTAATGTTACTCAAATATTTATGGAATCAGTTGCTATTTCATATGCAAAACAATCTAATATGGCTACATTAAGTGGTGTTAACTTAGCAGGTCAACAAGCTAATCCACAAGATGAGTTATCTTTCCAAGTTGCAAGAAAGATGGAAAAAATTAAGAGAAGTATCGAAAAAACATTTATTCAAGGAACTTATAATAAAGCAACAACTGACGCAACAATTAATAAAACAAGAGGTATGGTAGCTGCAATTACTACTAACGTAATTAGTGCTGAAAGTGGAAAAGGTGATAGTAAAGTTAATGCTCCATTAGATATGTGGTTAGTTAATGATTTAGTTCAAAAAATCAATGACAATGGTGGAGATATTTCTAACATTGTATTATTAATGAATTCAGTTAACTTATTACAATTACATGGTGATGCTATAGAAATGAAAATGCCAATTGGAGAAGCTTATATGAGTGCTTACGGAATTCAAATAAGAGATTTAATATTACCAGTTGGAACAACAGTTCATTTAGCAATAGGTGAATTTATTCCAGCAGGAACAGTATTAGCAATTAATCCATCAGTAATTGGACCAGTAGAACAACCAGTTCCAGGTAAGGGTAACTTCTTCCTAGAAGAATTAGCAAAAACAGGAGCAGGAACTAAATATCAAATCTTTGGTCAAATTGGATTAGACCACGGGCCTGAATGGTTCCACGGAAAAATTACTGGATTAAATACAACATTTACTAAACCATCTAAGGAAGTAAAAGTTAATGTAACTAATACTACAACAAATCCAGTTAATACAAAAGCAGTTACTGCTTAATATAACTTTTAAGTAAGGAAGTGTATTTATGAGTCAAGATGAACAATTAATGAAAATGCGACTAGAAATCTTAGGCGATGTAGCCAACCAGTCAAAAGATGATGTGTTTAAATTAAAGCTAGATGACGCAGAAATTGTAGCTCTAAATACACTTTATCCTTATGATTTAACAAAAACAACAATAGATGCTAAAAATAACAAACGATTAGCAAATTGGCAAACAAGATGTGCTACTGAATTATATAAAGCAATGGAAAGAATTGGATATCAATCTTATAGTGAAAATGGATTGTCAGTTCAATTTTTAACTTCATTATTATCAAGTGATTTATTAGGAGAATTAGTGCCAAAGGCGGGTATTCCTAAATGATACCAATAGTTAATATAGACCCTGAAAAATGGGTTAAAGATGTTTATATAGCAAGTAAAAGTGGTACGCAGTTAGATATTGAAGGTAATGAGATTAATGTATACGATAAGCCAAATAATAAGCCATATAAATTTAATTATCAACCAGTCAATACTGATGCTGATATTGCAGAGTTTGGAGAAAAAGCAAGTGTTATGAAAAAAGCAGTTATTCCTATATCATATCAAGGTCAATTTAAAGAGTTTGATGTGGCTTATCTTGATGGTGCAACACCAGAAGGAGAAGAAAATCATGGAGATAATGCTAACTATAGATTATTACCACCAAGAGATGGTAATTCAGTTATAATTATATATTTTGAAAAACTTACAGGAAAGTAGGTGCAATATGTACAAATTTACAAATGGAATAGTAGTTTTTGATGAAAAAACAAGAGATGATTACATTAAAACAGGTTATAAACTTGTAGAGGAAAAAACAAAAGAGGCTAAAGTAGAAAATGAAAACAGTTCTAACGATGGAATTATCAAAAGAAAGCCTAAAACAAGCAAAAAATTTACTGAATAAGTATTATCAAGCCTACTCAAAAGGTGTTGACAATGCTGTTAAATATGCCACAGAGATGATGTATAACAAGGTGCTAGAACATTGCTATGCTAATGGTATTTCTAATCATACAAGTCAAATACAGTGGCAATATGATGATGATACAAAAACAGGTAGAGTATGGACTAATGATATGGTTATCATTTTTAACGAAATGGGTACAGGAATTGTAGGTTCTAATAATCCTCATCCTAATCCAGATGGACCTTTTAAATCATGGAAATATGATGTTAATGAACATGGTGAAAAAGGTTGGAAGTATCCTAAAGAAGATGGTACTTATGGTTGGACTAGAGGTTTACCAAGTAGGCATATGTTCTATAGTGCATTTCAAGATATTAAAAGTGAAATAGGAAACATAGTTGACATTGAAATAAGAAAGACAGTAGGTGATTTATATTGATAGTTGAAAATATATTTGAAGATAAAATCTTCCCAGAATTAAAAAAATATGTTGAAGAAAAATCAATATATAAACCAACAGTTACAAAAGCAATGCCACAACAAAGCAAAGTATTTCCTATAGTACCAGTTAAATTACTTCCAGTAACTAATAAATATAATAATTTAAGTTATGGAGAAGAAACTTATACATTCGGTATTGAAATAAATGTTTATTCAATGACAAGTGGAAAAGCATCAAAAAGAACTGTCTGTAATGAAGTTACTAAACATGTAGTTAATTATTTCAAAAATAATTATCATGTAACCATTAAAACAGAATTAGACGCAATAAATGCTGATTCTAATGTACATAGAAATATAGTTAAAATAACTGGCAAGTTAGATACAAAATATGGATTAGATAATTTAGTTATTTATCCGAATTAAACAAATGTAGCACTTCAAATTGTAAGGGAAATTACAATGAGAGGTGAATAAATAATGATAGATTTAGGTATTGAAATTAGAGTTAAAGATACAACTGACGCAAAATTCCCAAAAGAAAAATTAGTAGCAGTTAAAGGTATGCCTGCAACTGGACAAGCAGGTGGAACAGTAGAGACTACTACATCAAGTGACACTGTTAAAGTATATGTTGCTGATAGAGCAGATACTGGAGAAATGGATTTCACTTATAACTATAGTGATGCTAATTTAACAGCAGTAAAAGCAGAATGTGACAATACACAAAAAGATATATTAATCAAGTTACCAGATGGAACAGGAGTTCAATATAAAGGCTCATTACAAACTTGGATTAATGAAGTTTCTGTTGGTGGTGTAATTGAATGTACATTACACACAGTACCAAGTGTTGCTCCAGCATATAAAACAACAACAGAAGTTACAGCATTAATAGAAACAAACTAGTAATAATGAAAGTAGGGAAAGACAATGAAGAAATTAAAATTAAAAATTAATGACAAAGATTATACTTTAGAAATGAATAGGGATAGTATTAAATGGCTTGAAGCAATGGGTTTTAGTATAGAAGAGTTTGATAAAAAGCCAGTTACATTTTATGACTTGGTATGGACAAGTTTATTCGTTGCTAATCATAAAGATGTTAATCCTAATTTAGCACTTAAATTAATGGAAACTTATCAAAAAAGTGGTAAAAATCCAGCCAAAGTAGTTAAGTTTGCCATTGAAGAATATCAATCTTTTATGAGTGCCCTAGCCGATATAGACTCGACGGAGAACAACGAGGAACTAGAGATAATCGAAGCTTAGACGAAGACACTAATGAAGACAAAGGCAAGCAATATAAAAACTTAACAGATTGGTTTTATGATTTATTGCCTATGGCAATTACATACGGTATGTCTGTGAAAGAGTTTTGGGAAGATAACCCAGACCTATTCTGGGCATACCGTTTTTCTTATTATTCAAGACAAAAAGAAGAACAAGAGATATTTAACTCGAGAGCCCACTTACAAGGTGCGTATAATCTTGAAGCACTTATAGTGGCACTTAGCAAAACTTTTTGTAAGGCAAATGTTGAATACTCTAAAAAACCATATGGCTTTGATACTAAAAAAGAAATAAAAAATGAAAGTGATATATTAGTGGCTAAGTTAAAAGGGCGAATAACTGAAATACAAAATAAATTTAAAAATAGCACTACCGAAAAGGGAACGACCAAAAAGGTAGGTGAAAAGAATGAATGAACAAACATTAGAACTCCAAATTCAATCAAAAGCCCAAGAAGCGTTATCAAATGTTGATAAACTAGTATCAAAGTTAACTAATTTGGAACGAACTGTTTCTAGCATTGACAGTAAATTGAAAACTGGTTCTGTTAATAATGCTAACTCAAATGTTAATCAGCTAAAAAATACGATTGACAAGACAACATCTAGTACGGATAAACTTGGAAGTGCATTAAAGTCGGTATTTACTTTTACTGGTGTTAAAAGACTAACACAATCATTACTTGGTTGGATGAATGAAGCAGTTGATTATACTGAACAATTGAACTTGTTTAATGTTGTATTTGACAATATTGAAAAAAATGGAAAACAAACATTTTCAGAATTAGGCAAATCAGCAACACAGTTTCAATATAAACTAAATGAAAAATTTGGAACTAATAAAACAGAGACATTATATATGCAAGGTATATTTCAATCAATGGGTGAGACTGTTGGTATAAAAGATAAATATTCTGCAATAATGTCTGAAACAATGACTAAATTAACTTATGATTTGGCGTCATTATATAACAAAAGCGAAGATAAGGTCGCGGAAGCATTAAGGGCTGGCGTATACGCGGGTTAATAAAATGGCTCGGTGTATTAGAAATAATATACAAAAACAATTCCTTGAAAACGGGGAACACCTTACCAAGTAAAGTTGAAGGCAATCCCGTCGGAAATCTTAACAATATATGTAGACTGTAGTGAAAGTGTAGTGGATAATGTGATACACATAAGTTGGTGATAACTTATGAAAGAAACATGGAAAACTATATCAGAAACGAAAACTTACGAAATATCAAACTTGGGAAATGTAAGGAAAAAATTAGCGAATGGATATAGAAATTTAAAAAATTTTAAAGATAAGGATAATTATTTTAGAGTTTGCTTATGTGAAAACAATAGAAGAATATATAGAAGAGTTCACAGACTAGTTGCTATTGAGTTTATTCCAAATTTGGAAAACAAACCAACAGTAAATCACATAGACGGAAACAAACAAAATAATTGTATTTCTAATCTTGAATGGGCAACTGTAAAGGAACAGAATAATCACGCATTAAAAAACAAATTAAGAATTATGAAAAATGATGGTTGTTCAAAAAAAGTGGCTCAATATGATATGGATATGAAATTAATTAAAATATACCCATCAGCAAATGAAGCGAAAAGACAAACCGGTTTTTCGCAAGGACATATTTCAGAAGTATGCCGTGGTGAAAAGAAACAACATAAAAATTATATTTGGAAATATTGTTAAGAAACCGCTAACGACTATCCGAGGCGTCGGAGTACACTCAAGCGAGTGGAAGTGGGGAACATCTGAAAAGATGAAGATATAGTCTAATCTATATGGAAATATATAGCAGTTCGTAGGAGAACGGTATAAGAGTAGCGAACTTATATGAATGTAATGCAAACAAAGCCTTTAAGATCATATGGGATTGATGTTACTCAAACATCAATGCAACCTATACTTGATTCACTGGGTATAGATAAAAAAGTAAAAGAATTATCTCAGGCTGAAAAAGAAATCCTTAGATATATAGCGACATTAAAACAAGCAAACATAGCGATGGGTGACTTTGCAAACAATTTGGAATCACCAAGTAACCAAATGAAAATATTCAGACAGCAGTTAACCGAAACTAAGGTTGCGTTATCAAGTCTGTTTATTGGTGCATTTGCTCAAATATTACCGTATGCCAATGCAATATTAATGGTAATAAAAGAAGTGACAAAAGCAATAGCATCTATGTTTGGTATTAAATTAAAAGATTATAATACTGGAATTGCATCAGTAGATAAATACACTGATTCATTAGGTGGAGTGGGTAGTAGTGCTGACAAAGCAGGTAAAAAAGTCAAAGAATTAAAGAGACAAGTTTTGGGATTTGATGAGATACATAACATTGACGAAAACAAAAATAGTGGAAGTGGTTCAAGTGGCTCAGGAGGCACATCTGGTGGAATAGATCAGAGATTGTTAGATGCCATTAAAGGTTACGATAATGGTATGGATAAAGTTAAGATGAAAGCCACTCAGATAAGAGACAAAATAATGGAATGGTTAGGTTTTACAAAAGAAATAGACCCATTAACTGGCGAAGTTTCGTGGAAGTATGGGGGAATTGATAAAACACTATCTAACATCATTAAATGGTGGAAAGGGTTGAATACTCAAGGAAAATTATGGGCCTCTTTAGGTATTGCATTAGGTTTTGTCAATTTATTTAGAATTTTAAGTAAGTTTGCAAAATTAACTGGAATATCTAAATTATTCAGCACATTATCAACTGTATTTACATCCGTAACATCCAAACTTGGGTTACTGTCTAGTGGTTTTAGTGGATTGACTTCAACTTTAGGAATTTCAACGGGCGCATTAGGACTAATAATAGCAGGGGTTGTCGCTTTGACTGGTTCTTTAATACATGCGTACAATACAAACGATACTTTCAAAAATAAAGTTAACGATATGGTATCATCTGTGTCCAGATTATTTAAGGATTTATTTGGGGTCATAACATCTACAGTATCTGAAATATGGGGCATCACTAAACCTATATGGAATATTATGAAAGAAAAAGTTGTAGCTGTAGTCAAAACAATATATGAAACTATTGTATTTGTATTTTCTAATATTTTTGACACTATAAGTGGAACTTGTAAAATAATTTCTGATTTAATACATGGCGATTTTAATAAAGCCTTTGAAGATATGGGAAAGATGGCTATAAACTTATTCGAAAATTGGAAAACTTGGTTCTCAAAAGTTAATGAAATTTTTGCAACTGCAGTAAAAAATATAATAAACTCAATAATTGATTTTGTTCCTAAAGCAATAAATAAAATGACTGAAATCGTTACTTGGTTGAAAGAACTTCCAAACAAATTTTTCTATTATGCTGGCCAAGCCGTAGGAACTATGTGGAAAACTATTACGAAAACTAATTGGTTAGAATTAGGTAAAAAAGTGTTGATTGGAATAGTAAATGGAATATTGAATATAGGAACAGCACTTGCTAATTTTGGTGTCAATTTATGGAATAAAACAAAAGATGCTATAAAACAAATTGATTGGAAACACTTAGGCATCAATATATTAGATGGAATAATTGATGGTATGTTTGGTTTTGGAAGAAAATTAAAAAATTGGGGTAAATCCTTTGTATCCGGTATAAAAGATGCTTTGGGAATACATTCGCCATCTAGACTTGTAATAGATGCAAAAGTAGGTAATTATACAACAGATGGTATATTAACAGGAATGGAAGATGAAATCCCTAAACTAAAACGAACAGCTGAAACTTTAATTGAAGAAACACAAAAAACATTTGCGGATGCAAAATATAAACTGAATTTAAATTATGACATTCCAGAATCAATAAAAAATATTAATCCAGATTGTTCAATATTACAAGAATTCATTATAAATGGAATGTCACAGGCTATGAGCCAATTTGACAATCAATCTAGTGAAATTGATGTTCATGTACATACCGATGAAGGAACGATTGTTGATAGAATAAACCAAAGAACAAAACAAACTGGTGTATGTCCAATTAATATACCAGTTTGATAAAAAAGTAATTTAAGATGATTTATTAATATTGCAATTTTTGAACTTTATTGAGGAACTTGATAATGTGTCAACAGTACCTATTACGGTTAAAACTTCATTACGATTAAACGTATTTAATTTATTCTTTGTTTTTTTGTCAAAACTAACGCAATAAATACCATATATTGAGTCTAATTCATCAAAGTATGCTATAAGTCCACTAAAAGTTCCAGTACTTACTTGATTGAATTTTGCCTTTGTTTTTACTTTTTTTCCAAAAAACTTTTTGTTTCCATCAAGTTCGTTGTTGTAATATATTTCTGACATTTCTTTTAAAGAAATATCAAAATCATAATCATTATTCTCGACAGTAATATTAGTTTTCTGTGTAGTACTTCTTGATGTTGTAATACTTGACGTAGTTATAGAAGTTCTCGAATTGTAATTATAACCTTCAAAGTCATTACCACACCCACACAAACATAAACAACACACTACTAAAATCAATAACTTTTTCATAAAGCCCTCCTATACCAGAATTATAACATGTGTAGCACTTTCTTTCAAAGGGAAAATTGAAAGATGGTGAAATAAATGATAAAAGAATTTACCAATAATGGATATAGATATGTATTATCAAGCCCTGTGCTTGTTATATCTAAAGTCAAATTAAATGGAGTAGATATATCTAAATATTTGTCAAATCAGTCAAAAGTTGCTTGGTATGATGTTTCAAAAAATAGTGGACGTGATACAACTAATGCTGATGGAACAATGGTTCTCAATGTCATTAATACTAAATGGCGACTTGATTTAGTTACAAGACCACTTACAGAAGATGAAGTAGTTGATTTTTACTCTGAGATTATAAAAGCACCAACGTTAGGTGTTGATTTCCTAAACCCATTCACAAAAAAGTGGAAACATATAAATTGTTATCGTGGTGATAGAACAGCCCAAGCAATGCTACCTTATCAAACACCAGATGGACTTGTAGAACTATATAATCCTGCCTCACAAGCGGTAATTGAATTGTAGGTGGATTATGGCAAGTACAGATTTTATAAATGAATGTAAAAATAGAGCAAATGCTAACCGTTTAGGAAAAATAATTGTAGATGGAATAGAAACACCAATTACTAATTCTAACAATTTACAAAGCTTTGAAATAGATAGTGGTTGTTATGTAGATGGCAATATTATTGGTTCTGTATATGCCAAATGTTTGAAAGCTAATTTCATAGATGACCAAAACAACTTAACTGATAAAAGCATACAAGCCCAAATAGGGGTAAAATACGCCGATTTAAGCAACGAATACATAAATATGGGTAAATATACTGTAGAACGTCCAAATAACGAAATAACGGCAAATATGAGTCAAATTACGGCATATGACGACCTTTATACTAACTTAGATAAAAAATATGTGTGTAATATTGATTATTCTATCGACAATAAGACTTTATCAGACCTTTATGCAGATGTATGTGAACAGCTTGGTTTAACGCCAGTAACAACAACATTTACAAATAGTACAATTCCAATTACTGACAATCCATTTACAAATGGTGAGAAGAATAGAACTGTATTACAAACTGTTGCTAAAATATCTTGTTCTTTCATTGATATTGATAATGATACTAATAAAATTGATTTATGTTGGTTAAGCGATAACGACGAACCAGATTACGTTTTTAACTTAAATGATTATAGTAGCGTCGAAGGTGGGAAGATTGTATGTGGGCCTATCAATTGTTTGATTATAAAAAATAGTCAAGTAGATGATGAAAATGTAACAATTAAAGATGACGAAAGTATAGCAACTAATGGTGAACATTCTATAACAATTAGTGAGGATTATATTTTGTATAATGCGGAATTAAGACAACAAGCAATAAATGCAATATGGAATAAAGTTAAAGGGATGAAATACGTTGACTGCAAATTGACAACGTATTATGGAAAACCGTTTTTAAAACTCGGAAAATATATCAGGGTTTATATTAGTGAAACAGAATATTTTGATACTTATGTATTAAAACATAATTTTACATTTGACGGAACTTTTACAAGCGTTATTGAAAGCCCAGCTCCAACTGAACAGGAGATAAAGACAAAACAAGATATTTCTTTAGGAGAAGCTTTAAGAAATACTCAAATTGAAGTTAATAAACAAAAAGGGGAAATACGTTCAATAACGATTAAACAAGAAAATATACAAAGTGATATTACTAACAACTATTATAACAAAACCAGTATGGATGAATTGCTCCAAACTGCTGAATCAGGTATAACAAATGCCTTTAGTGAAGCAGGAGGTAATAATATATTTAGAAATACTGGATTATGGTTTGAAAATGATGGAGAAGATAAAGAAACTAATCCATATGAATTCTGGGGTGGAAAAGCTTTAAGAAAATCAAATGATGAAGCTTCTAATAGTAATTCGATATTGCTATTAAACAGTACTCTATCACAAGAACAAGAAGTACCAAATGGCAATTATTCAATAAGCTTTTGGTATAAGAAACTAATTAGTCAAGCTGTAGCAAGTGTTGTTATAAATGATAAAGAATATCAACTAGATAGTACAGATTATAAACAATTTTATACTAGTGAAAAAGATAGTGAAACTAATGAATATATAGTAGAACCAATTGTAGTGACAACAGGACATCTTAAAATTGAATTTAAATGTAATGCTAATGGTGGAGTAGAAGTATATGACCTAATGGCAAATAAAGGAGCTGTCAAATTAGCATATTCTCAAAATGCAAATGAGACCACAACTGAAACAGTTAATATTTCAAAAGGTATAACAATCACTTCTACAAATATGGAAACTATATTCAAAGCTAACGCAAATGGAATAAAAATTTTAACTTTACAAAAAGAAACAATAGCTTACTTTACTGATAAGGGATTAAGTACGAATGAATTAATAGTAAAGAATAAAGCTCAAATGTGTAGCACCTTAATTTCAGAAGTCGGAGACCAAACATGGTTTACGAGAATGTGAGGTGGTATAAATGAATGGAACAGAATTTGCACGAATAAGTGGTAGTTATTCAACTGCATTTGTAGGAACTTATGAACGTACAGGACAAAGTACGGATGGCAATTATAGTACATTTAAATTAAGAGCTTATTTCTATTATGGTGGAAGTACATCAGTTGGCTCTAGTTCGTCAAGTTTTAGCATAGATGGTACTACGGTAAAAACAGGTTCTTATAGATATTATCCTGGATATACACTTTTAGGTGAAAAAGATATAACAGTTTACCATAACAATGACGGTAGTTGGCCTGGTAGGTCAGTATCAATAAGTGCTAGTAGTTATCACATGAGTGGTAGTACATCTGGTAATTTATGGGCTCCAGATATACCAAGACAAGCAAATATTACATCAGCTTCCGACTTTAATGATGAAAGTAATCCTACAGTAAATTATTCAAATCCTGCGGGTGATGCCGTTAGTCAATTGGTACTAAGCATACACGATACAAATGGTAGTGTAGCTTATGCTGGTTATAGAGATGTACCTAAAACTGGTACAAGTTATACATTTAATCTGACAGATGATGAAAGAGTTAAATTAAGACAAGCTTGTACTGGTAATTCTATGCAAGTTAAATTTTATTTGAGAACGACAATAGGTGGCACTTATTATTATTCATCAGTTACTAAAACGATGACAATCGTTAATGGTGAACCTACATTTAATAATTTTAACTTTGCTGATGTTAATGAAAAGACAGTAGCATTAACAGGTAGCAATACTTCGATAGTAAAAGGTTATTCTAATGTAAAAGTAACAATACCATCAAGCATGAAAGCAACAGCTAATAAAGAAGCTACTTTAAGTAAATATAGAGCTTCTATTGGAGCAGCTAATCCAGTCGACATTACATATAGTTCAGATAGTGACGTTAATGGAACTGTTAATAATGCTGATTCATCTACAATAAATGTTTATGCAATTGATAGTCGTAATAATTCTAAATTAGTAAGTAAACAAGCTACAAACTTTATTCCGTATAGTGTCATTGCTAAAGGAAATATATCTGTAGCAAGAACAAATGGTGTATCAAAAGATGTAACACTCAAAATAGATGGAACATTTAATAAAATCAATTTTGGTACTGTTATCAATTCAATTAAATATTCAAAGTATAGATATAGAGTTAAAGGTACTAATGAATGGTCAGATTATAATGACTTAACTTTAACAGTAAGTGAAGGCAATTACTCATATGACGGTCTTATTAAAGGCGATACAGAAACATTAGGATTCAATATTGGTAATTCTTATGAAATAGAAGTGTTAATCAAGGATGAGCTTTCAGAAGTAACATTTACAGACACTTTTGGAGGTGGTATTCCAAATATTGCACTTCATAAAAATGGTGTTGGAATAATGGGTAAATATGATGAAGACGTTGGAGGATTGTTACAAGTAAATGGCAATCAAGTTATAGAAAATAAAGTTGTTGGAGATAATACTTGTCTTAAATTTTACGATGGCACCATGATACAAACTGGATATAAAAATGCAAGTGTTTCAGTTACGAACACTTGGGGTTATTTGTACACATCGGGGACCAACAGTTTTGTTTTTGATGATTTTATTGAACAATTTATTGAAACACCCAAGATTTCTTATGCAATTACCGCAGGCGACTGGACGGGTTTTTTGATGAATGATCAAGTTAATCTTGTCTCAAAGAAAAGCCCTGGTGGAATACAAATTGGCAGAGGAACTGAAGCAACTCGAAATTTTGGTGTGTCATATATTGCGATAGGAAGGTGGAAATAATGATAGAGGAAAGTTTTGATGAAAAAGAAAATGAACTATATAAATCAAAGCAATATTTGATAGATACTGATTATATTGCTAACAAGATAATTGAATATCAATTTTTAGGTAAGGAATTAGATAATGACTATACTGAAACCTTAAACAAAAGAGAAGAAGCTCGTCAAGTAATACGAGAACACACTGAAACTGAGGAGGAATAATATGGAATTTATAAGAGGAGATACGCAACCATTTAAATTTAAAATAACTGATAAAGACGGAAAAAGCATTTTAAGTGAGAATATTAAAACACTAATATTAACATGTCGGAAGTATAACTTAAAATCATCAACAATTCTTTTTAATAAAAACAAAGAAGATTTTACATTTAAAGAAGATTATTGGCATAGTGAATTTAAACCAGAAGACACTAGAGAACTTGACTATGGAATTTATAATTTTGATATTGAATGCACACTAAAAGACGGAACTGTAAAAACTCTAAAATCACAATTTGAAATAACCGACGAGGATACTATTTATGACGGAAATTAATATTGGTAATTTAGAGTTTTACAATGAGGTTGAAATTGGTGATTTAGGGCATGATGTTAAAATTATAAATACGGGTGGCGGATCATCGAACGATTATAATGATTTAGATAATAAACCTAAGATAAATGATGTTGAATTAAGTGGCAATAAGTCTTTATCTGATTTGGGAATAACTCAAGATTTCGTTAAGGATACTAATTATGTACATACGGATAATAATTATACTGATGAAGATAAGAAAAAACTCGGTGAATTAAATAACTATGATGATACAGCTTTAAAAGAACTAATAAACAAGAAAGCAAATCCGTCTGACATTCCAGCAAAGTTGAGTGAATTAGAAAATGATAAGAACTTTATAGATAATACTTATCATGATTCATCAAAGCAAAATTCTATAAACGATTTAGAAGCAATTCGAGCTGGAGCAAGCAAAGGAGCAACCGCTTTACAATCAATATCAAAAGAGGATGTGACAGACGCATTAGGTTATACACCATATAACAGCTCAAATCCAGACGGATATACGTCTAATACTGGCACTTATAGTAAGCCAACTGATGGTATTCCTAAATCTGATTTAGAAAGTTCCGTACAGTCAAGTTTAGATAAGGCTGATTCGTCTATTCAAAAGATCAAGACAATAAATAACCAGTCACTTGAGGGAGAGGGCAATATCGAAATACAAGGTGGTTCAAGTGCTGAAGTTGATAATGCTACTATAACAAAAGATGATAATAACAAATTACAAACTGTTGCAATAAAAGACCAAAATTTAACATCGAGAAAGGTTTGGGTAGGCACTAAAGCACAATATGATGCCATTACAGAAAAAGATACAAATACAATCTACAATGTGACTGATGAAAAAGATGTAAATCAATTTGGAGACTATATTATTCAAGTTAAAGACTCAACAGATTCTTTAGAGGATAACGATAATATAATCACATTTATCGTGTAGGAGGCATTATGGCAACTGCAATTATACCAGCATCTCACATAACAAAGGACAATTATTTAACTAATTCTGGGGCTAAAGCATTATCTGGTTGGGATACAATTCCAACTGACAGAAGAGCCGCATCTCATTGGGGAGCTGGAATACTTAAGATTAATCAAGAATTGTTATCAGATAACATCCGTAAGAACTGGATAATATCGAGTATAGATTTATACTATAATGCTTGGATAGCTATGTTATCTGGTACTTTTTATGTAAGAATGTATGACAAAAATACTTCTAATCAATCAGGTGGTAATTTAGAATCACATTCAGCTGTAACAGTTTATGATACTAAAGAATATAAGGTTTCTATTCCAATATCATATTATGATGCTCAAACTAGGCAGTTAAACAAAGATATTGGGATATATATTGATGCTGGCTTTAGATATGCATTTTTAGACCATTGCTATTTTGTTGTTAATTATACTGAAACTTCAAATTTTGTAGTATCAGCAAGTTGTGACAGTAGGGCTGGACAAGTTTCAGTAAGTCCAAATGATGGACTTGTTGACCCAGAGAACCCTAATGATGTGATTTTAATGGCAACAGCAAGAGATGGCTATACATTTAGCAAGTGGATAAATAGTTCTGGCACAACAGTTTCAACAGTGAATACATACACAGTATCAGCAAGTTCAATAACAACGAATTTATCATACACTGCTAAATTTACCAAAAATACTCAAATAAAAATTGGCAATTCAACAATTCCAACTAATGCTTACGTAGGCAAAAAACCAGTAAAAGAAATTTATGTAGGTTCGAAACTAGTGTACAAAAAGGATGTGATTTAATGATAATTATAGGTAATAAAATAATAGCCACAAATGGTAGTGATGCTATTAAGGCTGGAGATGTTATAAGTGGTGGTACTGCTGACTTAACTAATATATCTCATAGTGAGTCAAAGCAGCATAAAATCACCTTATTAGGTGACTACCTAACTTGTTTAGATACATATCCTAATAACTATCCTTATTGGATAAAAACAAGAAATCCTAATTTAGATATAACTAATTTAGCTACAGAATCAGCTACTTTAACAAATGATTTATATACTCAATCTCAATCGTTATCAAGTACAAATTGCATATGTATTTTAGCTGGATTTAATGATTGGAATAATAGTATAACACTTGGAGAGTTCACAACAGATTATAGTGATATTACAACTAATCCTACGTTTTATAAAGGATTATATAGATTACTATATTCAGTAAAAAATGCATATTCAACAACTCCAATTTTGGTGTTAACACCAACAATAGGTACGGGTACTAATTCAAATGGTAACACTTTAAAACAGTTTGTAGATGCAATTAAAGAAGTTGCTGGAAATTTTGCTATACCAGTTTGTGACTTATACTCAAAATCAAGTGTCACTAATTTGACTACTACAGGAGCTTCTACTTTTTATGCCGATGGCTATCATTTAAATTCTGTTGGTTCCGAAAGAATAAGTTATTTAATTGAAGATTCAATCAAAGAAACAATAGAAGGTTTCGGAGGTAAGTGGTAATGTCGGTTATAATTGAAAACAAGACTATAGGTACACCAAATTTCAATATAGTCACAAATGGTAGTAAGCTGGAATGTGGTAGTGCATCATTAACTGCTAAAAGACCAATAGAAAAGAAGGTCATTAAGTGGGTTGCATTAGGTGACAGTATAACGGATTTAAAAGGTAGACCGAACAACTATCCATATTGGATAGCACAAAGAAACCCAAAAGTTAAATTATTATATCCAAATGGTATGGCTGACCACGGTGACTTTGGGGTAGGTGGTTCTACAATTTCATTTGATAGAGGTGACGATATTAAAGACTTCTTTACAAGGGCTCAACAAATTCCAGATGATATAGACATGATAACTGTACTTGGTGGAGTTAACGATTGGAATTGGAGTGTTGCTTTAGGTACATTTACGACAGAATATGACTCGGTTGTTAGACCTAAAAACCAATCAACATTCTATAAAGGATTATATAGATTAGTTTATTATTTAAAGAATAGATTTCCTAATAAACCTATATTATTTTTTACTCCAATGTATGCAGTGCAAGAAAGTTTTTCAAATGATAAAAATGGTGATGGCAAAACAATTTTTGAGTATGGTAATGCAATGAAAGAAGTATGCGCTCACTTCTCAATTCCATGTTTCGATTTGGCTAAAAATGCAGGATTATCATTTAAGTTTAGTACATATAGAAAAAATTATTGCTTAGATAGTGCTGGCAATGATTCTGGAAGCAAGTTCCATCCTAATGCAGCAGGTTCAAATATAATAAGTCACGTCATGGAAATGGAAATAATCAGAGTTTACGAACAATTTGGAGGTAAATGGCATGATAAATAGTTTTAGATTAACGTTTAGGAGTGACACATCGGATAATTGGAAAAAGTATAATCCTATTTTAAGGATAGGTGAGTTTGGATATGATGTAACAAATAAAGTATTAAAGATAGGTGATGGAGTTACTTCATGGAATAATTTGTTTGTAATAATGGAGGTGCAAAAATGAATCAAATAATTTTGAGAAAAGATACTGCTACTAATTGGGCAACATATGACCCTATTTTAGCACTCGGAGAAATAGGGTTTGACACAACGAACAACTTATTAAAAATAGGTGATGGTGTTACCTCGTGGTCAGGACTTAATATTTTAGCTGGTAAGAAATTAGAAGAACGTACAGTAAGTGCATCAAATGCAGGCTCTGTAATGAAACCTGGGCAAGGCTATTATGGTTTATCAAAAGTAACGATAACAAATATCAATAGTGAAGATATTGTATCTGGTAAAACAATTATGGGTGTGACGGGTACTGCTTTGCAATCAACTGGTTCCACAGTATTCGAAACAGAAGAAAATGATTATGGAACTACGGTTAAATTTGCAAATTCTGAAACTAATGATTATGGAATAACATTTAAAACTACACAGGAGGTAAATAATGGCATATAACAAATTTGTGTCTGGTAATGATGTATTACTAGATTTAACAGATAGCACGGTAAGTGCTGAAACTTTAGCAAGTGGTGAAACTGCTTATGATAAATATGGTAATAAAATAACTGGTACTTTAATTGCGCAAGGTGGTAGTTATGATTATATGACTGGTAGTGTTGTAGCATCTGCTGGTAAAACATTAACTATAACAGGTTTAGAACATCCACCAAAATTGATAATTGTGTCTAGACAACCTGGTTCAAAAATTACACAACTTGAACCAGAAATTATAATTTATGATGCTGTACACAATTATGAAACTGTATTTTGGACTAACACATCCACTTTACATTGGTTGAATTCAAATGGTGTAAGCAGCGTGACCGATAGTTCATATTCAATCACATTCACAAATTCATTTAATTTTGTAGCTGGAGTACGTTATGATTATAGAATTTATTATTAGGAGGTCAAAATGAGTGATGGATTAATAGGATCTTTAATAACAGGCGGATTATCGCTTATAGCTGTTATTTTTACTAATGTTAGTGCCAATAAAAAGATTGTTAGTGATATTAAATCAGAAGTTAAGACAAATCAAGCAGTTACTGATGAAAAAATAACAGAACTAACTAGAGAAGTCAGAGAACATAATAACTTTGCTAGACGTATGCCAGTTGTTGAAGAACAGATAAAAGTAATAAATCATAGAATAGAAGATTTAGAACATGGAGGTAAATAATGAAAAACTTATTAAATTTATTAAAATTAAAATCAATATTATCATTAATGTTTTGTGGTGTAACTTGTGCACTTGCAATAATGGGTAAAATTGAAATGGAAACATTTATGGCGATAACAATGGCTATAATAACTTATTATTTTACAAGAAAGAATGGTGAAGAGTAATGGAAGAAATTAAAACAGAATTAACAGAAGAGGAATTAAAAGAAATGTATGGAGAAGTTCCAGAAATTCCAGAAGATATAGAAGAGGTGACAGTAGATGAGCAAGATAACTAATATAATTTTCAATAATGCAAAACACTGTGTGACAAGTTCATTCGGTTGGAGGCGTATTATAAGTACAAAAGCAGGCAATACGAGCTCATTTCACAATGGAACGGATTATGGAACATATGGGGCTAAAATACCTCAATATGCCCTTGAAAATGGGATTGTATTAAGCGCTGGTACTGATAAGCTAGGTGGTAAATATGTATGGATTAAATATCCTAGATTAAATGTTAAAATGTTACACTATCACTTATCTAGTGTTAATTGTAAAGCAGGGCAAACAGTATCAAGAGGTACTCTGATAGGATATACTGGTATGAGTGGAAAAGCTACAGGAATACACCTTCATTTATCTATAGTAAATTTATCAAATGGACAATATATTAATCCTGAACAATATTCATATACAGAAGCTAGTACACCAGTTAGTACTAATAACTTTTTGCCAGCTAGAGGTTACTTTAAACGTGGAGACAATAACACTAATGTAGGGAAGATAGCTTCATTCATGAGAAAGACATTCCCAAGTTATACATCAGTTAAGGCTTTAGGCAACTTATATGGACCAAACTTAATTGCAAGTATCAAAGAATTTCAAAGAAGAACTGGACTTGTAGCAGATGGATGTACAGGTCCTAAGACTTTAGCAAAATTAGTTGAATACGGATTTAGATATTAAAAAAACCTGGATTAATTTCCAGGTCTTTTTTTATATTACGACAAATTTCTACAATCAAGTATGATACTATATTCGCTTGAGGGGGGATATTATGAAAAATATGAATAGAGTAGAGTTAAAACAATTCGCTCAAAAATACTTTAAAGAATACAATAATGATATTAGACGAGTATCTTACATTATTCATGATGATAGAATTGAATATTTAATTAATGGCTGGTATTTGTTTTCAGCAAAGAATTAAATAAATTTTGTGTCAATGTTTTTTTCTTAACTTTGGTCTTGTTTTGGTCTTGTTTCATGTCAAACTAGTATTGATTTAAACAATGTGACATTGACATTAAGACTATATTAAAACGTTGTAGAATAAAGAAAAATTCAGCAAAACCTTATATAGCAACAAACTTTAAAATTATATATAGTTCAAATCCCATACGCGTCACCATATTAAGAAGCAAACCCTTACCTTTGAGGGTTTTTATTATACATATATTATTTAAACACATCATTAAGCACACTTTTTATAAATTGTCTATTTTTCTCGTAATATCGATAAGCTCTGATTTACAAAAACGATTGTCTGTATTTGAAGCAATCAATAAATAATGATATTTCAAACAGTCAGATACTAATGAATATTAGTATCTTAATTAATTAAGTTAACGGATTCTAATGAAAAATAATCTAAATAGATTTTACTAATACTTTGTAATTGCAAAATCAACTATCCTTTAGTTGATTTTTTTGCTTTATCAAGACCTAAAATAATACCAATACCTGTCATGTAACACAATAAAGAAGAACCTCCATAACTTATAAAGGGTAGTGTAATTCCAGTTATAGGAAGAAGTCCTATATTCATACCAATATTTTGAATTTGTTGATATAACAACATAGCAAAGAAACCGATTATTACAAATTTATATTTTTTAACATATAATTCATTTGCTTTTATAAGAATACAAACATCAAATATGGCAATAGTAACTATTAAAACTATAACTCCAATTAGTCCAGTATTACTTGCATATATTGAAAATATAAAATCAGTATGTCGTTCTGGTATGTATATCGGAGTTTTTCCTATACCAAATCCAAATAGGTGAGCTGCTTTAATTGATGCTAGTGCATTAGTAAGTTGCATTCCGCTTTTGTTAGACCAATCCAGTATTCTATCAATTCTATAAAAGAATGATGTTCCAAAAATATCTATAAATTTAGTTTGATAGTTAAAGTAAAAATAAAAAAACGCAGCTAATAAAATTGAAGAAATAACAATGATTACTATAAAAATAATGTTTTTGATTCCAAATGAGAATAACATTACAAATGATATTAGAAAGTATATTATAATAGCACCAGTATCAGGTTCTAGAAACGTTAAAATTGATGGTATTAAGGTTATAATCATGATTGTGAAGAAAAGCTTGACATCTGTTTTTATACTTCTTTTTTCGTTTTTTCTATCATACATTTCAAATATATTTGCATTCATAATTATAAGAATTAATTTCATAAATTCACTTGGCTGAAAAGATCCAACTTTTGGTATTACAAACCAACACTTTGAACCGTTTATTTCTTCTCCAAAGAATAGAAGTAGCAAAAGTAATATATTTCCCAATATATAAAAAAAGATGGTATATTTAAATATGTTTTTGGTATCTATTTTTTGAAATAAAATTATTATACCAAACCCAATTATATAGTAGATTACTTGCCTAGATAATATATTACTCGAATTAATTGATGTACTATAAATTGAAATTATACTTATTATAAAAAAGATAAAAATAGGAATAATAATACCATAATTAATTTTTTTCATTTTTTCACCTCTATTCGGTATTTAATATAATAATAATCATATATATATTTTGTAGGAGGAATCTATATGAAGGATAAATTTCCAGAAATATATAAAAATAAGATTGATAAAATAAAGTCATCAGTTCAAAAAGAGTTTTATGTTCATAAAAATACTAGCATGCCGGATAAAATAGATAAGATTTCTATAACTGAACTTATAAAAAAATTGAATGAAATTTTTGAAAGCCCAAATTTTGTTTATCAGGCTGATATTACTATTCTGTACAAAAATGGTGAAAATATAAAAGAAAAAGTAATTGGTATAAAAGATGACTATTTAATAACTCTGGAAGGAAATAAGATTAATTTAAACGATATTTATAACATAAAATAAAGACCACATTAAGTGGCCTTTTTAAACACCTTCAACGTAAGTATCAGCTAAACATTTTATGCAACTGCAGCAATCTGTATTTACTGTAAAGAATGAATTAGTTGCAGTATAGGTACTAGTATCTGAGTTGTATAGTAATACTCTAAGTGTTGCACAGCATCCGTCTACTTTTTCAACTCTGAATATATTTGAAGTTGTCTCTTCTCCTGGATTATTTGATACTGGCATGTTTATTGCTGTACCACTACAAGTATATAATGTTACAGGTCTTGTATTAAAATCAACTGATGAATTTGGTCCGAAGTAAGCTCTTGTACAAGTTTCTAAGCAACTATCACCAGGACATACTTCGCTTTGAAGAATGTTTATAACTTTTAATATTTCAGCGATGCAGTTACATTTTGAACTAGAATTAGAATTATCACACATAATATTTCACCCTTTCTATCTTTTTCACTAGTAGCTTATTCTAAAAGTAGTAAATAGTACCATTAAAAAAGCCCTTTGTTGAAGAAAAAAATTGCTTACTTGCTTTTTTTTCTCACTTGTTATATAATTTTGATTAGGTTAGGTGATATAAATGACAAAGTATATAATAATAGGTATAGTGCTTATTTTAATTGCACTTGTTGTAATCAAAGCGAATAAGCCAGATTTTAAATATGAAGCTAATAAATTAGTTGAGTATTTAGGTGGCATTAAAAATATAACAAACATGGAAGTTAGTGTATCTAGGTTTAAAGTGACATTAAAGGACGTTTCTAAAGCTGATAAAGAAGGAATACAAAAACTAGGCGCAAAAGGAATAGTTGAGATTGATAATACTTTAAAAATAATATTCGAAGATGATGCAAAAAAGCTAAAAAAGTGTATAGAAGAGCTAAATTCATAGAAAAAGTTACATTTTTTTATTTAAAATTACATTGTTCGACAAATTTCTACATAGATGGCATTATATAATTCTCTCATGAAGAAGGGAAGATTATATGATTACATCTATTTTTTTGAATTTGATTTATTTATTTGTTCCATTACTATGCTATTACGTATACTTAATATATAATAAAGTGACATATGAAAAAGAAAAAAACATTTTTTTCCTACTTTCTCTATTATCTAGTTTATACTTATGTTTGAAATTTGGAAGTATAGATATATATTTAATTGCAATACTTAACATATTATTTGTATTTTCTCTTTTAAAAAAGGATTTTATATCAAGTATTATATTATCCGTATTTTTGTCGTTTTCATTATTTTATTATTTAAATATTAATTTATATGCATTAATAGTTATTTATTTTGCAACTATTTTATTTAGGCGTTTCCTAAAATATGACTTTATTAATGTATTTGCAATATTAAACGTAATAGCTAGCTTAATTGTGTCTATTTTATTTAGTGATGAAATAATTAATTTTGAAAATTATCCTTATATATTAATTTATATAATTCTTATGTATTTCTTATGCAAACTTATTTCGGTATTATATAAAAAGCTAGAGTCAATAGTAAATATGTATCAATCTTTTGAAGAAATAACTAAAGAAAAAACACTTTACCAATCACTTTTTAAAATTACTCATGAAATAAAAAATCCGTTAGCGGTATGTAAGGGATATTTAGAAATGTTTGATATAAGAAATACTAGTAAAGCTAATAAATACATAAACATAATAGATCAAGAAATAGACAGAACACTTGTTTTGTTAAAGGACTTTCAAGATGTATCAAAACTTAATATAGATAAAAATGAAATGGACATAAAAATGTTACTAGAAGATGTATGTGATGAAACTAAAATGATATTTAATAATAATATAGCATTTGATTATGATTTATCAGATGATGAAGTATACATAAATGGTGATTATAATAGACTAAAACAAGTTTTAATTAATATTATTAAAAATGCAAAGGAATCAATAAAGGAAAGTGGAAGGGTGAGTCTAAAATCAATTAACAATAAAACTGAATATGTTATTACCATTTCTGATAATGGCTCCGGAATGGATGATGAAATGTTAGAAAAGATTGGAACACCATTTTATACTACTAAAAAAAATGGTACCGGATTAGGCGTTTGTTTTTCTAAAGAAATAGTAGAAAGACATGGTGGTAAAATGAAGTATGAATCGAAAAAGAATGAAGGAACAACCGTTAAAATAATACTTCCAACAAAAAAGGCATCAATTTGATGTCTTTTCAAGTCTATATAAGAAAATTGTTGGATGATTAAACAATCTTGCTTTAATTACCTTATTACCAATTCCAGGATTTATAAATAATTTTGTGTTATTAACTTTTTGATAATCATTTTTATATTTTCCTTTTATAAATAATTCATTTAACTTTGGAATATTTATTTGTCCATTATGAGTATGACCAGCCATTGCCATTTCAAAATTATATTTTAGAAAATTATCAATATCGTTAGGGTCATGAAGAACCAACATTTTATAATTTGGCAAATTATCGGTATTATCCTTAAAGAAATTATCTAAATCCTTACCACCTGATAGTAAAATTGATGACTTATTAATGTATATTATCTCATTGCTATCATTTAAATTAATAAAATTAGAATTTGTAAAGATATTTTTTGCATTTTCGAAGTCTTCTTCGCCACTTATAAAATATTTTCCATAGGTTGCTTTAATTTTGCTAAGTTCATTAGATAGGAATTTTTCTTCATCAGAATTAATACTGTATTTATTACTAATTAAGTCACCTGAAAATATTACAATGTCGGCTTTAGCATCATTTATTTTTTTAATTATCTTTTTTACATCACTCTTATTTTTACCATATCCATAATGTATATCAGAAAATTGAAGTATTTTTACACCATTTAAATCATTATTTATGTTTTTGTCTTTTACTGGATAATCAATTATAAAAATACCCTTAGTTCCTATAAAAAAGGAATATATAACAACAAATGCTAAAAATAATATAACTTTAAATTTAAACTTTAATTTTCTTACAGTTTTAACTGAAGTATTTTCTGTTTTTTCACTCATATTATTACCTCAATATTTGGGATAACACTAAAATAAAATTGTGTATCATATGAATACCTATTGGTAAAACGATGTTATTGGTTTGTGTAAGTAAGAATGCAAATGAACATCCCATTGCACCATATGGTATTACATAAAGAAGATCCAAAGGACCACTATAACTACCAGCTATATGTAGTAGACCAAATATAACACCACTTGAGATTATGAATACTACTTTATTTTTTATCAAACCATAAAGTGCTTTTCTAAATGTCATTTCTTCTAATATAGGAGCTACTACAGTACATAAAAATAACATAAATATAGGAGCAACTTTAATGTTTTGCCTTACTAAAACTTCATTAGTAGATGTGCTATTACCTGTTATTAAACTAATTATAACTGATGAAATTGTCATAACAAGACATCCTATAATCCAACAATTTAATCCTAGTAGTGCTTTAGATGAAAAATCTTTTTTTAAATCTTTGATACATCTTTTTATATCTTTCCAAAAAATAAAAATCATTGCAAACACATATATAAGATAGTTTATAATTAAAATTGAAATTCTAGCTATTCTTGGTAGTGCACTTAAATTAATGTTAGTTAAATTTATCAAGTTCATTATAAAATCACATTGATACATAACATAAAGTAATATAGTTAGTAAATACTTATAATTATTTTTAACCCAATTCTTTAAATATTTGTCATATATATTTTTTATAATATCATCTAACACCAAATCACCTCTATTTTTGATTATAACATAAAAAGAAAACATTTTTGTTGTTTATTATAAAAAATGTAGTATTATTATCAAATATTAGAATTTTTGTATAAAAGTAGAGAAAAGCATGGCAAAAAATATAAATGTGTATTGAAATATATTTGTTTTATGTTATAATACACGTAGATGAGAAGGAGAAAAAAGAGTAGGAGAAGTTTCCTACTCTTTATAATTAAGGAGAGATGGTAATGAATGAAAAAGTAAAATCACTAATTGAAAAACCTCTTTTAGATGAAGGTATTAAGTTATGTGAAGTTGAATATGTTAAAGAGGGTAATACTTATTATTTAAGAATAGTAATTGATAAAGAACCTTTTGTTGATGTTGACACTTGTGTTAAGGCAACTAGTATAATTAATCCAATTGTTGACAAAATAGAAGATGAATTTGAAGATGCTTATGTACTTGATGTTTGTTCATTAGAAAAGGGAGGTAATTAGAATGAATAATAAAGAATTTATAAAAGCTTTAAAGGATATATGTGAAGAGAAGAATATTTCTGAAGAAGTAATATTTGATGGAATGACTCAAGCATTACAAAAGGCTTATACGAAAGAAACTGGTCTTCCTAATATAAGAATAGAAATTGATAAAACTACAGGAAAAATAAAAGGATTTTCATATCAAAAAGTTGTTACAGAGTATAGTGACGGAAGTGATGATGAAGATGATGATTCAGTAGAAATATTATTAGAAGATGCTAAAAAAATAGTACCTGACATAAAACCAGGTGAAACAATAGAAGAAGAAGTATCTTTAAAAGATTTTTGTAGAGTAGCTACTATGACAGCTAAACAAATATTAGTGCAAAAGGTAAGAGAAGCTGAAAGACAAAGTATAATGTCTGAATTTGAGGATAAAGAAGGAGAGTTATTAGTAGGTACTTTATCAAGAGAAGATGCTACTAATTACTATGTTGATTTAGGCAGAATGCATGGTGTTTTACCTAAAAAAGAATTAATTCCTGGTGAAAGTCTTGCCATGGGATCATCAATTAAGGTTTATGTCACTAAAATTGATAACACTGGTAAAAGCCCTTTGATATTACTTTCTAGAAGTCATTATGGTTTTGTTAAGCGTCTACTTGAAAAAGAAATACCAGAACTTAGTGATGGAACTGTTATGCTATACAGTGTAGCAAGAGATCCAGGATCAAGAAGCAAAATAGCTGTTTATTCTGAAGATCAATCTATAGATGCAGTTGGAGCTTGTATTGGTGAAAAAGGTTCTAGAATAAATAATATAACTAAAGAGTTAAATGGTGAAAAAATTGATGTTGTTAAATATGATAAAGACCCAATTCAATTTATAAAAAACGCTTTATCTCCAGCTAAAAATGTAAAAGTATACATATTAGATGAAAAGAAGAAAGAGGCTTTAGCAGTTGCAGAAGGCGATAATTTATCACTAGCAATTGGAAGAAAAGGTCAAAATGTAAAGTTAGCAGCTAGACTTACTCATTATAGAATAGATGTTAAAACTGAAGAACAAATAAAAGAGGAAAACATAGATTTAACAAACGCATTATCATAGATGAGGTGATATAATTGAAACAGAGAAAAATACCTATGCGATCTTGCATAGTTACAAAAGAAAAATGTGAAAAGAAAGATTTAATTAGGGTAGTTAGAAATAATAAGGGAGAAGTTTCTGTAGATTTAACTGGTAAGGCAAATGGAAGAGGAGCCTACTTAAAAAAAGACGTTAATGTTATAAAAAAGGCTATGGAAACAAAAGCTTTAGAAAGGCATTTGGAGGTTTTAATACCTCAGGAAATATATGATGAACTTATATTGATAGCAAATAATAAATAAAAGAAAGAGGTGGGTATCATGATGAGTGTTTTAGAGTACGCAAATGATATGAATTTAAGCGTGGATGAAGTTTTAAAAAAATGTGAAAGCTTAAAAATTCAAGTTAACGGTGAAGATGATCTTTTGGATGATGATTCAATAGTAGAATTAGATAATGCTTTTTCAAGTGAAGAAGAATCTGTTAGTGAAAATGAAGTTGACGAAGAAATAATTAAGAAAATGGATTTAGATGATTATTATGATGAAGTAGTGGATACATTAGTTGATAAAAAACATACTTCTAATGATTCTTCTAAAATAAAGAAAAAGGCAAAAAAGAATAATAAAGAAAAAGATTTAAAGAGTGCTAAAAAGGCAATGTATAAAAGTAAGGAAAAGTTAGTATCAAATGATACAAGTGAGGATACTAATGTAATAGTTTATAAAGATGGAATGACAATTAAGGAATTGGCTAATGAATTAAAAGTTCCAGTTTCTGAATTAATTAAAAAGCTTATGTTACTTGGTATAATGACAAATATGAATGCTTCCATATCATTTGATGATGCTTCTGTTGTTGCTTTGGATTATAATAAAACATTAAAAAGGGAAGAACAGACTAATATAGCAAACTTTGAGACTTTTGAGGTTGTAGATAATGAAGAAGATCTAGAAGAAAGACCACCTGTTGTAACTATAATGGGACATGTTGATCATGGAAAAACTTCTTTACTTGATGCAATTAGAAAAAGTAGTGTGGTTGATGGAGAATTTGGCGGTATAACTCAGCATATTGGTGCTTATCAAGTAAGTTATAAGAATAAAAAAATAACTTTTATAGATACTCCAGGACATGCTGCATTTACTGAAATGAGAGCTCGTGGTGCATCAGTTACTGATATAGTAATAATTATAGTAGCAGCTGATGATGGTGTTATGCCACAAACCATAGAAGCTATAGATCATGCTAAAGCAGCTAAAGTTCCAATTATAGTAGCTGTAAACAAAATAGATAAACCTGGAGCTAATCCTGAAAGAGTAATGAGGGAAATGAGTGAAAGGGGACTTACACCAGATACTTGGGGAGGAGATACTTTATTTGTAAATATATCTGCTAAGACTCATGAAGGTATAGATAACCTGCTTGATAATCTTCTTTTATTAGCAGAGATGGAGGGTTTAAAGGCAAATCCTAAACGTTACGCATTAGGCTCTGTAATTGAGTCTAAGCTAGATAAGAATGTAGGATCTGTTGTTACTTTATTAGTTCAAAATGGTACTTTAAGATTAGGTGATCCAATAGTTGTTGGTGAGTTCTTTGGAAAGGTTAGAACACTAAGAAATGATTTAGGAGAAGAAATTACGTTTGCACTTCCATCAATGCCTGCTGAAGTAACCGGTATTTCAGGTGTTCCAACTGCAGGTGATAAGTTTATGGCTTTTGAATCAGAAAAGAAAGCACATAGTGTAGCTGAAGAAAGAAGTTTAGCAGCTAAATTAAAATCTAATAAAGCATCAGCTTCAATTAGTTTGGATGATTTGTTTGGAAAAATTTCAGAGGGACTAAAAGAGATAAATATAGTATTAAAAACGGATGTTAAAGGTAGTGAAGAAGCTGTTAAAAATACTTTATCAAAAATTGATGTTGAGGGATGTAAACTTAATATTATAAGAAGTGGCGTTGGTACAATTACAGAAAGTGACATAGTTTTAGCTAATGCTTCTAATGCAATAATAATAGGTTTTAACGTAAGACCAACAGCTAAAATTTTAGATGTAGCGAAAGAATATGGAGTTGAAGTTAGACTTCACAATATTATATATAAAGTAGTTGAAGAAATGGAAGCTGCTATGAAAGGAATGCTTGACCCTGAATATGAAGAAAAGGTTTTAGGACAGGCAGAAATAAGAAAAATCTATAAGTTTTCTAAAACAGGAAATATTGCTGGATGCTATGTACTAAGTGGTATAATTAAATCTAATTCAAAGGCAAGAGTAATAAGAGACGGTATAGTTATATATGATGGAAATATTAATTCAATTCAAAGAGAAAAAGATAGTGTAAAGGAAGTTAAATCTGGTTTTGAATGTGGTATTACGTTAGAAAACTATGGTGATATTAAAGAAAAAGACATAATAGAAGCTTATGAATTAGTAGAGATTAAAAGATAGATAAAAAAGAAGAATAATATTTGTGATTCTTCTTTTTTGATGTATAATTAGTTTATGGATGGTGATAAGATGGATGAAAAAATAGAAAAGGCTTTAGAACTTGAACTAGAAAGACAAAAT
Organism: uncultured Bacilli bacterium; assembly: GCA_934122275.1. Taxonomy (GTDB): domain Bacteria; phylum Bacillota_I; class Bacilli_A; order RF39; family UBA660; genus Aphodocola. The sequence goes on along the minus strand of CAKOWI010000001.1, from coordinate 100,977 downwards.
CATAATATCGAATTAATTGCATCTGAAAACTATGTTTCTAATGAAATATTAAAATTACAAGGTAGTATTTTTACAAATAAATATGCAGAAGGTTATTCTGGAAAAAGATATTATGGTGGATGTCAAAACGTTGATACCATAGAAGATATTGCTAATGATTATTTACAAAAATTATTTAAAGTTAAATATTCGAATGTTCAGCCACATTCTGGTTCTTCTGCTAATATGGCAGTATATAGAGCTTTATTGAATCATGGTGATAAAGTTCTTGGCATGGATTTATCAAACGGAGGCCATTTAACTCACGGACATCCACTTAGTTTTTCTGGACAAGATTATAATATAGTTTCATATAGTACTGATGAAAATGGCTATATTGATTATGATGATTTAGAAAAAATTGCATTGAAAGAAAAACCAAAAATGATTATAGCAGGTGCGTCCGCTTATTCTAGAGAAATTGATTTTAAAAGATTTAGAGATATTGCTGATAAATGCGGAGCATACTTAATGGTTGATATGGCACACATTATAGGGCTTGTTGCGGCAGGACTTCATATGTCACCAGTAGATTATGCTGATGTTGTAACATCAACTACTCATAAGACATTAAGAGGACCAAGAGGGGGAATAATTCTTACAAATAATGAAGAATTAGCTAAAAAAATTAATAAGACTGTATTTCCAGGAATACAAGGTGGACCTTTAATGCATGTAATAGCAGCTAAAGCACAATGTTTTTATGAAGCATTAAAACCTGACTTTATTTGCTATCAAAAGCAAGTTTTAAGCAACATTAAAGCGATGAGTAATTATTTTATAGATAATGGTGTTAAAATAGTATCTGGTGGAACTGATAATCATCTTATATTAGTTGACGTTAAATCATCGTTTAATATTACTGGAAAAGAAGCAGAACAAATTTTAGATAGGATATGTATTACTGTAAATAAAAATACTATACCAAATGATACTGAAAGTCCAATGAAAGCTAGTGGAATAAGAATTGGTTCTCCTGCAATGACAACAAGAGGATTTAAAGAAGATGAATTTATTTTAGTAGCACAAATTATAATAGAGGCTTTAACTAACTATTCAGATGAAAAAATATTAGATGAATTAAAGGGAAAGGTACTAAAATTAACTAGTAAGTTTCCAATATATGGAGGTTAATCATGAGTTTAAAAACAAATAGAATAGCAAGTATGCTAATGAAGGAAATAAGTGATATTTTGCAAAATGAAGTGTATGATGAAGATATAAAGTTTGTTACTATAACGGCGATTAAGTTAGATACTGATTTATCTTTAGCACAGATATATTGCACTGTATTTGATAAAGATAAGAAAGATAAGTGTATCCATGATTTAAATTCTGCAAAAGGCTTTATTAAATCAGAATTAGTTAAAAGAAAGTTAGAGATAAGAAGAATACCTGATTTAAGGTTTATATATGATGAATCAATAGATTATGGTAATAAAATCGAAAAAATAATTAAAGAAATGAATGAATAATTAAAAAAAGATTAAAAAAATACTAAATGGATGTATTTTTTTAATCTTTTTTTTAGTTTTTTGTAGAAATATGATGTAAAAAAGGTTATAATTATATTAATAACAATAGGCGGTGATAAAGTGATAAATCTAGTTAAAAAAGAAAACTTAAATATGGGTATTTTGGAAACAGATTTTGATGTTTTTGCCGACATAGTTAATACCTTCTCTAGTGATGTAATGAAAAAAGAGTGCTTAATAGATCTTGATGATTACATTGTTCCTGAATATTTTAGAAACAAGATAACATTAGTTATTCAAACTAATAAAATGTTAATAGGGTATGTAACATTTGAATTTAAAAATAGTAATAATGTTTCACAAGTTGAAATTAATAAATTATATATTGATGAAGGCTTTAATGATAAGAACATGGAGACACTTTTAATTGAGGGTGTTATATATATAGCTGGAGAAGTTGGATGTAGGAATGTTTTATCAAGTGTTGATGAGCATGATTCTAAAATGCTTTCTATGTATCATAATATAGGCTTTTATGAAGTTGGAATGAATGAAGATGGAAATATCTTAAGTATTAACGTTGTAACTGCTGTAAGTGTAAGAAGATTAAACGATAAATTTAGAAATATTTTACCTGATTCAATTGATTATAAAAATCTTAAGTTAATTAAGAAAATAGCTTCTGGAAGATCTGGAAATATATATTTAACTCAAGACGGAAGAATACTTAAGATGTTTACTTCTACTTCATTTACTTATATAAAAGATAGAGAAGAAACAATAAAAGTAATTAAGAATTTAGATGTAGATGAAATTGTTAAACCTAAAAATTTAGTTTATTATGATGGAATATTTGTAGGATATATAATGGAATATTTGCCAGATGGTAATTCACTTTTAGCTAACAGTGAAAAGTATAGTTTTGAAGAAAAGATAGATAAATTAAAATTAATAGAAGATGTGATGAGGAAATTACATAAAAAACATATATACATATGTGATTTAAATCCGGATAATATTTTCTTTGATAAAAATGGAAATGTTAAATTAATTGATTGTGATGCATTTGTGGTAAAAGAAAATGCAATAAATAATGAAATTGCTAACAAATATAAAGATCCATTTAATAAAATTGTTTCAGAAAAAACTGATTTATATGCATTTGCAATAACTGCATTACAATTATTAACAGATACAAAGATAGATGATGATGCTAATATAAATGACATAGAAAAAATATATAATAAACATAAAAGTAAGATTCCAGTAAGTTTTAAAAACTACTTTGAAAGTATATTTAGTGGAAAAGAGAGATATTACTTAACTGATTCTTATGAAAAGTATATAGATGAACTATATACAGACGATAATTTTACTAATCAAACAGTAGAAAACAAAAGTGGAAAAATAAGTGTTATAATATTATCTATTATAATGCTTGTAATAGCAATTGTAGGTTATTTAGTATTTAAAAAAATGAGAGGATGAAATATTCTTCTTTTTTTATTGACAAATGAATATTAAAGTGCTATTATATATGGCATTCAAACAAAGAGGGGGAGATTTGAATGTACGATAGATATTATAATAAGGGAACATATAATTTTGAAAAAAGGTATAATCCTAATGAACAAAAGTTTGATTTAGAAAAAATAAGAAAAAATAACATAATTAAGATTAATGATATTATTAAAGAAAGTCAAAATATAACTGATAAGTATTCTAAATTAAAGACCGAAGTCGTTAGAGACTATTCAAAAACACCATCTTACTCAATGTATATGGATGATGAATTAGAAAATTTAGAAGAACAAAAAGAAATAGAGTTAAGAGAAATAAAAAATAGAATAAGAAAAGAAATAATTAAACAAGCTAAATGGTTGACGATTTTAAAAGATAATAAAGCTAAATATGAATATTATAAGTTAATTTCTTCTATGCCATTAGATGATAAATATAAGAGTTTAGAGGAAACAATTTATAGAGAATATTTAATGTCACATCCAAGTATAGAAAACATTATTGTTTCTTACTCTAGTATAGATAATAATACAAACAATTTAAATAATTCTAGTGATTATAAAAATATTGTAGATATGTTAAAAAAAGCTAGAAAGTCATTTGATGAAAAAACATTGACTGATGCTAGAAGCTTAATTGGAGCTTTAGATGATTCTGTAAAAGAAAAAGAAGAATTAAATAAAGAATCTAATTTAATAGGAAATTTAATTGATACTAAAAAATCTATAGAATTAGCTGCTACTTGTTTAGATAAAAAAGTTTGGAATATGGCTGATACACTATTAAAATCATTACCTGAATGTGAAGAAAAAGAAATGTTAAGTAACGGATTTGATAAGGTTGCTAATAAAAATAAAATTGATTTTGTTGCATTATCTAAAGAATTAAGTGACAAATTAGAAAACAATGATTTATTAGATTCTGACAAGGTTGAAGAGTTATCAAAAAGATTTGAGTTATTAAAATATAATGATGATATATGGAAAGATGATCATAAGAGAATAATTATAAGAGATAGAATCAAAAAAATAATTGATAAAAATAATATTCAGATTCAAGAAAAAAGAAAAGCTGACATAGCAAAAGATGATGAATATGTTAAGAAAAATAATAAAAGTTTTAAAACTATTATCTCTGAAATGATAGCATTTCCTGTAAGACTTATACGTAGAACAAAGAAATATGGTGAGTATTTACTAGGAAAAATTCAAAAATCTAAAGATAATGGTAATGTAGAAAAGGCAGCAGAACAAACTGATATTTATCATGAAAGAGACATTGTAAATAGTGGAACTTTATTTATAAACTCAAATAAATTAAATAAATTAAGATTTAAATTATTTAAAGAAGGCTTAAGTGATGATAATCAAGAAAAAAGACTTATAAATGGAGCTAATAAAGTTGTAAGTAGTGTCGATAAAAACCTTTCAAGCATGATAAATAAAGAGATGGATGAGATTTATGCTGATGAAAAAAGAACTATCTGCATTATAAAACAATATATGGAGAATCTTTCAATCATTGAATGTGATGAGAATGAATTAAGGGCATATGCTAAAAAAGTTAAAGAATTTATAGAAAATAGTAAGTTAGATGAATTAACTAAAAAAGCATATTGTGAAGAAATATATAATATTTGTCTATACAAACAAAGTAATGAAAAACAATATGTATATACTGATGATGATATAGAAAATATTAAGATAAATGATTCAGAATTACCATATGTTAAAAAAATGTAAAAGAAAGTATGTTTTACTTTCTTTTTTAATTTTTATTATGTTATTATAGCTTTGGTGATATTATGGATGAAATAATAATTATTAATAAGCAAAAAGGATTAACTAGTAGAGATGTTGTAAATAAAGCATGTAAAATATTAAATACAAAGAAAATAGGTCATACAGGAACACTTGATCCAATTGCAACTGGTGTACTTGTTTTATGCTGTGGTAAAGCAACTAAGCTAGTTGAACTCTTAACTTGTGATGACAAAGAATATATAGCAACTGTAAAGCTTGGTATATTAACTGATACTTTGGATGTTGATGGTAATATAATAAAAAAAGAAAATGTAAACTTAGATAAACATGATTTAATTGATACTTTAAATTCATTTATAGGAGAATATGAACAAGAAGTTCCTATATATAGTGCGGTTAAGATTAAAGGAAAAAAGCTATATGAGTATGCTAGAGAAAACAAAGATGTTGTATTGCCAAAAAGATTAGTTAAGATAAAGAGTATTAAGTTATTACAATTTAGTGATAACAAATATCAATTTAAAGTTACTGTATCAAAAGGAACATATATTAGAAGTCTTATCAAAGATATAAATGATAAACTTGGTATAATTGGTTCTATGAGTGATTTATTAAGAATAAGGCAAGGAATTTTTGATATAAAAGATTCTTATACATTAGAAGAATTAGCTAATGGCAGTTATAAAAGTATATCGATAAATGATGCTCTTATGAATTTAAATAGAGTTGAAGTTAGTAAAGAATTATATGATAAAATTAAATATGGTAGTATTTTAAATAATATTTATAATAGTGATTTAGTGGCATTTACGTATAATGGTAATATAATTGCAATATATAAAGTGTATATTAAAGATAAAAATAAGATAAAGCCATATAAAATGTTTATTTAAATGTAAAGTATGAATAAAACTAATATTATTTTCATATATTTGTATATAGTGTAAAATTGTTTAAAAACACTTGCAATAACTGTAAAATAAGTGTATATTATTATTGTTACCTGTTCTAGGGTATTGGAGAGTACTCCTAACCATGTCTTGGAATTAGGTGTATTATTAAAATAAGGAGGATATATTATGTTAAAGAAAGAAGTAAAGCAAGAAATTATTAAAAAATATGCAACTCATGAAGGTGATACAGGTTCACCAGAAGTTCAAGTAGCTATTTTAACAACAGAGATTAATGCTTTAACTGAACATTTTCGTACAAACATTCATGATTTTCACTCAAACAGAGGTTTATTAATGAAAGTTAGTAAGAGAAAGAATTTACTTAATTATTTAAAGGAAACTGATATTAATAGATATCGTGAATTAATTAAGAAGTTAGGATTAAGAAAGTAGTTTGATAAAAGTAGGCACTCTTTTTTGGGTGTCTTTTTATATATAGAAGGAGAATATTATGGAAAAAAGAATTTTTGAAATGGACTTTAGAGGAAGAAAGATAACCGTAGAAGTAGGAGAATTGGCTAAGCAAGCAGATGGAGCAGTATTAGTTAGATACGGTGATACTGTTGTTTTATCGACTGTTGTTGTTAGTAAAACTGCTAATATATTATCAGACTTTTTTCCTTTAATGGTTTTATACCAGGAAAAGTTATATTCAGTAGGTAAAATACCAGGTGGATTTATAAAAAGAGAAGGAAGACCAACTGATGCAGCTACACTTGCTGCTAGAATGATTGATAGACCAATGCGTCCTTTATTTCCTGAAAACTTTAGAAATGAAGTACAAGTTGTAAATACAATCTTATCAGTTGATCCAAATAATTCACCAGAATTAACTGCTATGCTTGGATCATCTATTGCAACATCAATAAGTAAGATTCCTTTTGATGGACCAATAGCAGGTGTTAAAGTAGGAAGAGTTAATGAAAAGTTTATAATTAATCCTAGTGTTGAAGAGATGGAAGAAAGCGATATAGACTTAACTGTTGCTGGAACAATGGATGCGATTAATATGGTTGAAGCTGGAGCTAAAGAAGCTAGTGAAGAAGATATGCTTGATGCATTAATGTTTGGCCATGATGCTGTTAAAGAACTAGTTAAGTTTGAAGAAAAAATAGTAAAAGAAATAGGCCAAGAAAAGATGGAGTACGAAGCTCTAGAAATAACAGATGAACTTAAAGAAGAAATATATTCACTTGCAAAAGAACCTCTTGATAATGCAATGCGTATTAAAGATAAATTGGAAAAATATGCTGCAATAGATAAAATAAAGGAAGATGTAGTAGCTAAGTTTGAATATGAAAATGAAGAATTAGACAAAGAAGAATTAAACGAACTTCTAACAAAGGTTAAATTATGTTTAGGAGAAGTTGAATATGAAGTATTTAGAAAGATAGTGGTTAAAGAGAAAAAAAGAGCAGACGGAAGAAAAATGACTGAGATAAGACCTCTTTCAACAGATATAGATTTACTTCCAAGAACTCATGGTTCGGCTTTATTTACACGTGGTGAAACCCAGAGTTTATCTGTTGTAACACTAGGAGCACTTGGGGAACATCAAATAATAGATGGCCTTTCTCCAGAAGACGAAAAAAGATTTATGTTACACTATAATTTTCCACAATTTTCTGTTGGTGAAACTGGACGTTATGGAGCTCCAGGTCGTCGTGAAATAGGTCATGGTGCATTAGGTGAAAGAGCATTATTACAGGTTATGCCATCAGAAGAAGAATTTCCATATACAGTACGTGTTGTATCAGAGATATTAGAATCTAATGGTTCATCATCACAAGCATCTATTTGTGCTGGTTGTATGGCTTTAATGGCTGCAGGTGTACCTATAAAAGCTCCAGTTGCAGGTATTGCAATGGGACTTATTACTGATGGTGATGATTATACAGTTTTAACTGACATTCAAGGTATGGAAGACCATTTAGGAGATATGGACTTTAAAGTTGCAGGTACTAAAGATGGTATTTGTGCCCTTCAAATGGATATTAAAATAAAAGGTATTACTAAAGAGATACTAAAGGAAGCTTTGGAACAAGCTAAAAAAGCTAGAATGGAAATATTAAAGGTTATAACTAATCAGATAAAAGAGCCAAGAAGTGAAGTTAGTAAATATGCACCAAAAACATATACATTTACTATTGATCCTTTAAAAATAAAAGATGTTATTGGTAAAGGTGGAGAAATGATTACTAAAATTATTCTTGAAGCTTCGAACGTTAAAACAGTAACTGATATGAATGCTGTTAAGGTAGATATAGAAGAAGATGGAAGAGTAATTATTTATCATACAGATAAAGAGATAATAGAAAAAACTGCTAACATGATAAAAAACGTAGTTAAAGAAGTTGAAGTTGGAAAAATATACACAGGACGTGTAGTTAAGATTATAGAAGAATTGGGATGCTTTGTTGAACTTTGGGAAGGTTGTGAAGGTTTAGTACATATTTCACAATTGTCTGATAAGAGAGTAGCTAAAACATCTGATGTTGTAAATATAGGTGATGAAATAATTGTTAAGGCTACTGGATATAAAAATGGTAAGCTTAATTTATCTAGAAAAGAAGTATTAGTAAAAGATAAAATTAAAGATGATTTAGATAAGAAAAAAGAAGAAAATACTGAGGAGTAATTTCTTCTTTTTTTGACTCATAATACTAATTACTAATTTTGACACATTTTAAACAAATATATATAATAGTATAGCTAATAGAGGTGATGCTATGATTAAAGTATTGATAGTAGAAGATGAAAAACAAATAAGAACAATAATAAGTAAATATTTAAGTAAATATAATATTAGGTGTGTAGAAGCTGAAAATGGTTTAAAAGGTGTAGAACTATTTAATAAGAATAAAGACAATATAGATCTTATATTAATGGATGTTATGATGCCAGAAATGGATGGTGTAGCAGCTACTAAAGAAATAAGAAAAGTAAGTGATGTGCCAATTATAATGTTAACTGCAAAAAGTGAAGATGAAGATGAAATAGATGGATTAGAAAGTGGTGCAAGTGATTATATAACAAAGCCATTTAATTTAGAAATATTATTATTGAGAATAAAGAAATTAATAGATATAGAAAATACCAATAACTTAGAATTAGTCAAGGAACAAAGAGCTATTAAGAAAAATGGTAAGATGATAAAATTGACTAAAAAAGAATATCTAATTTTAGAATATTTCTTTAGTAATCCTAATGTTGTATTAACAAGGGATCAAATATTAGATAGAGTGTGGGGAATAGATTACTTTGGTGATGATAGGGTAGTTGATACTAATATAAAAAGAATAAGAAAGAAAATAGATGAAGAAAAAAAATATATTAAGACATATTCAGGAACAGGGTACGTTTTTATTAAATAAGTATAAAAATAAAAGAGTATCAATTAGAACTAAAGTATTCTTTCTAGTTGGATTATTTGTTATATTAAATATATTAATTAATTTTATTGTAGTTAAGTTATCAATTAATGATATTTATTTATGGCTAGAAAAAAGAGAGTTAAAAAGAGAATATTATCATGTGAAAAGAAATTACAAAGATGAAGATGAGTTAGTAAATATTATATATAATGCAAATGATAGAGGAATTAAAGTAAAAGTATTTGATAGAGACTATAATTTAACATATAGTATTTTAAATGAGCAAACAAGAAGTAAATTTACTAGTTTAGATTTAATATTATTAGATAGTTTAAAAGATAAAGAAAGTGAAATTATAATATTAAAAAACTATTATGAAAATGGTTATGATCTTCATTTAATTGGAAAAATAGATGATAATTACACTATAATATCTTCTTCTATTGAATCTTTAAAGAAGGATGCTAGTACAACTTTGGTTATAATTTTATTAACTTCTGTTATTACATTTTTAATATTACTTATTATTTCTTATTTTATATCTAAACTTTTTGGAAGAAAAATAGATGAAATAAAAGATGTAACTGATGACATATCTAATATGAGATTTGATAAAAAAATATCAATTAATTCTAATGATGAATTAGGCGATTTATTTAACAATGTTAATAAAATGAGTGATAAGCTTGAAGAAACTATTAAAGAGCTAGAAGAAGCTAATTATAAGCTTAAACAAGATTTGATAGAAAAAGAAAAACAAGAAACTGCTAGAAAGAAACTAATTGCAAATATCTCACATGAATTTAAAACACCACTTACTATAATTTCAGGTTATGGACAGTTATTAAAAGATGAAGTTAAGGGAAAAGAAAATAAAGAGAATGTAGATTTAATTATTAGTGAATCTGAAAGATTAAGTGATTTAGTCTATGAGTTTTTAGAATTATCAAAATTAGAAAGTGGAAATATAAAATTAAATAAAGAAAAATTTAATGCTAAAGATGTTATAGAAGAGGAACTAAAAAAGTTAAATGTTAAATTAGTTAATAGTAACATAACAGTGAAAAAGAGTATAAGAGATTATAAGGAAGTTTACTTGGATAAAAAACAGTTTACAAAGGTTGTAGAAAATATATTAACTAATGCAATAAAGTTCTGCAAATATGATAAAGTAATAAAAATAGATACTTATATTAAAGATAATTATTTCTATTATGATGTATTTAATACAGGTGATAATATTAGTGATAAAAATTTAGAAAACATATTTAATTCTTATTATAAAGATAAAAGTTCAAGAAATAAAGAAGGAACTGGGCTTGGACTTACAATAACACGTGCAATTGTAGATTTGCATGAAGGAAATTGTAAGGTTATAAATAAGGGTGATGGTGTACTATTTTCTATAAGTTTTAAGTTATAAAAGACGTTTAATGCGTTCTTTTTTTTGCTTATTTAGAATATTTTTAATTAGTAATAGGAGATGAAATAGTTGAAAAATAAACTGGATATAAAATTAATAATAACCGTATTTTTAATTTGTGTATATGGAATAATAATGATTTATTCTGCATCTAGTGTGTGGGCAGAGTATAAGTTTAATGATAAACTGCATTACGTTATAATGCAAAGTGCCTTTTTTTTAATGGGTATTGTATTAATGATAATTGTAAGTAAGATACCATATACTTATTATCTAAAAAAATCAAATACTATACTATTTATTTGCTTAATTTTATTGGTTTTAGTTTTAATACCGGGAATAGGTACAGTAAGAAACGGTTCTAGAAGCTGGTTTGGAATAGGTGGACTTGGTGTTCAACCTAGTGAGTTTATGAAACTTGCACTAATAATATTTACTAGTAAATATATATATAATAATCCAAAACAAATGAAAACGGTAACAAAGGGAGCTTTTCCAATTTTACTTGTAACTATGTTTACTTTTGGACTTATTATGTTACAACCAGATTTTGGAACTGGAACAATTTTAGTATTAACAATAGTAGCTATGCTTTTTATATCTGGCGTTAATTTTTCTTTCTTTATTAAGCTTGGAATGATAGGTATAGTAGGGGCAGTTATTCTTATAATAATGGCACCATATAGAATGGAGAGAATAGTTTCTTTTTTAAACCCGTGGAGTGATCCTTTAGGAACTGGATTTCAAGCTATACAATCTCTATATGCTATAGGTCCTGGTGGATTATTTGGTCTTGGTTTTGGTAAATCCATTCAAAAACATTTCTATTTACCTGAACCTCAAACTGACTTTATATTTTCAATTATATCTGAAGAGTTAGGAATTTTAGGAATAATAACAGTTGCAATATTATTTTTAATAATAATTTTAAGAAGTATTAAAATTTCGATTAAAGCACCAGATATATTTGCTAAATTCTTAGTGTTTGGTATTATATTTCAGTTATCTTTTCAAACATTACTTAACTTATCTGTAGTAGTAGGTTTAGTTCCAGTAACTGGTGTTACACTTCCATTTTTCTCTTATGGTGGCTCTAGTTTAATAATTACATTAATTAGTATGGGAATAATTTTAAATATATCTAGATATCAAGAATAAATTGTGTATATATGTTAATATTAAAAATATATTAATGCTGGGGGACAATGACGAAGATAGGATTTATGTTCAAAAAATATTTGAAATAATTCGAAAAGTATTGACTTTAAATCAAAAATAGGTATAATTAATAATGCCTACTTGATGCAGGTGTAGTTTAATGGTAGAACCCAAGCCTTCCAAGCTTGATACGGGAGTTCGATTCTCCTCACCTGCTCCATTTGAAATCAACTTACGGACTTAATTGTTCGTAAGTTTTTATTTTATATAAATACTATAAAAAAAGAGGGAAAAATTATCAAAATAATTTAATCTTCTTTTTTTATATTTTTAAATTTGAAAGTAAAATCTATGTCTAGCCAGCACTGAATCTGTACTCCCGTACAAATTCCATTATGGCAATTCCCATACCCTTATTTTCTATATTTTATCCTTGTCTATACCTCTTAATTCAAAACTTTTATAAATCTTCGCCATATCCCTGTATTTGCCTTTTCTAATTTCTTCTTCATATGATTCAAATTCAATATTGTCATCATTATCATTTAATTCCATATCTATATCATAAGGTACACATACTAGTTCATACGAAATTTTTTCATCAATATTTTTAGAATTAAAGTTACCAGATAAAATTAAATAATTAGCTACAGTTGTATTTTTAACATCTCCATCTTTTTCATCATTTCTAAAGACATCAATAGCATTACCAACAGAGCCTGTATTTATAATCGTTCTATTATATATTTTTTGAATATATGGAGTATGTATATGACCATATATTAAAACATCAGCTTTCTTATCAGAAATCGTATTAGAACTTGTCAAAAACAATTCATACAATCTATCAATTTTATCTATATTTCCTACAAATTTATCTATTTTTTCAGGATGTGCATGAACTAATCTTACAAGTCTACCACTCAAATAAAATTCATAACAATAAGGTAAATTACTTAAATATTTTCTAGTTTCTTCATTTAATTTATTTTTGTTCCAAAATATTCTATCTACTTCTGATTGTGTTTTAGTTAATAAATCAATATCACTAGTAAAATATTCATCACAATTACCTCTAAGCATAACATCACAATTTTCTTTAACTAAATCAACACACTCTTGTTGATGAGTTCCTTTTGCAATTATATCCCCAAGACAAAATATTCTATTTATATTTCTTTCTTTAACGTCATCTAATACTGATTTTAATGCTTCTAAATTACCATGTATGTCTGATATTATTGCTATTTTGTCCATTATTCAGCCTCCCTTTTTTATAAGCAAGTATCAGCAAAGCGTTCACCAAAATTATTTTTCATAATAACTTGCTTTTGAATTTCTACACTGGTAGTTATTCCATTTCCTTCAGAATTATTCAGGTTATCTAGCTTTTGCTTATTTCTAATAATAATATCGAAACTTTTAAATTTTTCATAATTATAACCATTTATACTGTTATCTTCATGATGAATTAAACCTAGTCTTATTAAATTAGAAACAGATGCTGATATATCAAATTCATCACCTAAATCAAGTAATTCTTCTACTATATAATTAGGATATGCAGAAACGTAAACTTTATTTGTATTATCAAGTTTTAAAACTGGATGTGCACAAGCAACCTGTCCGACATCATTTAATCTTTTAAAAACTTTAGCATCTAGTGGCGTTAATTGCTTAATTATTTCTACATAACTAGGATGTGCTTTATCCTTAGTATCTTTGTTCATAGAAGATACTAGTAAATTTAAATACATATTCCTAAGTTCTTCTTTATCATATGTATATTTTAATGATTCTAATGCAGGACCTGCTACCATTAAATCGGGTTCTACTATCTTATCGTCAGGAAGAGAATTCAGTCTAGTTTCTAAATCATTTTTGAAATCTTCTAGTTTATATTTAAATAATGCATTTGCTTTTTTTACTGGATAAAAAACTACATTATTGAATAATCCAACAATAGATTCTACTATTGCTCCTGTTTGAGTTACAGTTCCTTTTAATCCATCATTATATAAATCTTTTGCAACAACTTTTGCTACTTCTTTTGTGATTTCTAATGCTTCATCAGTCATGTTTTTACCTCCAAGATATTTCTTGAAATTATTATACAATAAAATACAAAAAATTCCCATACTTCCTTGAAAAAATATGGGGATTACTATATAATAAATTTGGAAAGAGAGCATTGTGGTTCGTAAGCTGTAGCTTAAATGCTCCATTGAGGAATCTGTTCGAACTTTTAGAGTTTAAACTTAACATATATATCAATCCGTTCAGGTTGATTTTTTGTGTTTACAGAAGAATTAACCAAGAAAGGATGGTGCATTTTATGATAAAGTTTACTACACAAAAGTTAGAAATGGAAAGTAGTTTAAAACAACGTATAGAGTTTATTTGTGAGTTTTGCCACACTACATCAAAGATTATCAATGGTAGTATGTAGTATCAAACGTATTAACAACACTAATTTGAACTACCTAGAATCGCATAAAATCATTATAAATGATACTACTTTTCTAGCATTTAATTACTCTACTGATATTTACATAGGTAATTTAAGTAAAAAAATTAAATTAGTAGAACTAGAAGATTACATATGTTAATGATACTATTAAAACACATCAAAAAGTAGTATAATTAGATTATAAAAGTGATGCACAAATAGTAATTTATGAGAATGATTGGAGTTGTTAAAAGATGAATACTTTGGAAATAATATTTGGAAATTCTTGTTACTATACTATGAAAAACAGTAAACTTAATGATAATATGCTAATGCTAAATGTCTTATTTAATGTAGGGGATTTATCTAATTGTAGAAATCATAAAATTAGTATACCAAAAGAATTATGCTTAGAAGACAAAAGTATCAATTTTGAACAAGAATATAATGTTATTATTGATAACATAAAACAAAAAAATAAAATAAGAGTATGGACTGGTAGAAAAGACATTTATTCATATTTAATTATGTTATATGTTTGCAGTATTATAAAAGATTATAACTATGAATTATATGTTCTATATTGTGATGATTATAATAATGATTATCCATCTCCTAGCGTAATGAGAGAAGAAGAACTAAAAAATTTATCTGAATTAGAGCATAAATTAACAAATGAAGAAATAAATAACAATGTAAATATTTGGAACAAATTAATTGATGAAAATTCTGACTTAAGAGTGATTGATTCTGGAAATGTTAAATCAGTTTCAATAGATTTTTATGATGATTATATTATAGACACTTTAAAATCAATGGGTAAAGTTAAGATATGCGAACTAGTGGGAAGATTAATACAAAACATATATCTACATGATATACTGTATGTTTATTTAATAAACAGATTGATAAATAGTAATAAAATAAAAATTACATTAGATAATAGGGTTAGATATTTTGAAAATTTAATAGATATAGCTAATAAATAAAATTAAAATTTGTGCGAAAGATTGTAAAATGAACAAAAAATTATTACATAAATACTTAAAACATGGTATATTATATCTAGCAACGGAAGATTATATGTATTCTTTCGTTATTGAAAAAGAGTTGTAGATAACTACGACAATCGCTCCATTTGAAATCAACTTACGGGCTTAAAAGTTCGTGAGTTATTTTATAATAAATAATATCAAAAAGAGGAAAAAATTACGAAAATAATTTAATCCTCTTTTTGATTTTTTAGAAAATATGGGAATAAAATCTATGTCTAGACAGCAATGAATTCGTACTCACAAACAAATTCTATTATAGGAAGTTCCCAATTCCTTTTATAAATTTTCTTTTATTTTCGGAAACAAGTCATACAGATTATATCCTAACAGATTATCAAAATATTCTTTTAATTTATATGTTTCTTTAATATGATATTGAGTATTAGAATATGTGCCTCTTCTAATCATTATATCAACCAACCTTTTATCAATTGTAAATACTTTATTTCCTTGTGGACACATCAAATCACATAAATTTATTATTTTTTCTTCTATAGTATATTCATGATTTTTTATAAAGTTTGTTAAAAATGTATTATCATTTGGATTTGGAACTCCTCCAGCTGTACACACTACATCATTATTTAAATATGAATGAGTCAAACAGATGTTAGCATATTCATCATCATAACCTTTATTTTTTAAGTATTCATATCCTCTCATAACATGTCCCTGTGACTCTCCATTATACTTGCCAATATCATGTAAATACCCTAGAGTAATTGCTTTATCTATGTCCACATTAATTTTATTTTCACTTAATGCTTTAGCAATTCTTCCAGCACTATCACCTACAGATATACAGTGTTCTATCCATCTATCATCTTTTTGATTAACTCTTTCTTTTTCTAAAAGCTTTCTTGCTTCTTTACTATTTAGTTTCATTTATACCACCTTATTTACTAATATTTTTTTAAAATTCAATAGTTTCAATTATTTCACCAGGGTAATCATATAATGTTAGTTTATTAAATTCAATAGAAAATGGTTTAAATTTTAATTGTATCATTTCAATTAGATTATTTACTATATTAAAACTTTTATCTATATGTAAAGTCATATGAAAATTAAAATTGTCAGGATTATATTTTTCTTCTGGTATTACTTCATAAAAATTCCTTTGCAGATTTTTCATAAAACAATTATCTTCAATTCCAAAATATAGAATAAAACTACCATTTTTAATATTTTCGATTTTTACTTTATTAATTTTTAATTTTATTTTTTTCATTTTTGTGTTTTTTGCAATTTCTAATAACTTATTTTGATTTATTTTATCTGTTGCAAATATTGTAAAATGATATGGTAGATTATCAATTTCATACCTTTTATTATCATTTATACCATAAGGAACTTTACACATTTTCAAATTGATGTTTTCTAAAAATTTACTAATTATATCTAATTGCTTTTCATCAAAATATGTTATTAAAGTTATTCTGCTCATTGCAATTCACCTAGTTTCTCAAATAAATCTTTGTATATTTTGTCTCTATCCAATTTAGTAACAAAAGTAATACTATGTCTATTGTCCGTCACTTCATAAGAAGTATCCTTTCTTATATTTGGACAACTTATTTGTTTCGTTTCAAACCAATTTTTATTTATCATGTAGGCTATAACAGCTATGTCCCATATTACTCTTGATTCTTGTATTCCATGATATCCATCATTATAAAATCTTTCAATTAAATACTTACACAATTCTGATTTGTTTTCTAAATATTTTTTTAAAGTATTAATATCAATTCTTAATTCTGAAACAATATTTTTACAAGGAAGTATAATTAACTTCGCTTTTGACTCAAATACTATTTTTACTGCTTCAACATCTTGTCTAAAATTGTATTCAAGGTTATCTTTGTAGCCAAGTTCATTGCCACCTAACCAAATAATTTCTATTTTGTTTACTATTTTTGGTTCTTTTTTTATTGCTAAAGCAATATTAGTAATAGCACCAATCCCTAATATATAAGTTTTATTATTTTTTAAAGCAATTTCTATAATTTTATTTACAGCATCATTTTTCTCATCATAACCGTTTTGAATGTAATCCATTGAACCTTTAAACACCTTATTATTTGTATCAAAGTTTAACCAATTACATATCTTTAAAATTTCATTATAACTTAATTCTTGTCCATCTTTTACTTTTACATCTCTTTTTGTATGAGAATATGGTGCTACTGTAATTGCCTCAATATTAAACATATCTTGTGACTTAATTAAATAGGCTAATGCAAATTGGTCATCACATTCATTATAAGTATCTGTATCAAGTATCACATTAATTTTTTTGTTAGATAATTTGTTATAAATTTCTTTCCATGAATTAACTCTTTCAAATTCATTTGTATCTCTATTATATGGTGTATCCATAAGTAATGCTCTAATACCATTATCCTTTATGTCCTTACACATTCTTTTAGAATCATCTATCATTACATCAATATTGTATTCTATACATATTTCTGTTTTTGAATGACTATTATAAGCATCTACTAAAAATAATTTATCATAAACAATATCATATTTTTTTAACCAATCAATGGTCATTTTATATGGGTTAGAATATTCACCATTATCTCGACCACTAATGATATAAATTGTATTTCCTTCTTCTTTTAATAATTTTACATATTTAGAACATTCTTCAATCGGTTCAAATAGGCTTGCAAAATACTCAATATTTTCTTTATAAAAATTTTTTTCATATTCTTTATCCCAATTAAACATATCTCTAATATATAAATCTTGATGAACTATACCTTTGCCATTTATTGCATTATCATGTTTCTTATATTCGTTTAATAATACATCATTAAAATTAGATAGAACATTATCTATATCTATTCCTATCTTCATATATATCCTCCGAACTTTTACTAATTTTAAACTATAAAAATTATACTATATAAGTGCATTTTTTTCCATATGCCTATTGAAATTTAATAACAATACATATATAATATTTTTAGAAAGAGAACTTAGTTCGTAACATGTATGTGATTCGCTCCATATAAAAATAAACCCTTATAAAATAAGGGTTTTTAATATATTAATTAATTTTGTTTATTAAGTTATTTTTTGTGCCTGGATATAGGTGCTCATATATATTCCAAGTAATCACATAGTATTTATATAGAATGATTCAAATGAGTGCCAATAGTCATAAATAAAAATTATAAAAGAGTTATCTTTTTAAATCTTTGATAAATTCTTTGTATAGTATAAATTCGCTATTAGTTGGATCAATTTGTAAAACATAGAGAATTTTACTATATAGTGAGTTTAAATACTTTTCATAATTAACATTAATATTACATCTTTTTAAATGAGAAATTAAACCAAATTTTCTAATATAATATATTTCTTGCCTTATTTTGTTTCTATATTTTTTGCTTGTTTGGATTCTTTCATTTACTACAATTCCAGTAACACTTTGACTTTGTGATTTATTTATTACATGTATTTTATCATTATTCAAACTTAATCCTAGTTTATATAACATTTTTCTAACTTTCTCTATAACATATTTAGGATTAAAATTACCAGAAAAAGTCATATCATCCGAATATCTTGTGTATGATATATTGTTTTCATCACACCAAGAACCTATTTCATCGTCAAATTCTTTCATAACTAAATTGGATATATAGGCAGAAGTTGGTGAACCTTGTGGTAAGTGATTATTATAAGTACATAAATAAGTTAAAAGCATACCAACAGATTTAGGAAAGTATTCTATAGGAAAAGATGAGTCATAAACATTAAAAAAAGTTATGTTTTCAAAAAAATCTTTAATATCTAGTTTTAAGATAAGTTCTTTATTAATATGTTTAACTGCATTTTCTTTTAAACTAGCTCCTCTATAATATGCTTTGGCATATTTTGAGATTGACTTATTATTAAGTATATTACATAAAATTCTTTTTTGAATTTGTTTTAAAATATTGTTAGGCTCATATATGGTTCTATATTTTCCATTTCTTTTTCTAATTCTATAGACTTTGTAGTTTTTTTCTACGTTATTACTAATAGAATAAATAGTTTTTATATATTTCTTTTTTTCTTTACAATTAAATAAGTTAAGAGATAGTAAAAATAGGTTACATTCTTTTTTTGTTATGTATTTCCACATTTTACTACCTCCTTTATATGCAGTACTAACAATATAGTAATATGGAAATGGACTTAAGCGAAGCTTCTACACGTACGTGTAGGTTAGTCCTTTGAAGTATTACTATTTAATCGTCTTAATTAATTTAGTCCCTTAACGACTCGTTAAAGTAGGAAAATAATTCCAATCACTACTGCATTCTTATTATATCATACTAAATTAAAATTAACAAAAATAATCATATTAGGTAATAAAATCGTACAAATATGTTATATATATAGAATATAATAAAATATAAATGAATAATTTACATTTATGTGATAAAATACTTAAGAGGTGTCTATAATGTTTTACAAAATATTATTATTAATTATACTTATATTATTAAATGGAATATTATCTGCAAGTGAAATTGCATTTATATCTCTTGAAAAGTATGAAATTGATAAAATGGTAAAAAGAAAGAAAAAGAATGCTAAGAAAATTAGGAAAATAATAAATGATCCAAGTAATTTTTTATCCACAATACAAGTTGGAATAACTTTAGCTGGCTTTTTATCTAGTGCTTTTGCAGCATCAACATTTGCTGATAAAATAATGGAATCAGGATTCTTAATAATAAGTAAAAGCTTTACATCAACTTTTCTAGTTATTATTATAACTGTTGTATTATCTTATTTTACTTTAGTATTTGGAGAATTAGTTCCAAAGAAAATAGCATTATCTAATCCATTTAGAGTAGCTAGTTTTTCAGTTAATTTAATAAGTGCAATGCAAATTATATTTTACCCTTTAATAAAATTACTTTCGGTTTCAACTAACTTTATTTGTAAGATACTTAAAATAGAAGAAAGAGAAGAAAACTTTACTGAAGAAGATATAAAAAGGATAATATTAACTGGAACAAGAGATGGTATAATTGAAAAAAAAGAACAAGAATATATATTTAATATATTTAAATTTAATGATACATCAGTTGATAAAGTTATGACTCCAATTAGTGAATGTGTTATGCTTAATGCAAATGATAGTCCTAAAAAAATACTTAATATAATTAAGAATTCTAAGTTTACTAGATATCCAGTTTATAATGGAGACTCAAATAATATAATAGGAATATTTAATGTTAAAAACTACATAATATATAAGAAGAATAATGGTGAATTTGATTTGAAAAAAATATTATTTGAAGCTAGAAAAATAGATCATAAAGAAAAAATAGATGGTGTTTTTGCAGATATGCAAAAGGAACACATTCAAATGAAAATAGTAGTTAAAGATGATAAAACCGTTGGTATTATAACTCTTGAAGATGCAGTTGAAGAAATACTTGGAAATATTTATGATGAATATAATGAAGGTGAATAATTAATTCATCTTTTTATATGCTTTAAGCCCATGCACTATGTCTATAGATGTATATAATAGGCTAGGAGGTAAAAATAATGAGAGAAGACTATTTTAATTATATGGATGGTAGTAATTTAATAAGAACATATATGATGCCGGCAGTACAAAAAAGTTTTGATTTAAATAATATGCAATCAATGGTAAATCAAAACGAAAATGTGAATCAAACTAATTTTTTAAATCCTAGTGAAGGCTTTTTAAAGGGAAATATAGAATCAAATAAATACGAGCCATATAAGAATATGACTTATATAAAACCTAATATTACAAATGAAAGAGATATGATGCTATATAAAGTGCAAGAGATGTGTTTTATGGCTCATGATATAAATTTATATTTAGATACTCATCCTAATGATTCATATGCAATAAATTTGTACAATAAGTATAATAATGATGCTAAAAAATTAACTGATGAGTATGAAAAAAGATATGGTCCAATAGATTTATCTGATGATAGTGGACTAAATATGACTCCATGGTCTTGGATAAATGAACCTTGGCCTTGGAATGAGTAAAAGGGGGAATTTTTATGTGGAAGTACTCTAAAAAGTTACAGTATCCAATAAATATTAGAAATAAAAATTTAAAGATGGCTAAAGCAGTAATTAGTCAATATGGTGGTGCTCAAGGAGAACTTGGTGCAGCACTTAGATATTTAAATCAAAGATATACAATGCCAGATAGTAAGGGACGTGCGTTATTAAATGATATAGGTACAGAAGAACTTGCACACGTTGAAATGATATGTACAATGGTACATCAAATGATGAAAGGAGCAACAATAGAAGAATTAGATAAAGCAGGTCTTTTGGGTCATTATACAGAACATGGTTTATCGTTATTTCCATGCAATTCAAATGGTGATTCTTGGACAGCAAACTATATATCTACAACAGGTGATCCAATAGCAGATTTAGAAGAAGATTTGGCAGCAGAACAAAAAGCACGAGCAGTATATGAGAATTTAATTAATCAGACTAATGATCCTGATATACTAGGTCCACTGTTATGGCTTAGACAAAGAGAGGTAGTTCATTACAATAGATTTAAAGAATTATCTGATGAATATAAGAAAAAAGGATATAATTAACAAGAAGACTTACTTTATTGTAAGTTTTTTTCAAAAAATAGTTGACAAATTTATCTGTTATTAATATAATGTTAGTAACAGATGAGAAAAAGTCTGAATTATTTTTTAAACTATGTTATTAATAAAATGATAATAACATAAGAAGGGAGAAATTATGAAGAGAGCGGAAGATATTGAAAAAATGTTAATTGTTGTTGATATGGTTAATGGCTTTACAAAGGAAGGGGTTATGCATACACCTTATATGAAAGCATTAATACCAGAGATAGAAAGCCTGATAGAAAAATTTATAAAAAATGATGATAAAGTAATTTTTATAAAAGAATCTCACCATAAAAATAGTAAGGAATTTCTAAAATTTCCTGAACATTGTATAGAAGGTACTAGTGAAGCATTAATCGTAGATGAATTTTATAGGTACGTAGATGAAGATAACGTTTATAAGAAAAATTCAACATCATCCATTTTTGCTCCTAATTTTATGAGTGATATAAGTGGTATGAAAAACTTAAAGGAAGTGGTGTTAGCTGGAGGATGTACTGATATATGTGTTATGAATCTTGCTATACCACTTGTAAATTACTTTGATGAAAATGATATGAATGTTAAAGTTATAGTACCAACTAATGCTTGTGATACTTATGATGCTATAAATCATAATAGAGATGAGTATAACAGTATGGCTTATAAACTTATGGGTCAAGCTGGCGTAAAAATATTAAAAAAATATAAATAGAAAGGACCAAAAATAGGTCTTAAAAAAATATAATCTGGTATTAATAAAATGTTAAAAAGAAGGGACGATAATAATGAAAAATAATAACGAAACTATGGTGACTGATTTTTATGAACTTACAATGTCACAAACTTATTTTGAAAATGGAAAGAAAGATGATATAGCATACTTTGATGTGTTTTTTAGAGCAAATCCATTTAAAGGAGGATACACTATATCAAATGGTCTTGATAACATAATAGAGTATATTAAAAACTTTAAATTCACTGATGAAGACATAGACTATTTAAGAAAGGAAGGCCTTAGTGAAGAATTCTTAAAATACCTTAAGAATTTGAAATTTACGGGTGATATAAGTGCTGTTTTAGATGGTACTCCTGTATTTCCAAATGAACCAGTAATTACGGTTAGAGCTCCTATAATAGAAGCACAAATAATTGAAACAGCAATACTAGCACACTTCAATCATGCATCTTTAGTTACAACTGCTGCGAAAAGAATTACAAACGAAGCTAAAAACATTCCAGTAATGGAGTTTGGAGCAAGAAGAGCAAGAGGTACATCATCAGCTAACGAAGCAAGTAAGTATGCATACATCGGAGGATGTGTTGGAACGTCAAACGTATATGCTGCTAAAGAGTATAACATCCCAGCAATGGGAACAATGGCACATAGTATGATTGAGGCTTTTGATACGGAATATGAAGCGTTTATGGCATATGCTAAAAGTAATCCTGATAACTGTGTATTCTTAGTTGATACTTATGATACTTTAAAAAGTGGTATTCCAAATGCAATTCGTGTTGCAAAAGAGTATTTAATACCTAATGGTTATAAATTAAAAGGAATAAGAATAGATTCAGGTGACTTAATTTATTTATCAAAAGCAGCTAGAGAAATGCTTGATTATGCAGGCTTTAATGATGCAAAGATTTGTTTATCCAACGGTCTTAATGAATATAGTATAAAAGATTACTTAAATAAAGGAGCAAAAATAGATTCTATTGGTGCTGGAGATAATATTGCGGCAGCAAAGGAAAGAGTAGGCGGCGTATATAAATTAGTTGCAATAGAAAAAGATGGAAAAATATTACCAAAGGTAAAAGTATCTGGAGACACGGTTAAAACTACTAACCCGGGATACAAGAAGGTATATAGGTTTTATGATGCGGATACACAAAAAGTTTTAGGAGATGTAATAGCAACTAGTGATGAGAAAATTCCTCTTGATAAATATACTTTAGTTAGTGATAAAGATCCATGGAAGAAAACGGAAATTGAAGATTATTACGTAAGAGAATTACAGGTTCCAATATTTAAAGATGGTAAGTTAGTTTATAATATTCCTAGCATAGAAGAAAGGAAAAGATATTGTGATAGCGAGTTTGAAACTTTAACTGATAGAATAACTGACATTTCTAATCCTCATACATATTATGTTGATTTAAGTGAAAAGGAAAGAGAGTTAAAAGAGTATATGCTTTATGATGCAACTAGAAAGGTTAGTGAAACTGCAATAGAAAACAGTGGATATGCTAAAAGTTTAGGTGCTAAAAAATGAGAAAAGAAAAAATAGAAGAGTTAGAAAAAATAATTGATAGTTTAAAAACAATAAAAAAAGAAAAACTTACTAAAGAACCTAAGTTTATTAGAAGCGAAGTTTATAGGTGCCGTTTAAATAACGATAAAATAATAACTAGAGAAAAGATACTTAAAAATAATAAAGATGGTAGTGCTGCAATAATACTACCTGTTACATCTGATAATAACGTTGTATTAACCGTTGAACCTAGAGTGTTTTCTAAAAGAACTGTTGGGATAGGTGTTCCAGCTGGATACATAGAAGATGGTGAAGATTCTTATGTTGCTGCATTAAGGGAGTTAGAAGAAGAAACAGGCTTAGTTCCAGATAAGTTAACTAATATGGGCGGTTTTTATCAGGATATGGGATGCTCTTCAGCATATAATGAAACGTTTCTTGCAACCGGGTGCAGGTGGCTTAAAAATCAAAACCTAGATGAAGGCGAATATATAAAATATTTTGAATGCACTTATGATGAGGCTCTAGAACTTGTTGATATGAATTACATTGAAGGCTGTAATGCGATAATTGCACTTAATAGAGCTAAAAAATATATAAAGAAGGGAAGATAAAAAGATGAAAAAAGAATTTGATGTTAAAAGAGAAACAAATAACATAATTAAGTTTATTAGAAACTATTATAAGGAAAATAATTTGAAAGGTGCCGTTATTGGTATTTCAGGTGGTAAAGATAGTGCTGTTGTATCAGCATTATTTACAAAAGCACTTGGAAAGGAAAATGTATTAGGAGTTACAATGCCTTGCCATTCAAATGAAGAGGATAAGTCTGACGCAAAATTAATTAGCGACTATTATGGATTTGAACTAGTTAACATGGATATTACAAGTACCTTTGATGCATTAAAAAAGGAAGCAGATAAATTAGGAAAATTTAATAGTGATGAAACTAAAAACAGTGATATAAATGCTAAACCAAGACTTAGAATGACTACTTTATATTACTTAGCAGCACTTTATACAAGCATAAAAGGAAAACCATATATAGTTGCGGGCACTTCAAATAAATGTGAATTATACGTTGGATACTTTACTAAAGGTGGGGATTCAGTTCACGATATTTCACCAATTGCAGATTTTACGGTTGAAGAAGTAATTAAAATTGGAAAGTATTTAAAAGTACCAGAAAAAGTGCTTTATAAAGCACCAAGTGATGGATTATCTAATCAAACTGATGAGGATAAAATAGGAGTTAAATATAGCGATATTGCAGATTATATGGAAGATAAAAAGAAAGTTGATGAAACAACAAGAAAAAAGATAGAAAAACTTCATAATAATAATTTGCATAAGTTTAACATTCCAACATATAAAAGGAGCATCTAATTATGAAAATAGGAGTATACGTAGGAAGTTTTAATCCGGTACATAAAGGACATATTAAAATAGTTAATCATTTAATTGAAAATAAATACGTAGATAAGGTTCTTATAATTCCAACTGGTAATTATTGGAATAAAAACGACCTAATAAGTACAAATGACAGAATAAATATGCTTAAGATGTATAAAAATAAAAACATCATTATAGATCAAAAACATAATAATTATACGTATACTTCTTTAATCTTTGATGACTTATCAATGGATAATAATTGTTATTCACTAATTATTGGAGCAGATAATATAGTAAATTTTAACAAATGGCACGATTATAAGAACTTATTAAAGCATGAACTTATTATAATAAACAGAGGCGATATAAATATTAAATGCTATGTAAAAAAATATAAAATAGAAAATTATAAAATCGTATATGATTTACCTATTTTAGATGTATCTTCTACAATGATTAGAAACATGATTAAAAATAATAAACTAAGCAAAAATAATCGTTATATAGATAACTTTGTGTTAGAATATATAAAGGAAAAAGGCTTATATATGTAATTAAAGAAGGTGATTTTATGCTAGGTGCAATAATAGGTGATTGTGCAGGCTCTACTTATGAGGTAAAAGAAGTATTAGAAAAACTAAAGAAAAGTAAAGTAAGTGCAGAAGAAAGAAGAATGGTTTTAAATAGGAGTATTCCTTTGTTTCCAAAATCCTCATCAGTAACAGATGATAGTATTTTAACCATTGCAGTAGCGGATGCTTATTTAAACGGAAAAAGTTACGCAGAATGTTTGAGGGAATATGGTTTAAGAGAAGTACAAAAAGGTCTTGACTTATATGGTAGAAGTAGGTTTGGTAAGGGTTTTGTAAACTGGCTTTATAACCAAGAATTAAATGGTAGTTACGGAAACGGTTGTGCTATGAGAATAAGCTCATTACCAGTCTTAATTGATGATGTAGAAGAGCTGAAAAAAGAAGTTTATGAAGCAACCATTCCAACACATAACAATAGAGAGGCTATTTTGTGTGCCGAAGCTCTTTCGGTAGCTATTTTTATGGCTAAGAATAATAGTTCTAAAGAAGAGATAAAATCATATATAGAAGATAATTATTTTAGTCTTGATTTTGACTTAAAAGATTTGCAAGAAAATTATGAATTTACAAGTAGAGCTATCTCATCTGTTCCTCAAGCTATATATGTATTTTTAGAATCTAATGACTTTGAAGATTCAATTAGAAAGGCAATTTCCATAGGAGGGGATGCTGATACAATAGCATGTATGGTAGGATCCATTTCAGAACAATTTTATGGAATCCCTAAAGAAATTAAAGAAGAAATAAAAAAATATATACCAGATTACTTTAATGACATACTAAATAAATTTAACGAAAGGATAAATGAAAATGGATGCAAAATACTTGGTGGAAAAACTAAAAGAAAATAATAAAACGATATCAACGATGGAATCTTGCACTGGTGGTGGAGTAGCTAATGCTATTACTAATATAGAAGGTGCATCTGATATAATTAAGTTTAGTGCGGTAACTTATTCAAATGAATATAAAATCAAGATGGGTGTATCAAAGGATATAATAGATAAATACTCTGTTTATAGTATTCAAACAGCAAATGAAATGAGTTATAATATAGCAAAGTTTGCAAACAGTAACTTAGGAGTTGGAATTACTGGTAAGTTAAACAAAGTGGACAAAAATAATCCTTACGGAGAAGATAACATAGTATTTATTTCTATATATGATAAAGATAATAATAGGTATTATAACTCTAAAGTAGAGGCTACTAAAGGGAGTAGAATGGAAAATAAAAAGTTAGTTATAAATGAAGTAATTAATATGATATTAAGTATAAAAGAATATGAATGTTTATGATATAATTTCTTTATAGGGAGTGATAAAATGGATGGTAAGGTATATAGCAGTGAAGAAGAGTTCTTAAAAGAATATGATTCTAATGCTTTTGAAAAATTATCAATGACAACTGATATACTAATTATGAGTGTATCAAACGAGGATACCGGAAATTATAGAAAGTTATCAGAAAAAAAGTTTAGTATTTTACTTGTAAAAAGAGATAATTATCCGTTTAAAGATAAATGGTGTTTACCAGGTGGTTTTGTTAGAATTGATGAAACATTAGATGAAGCCGCTAAAAGAGTATTAAGGGCAGAAACTAACTTAAAAGATATTTATATTGAACAGTTATATACTTTTAGTGATATAAAAAGAGATCCTAGAATGCGCGTTATATCTACTTCATATATGGCTTTAGTAGATAAAAATAGATTAAGAGATAATCTTAGTGCTAATGCATCTTGGTTTAATGTTCTTATGCTAGAAGATGAGAAATCATATAATGTTACATTAGATAATGGAATAGAGGAAATTAAGTTTGTGGTTGGCAAAAAACTAAGAGATAAAACAACTGACAGATATGATTTTAATATAATTAAAAATGATAAATTAGCATTCGATCACCCACTAGTTATAGTAAGTGGTATTGAAAGATTAAAAAATAAAATAGAATATACGGATATAGTATTTAATATGATGCCAGAGTATTTTACTTTAGGGGAGTTACAGCAAGTATACGAAGTAATACTTGGTAAAGAGTTACTTGATCCTGCATTTAGAAGAATAATTGCAAATAAAGTAGAAAAGACAGATAAGATACAAACTGGTGGTGGACATAGACCATCTGCTTTATTCAAATATAACAATAAGTAGAATGTAAATAAAAAATATAGACCTATAATTATATATTGTAGGTTTTTTAATTACAATAAAAAGAAGCAAATTATAAAACTTGCTACGGTTAAGTTTCTAAAAATTTATATGACGACTTATAATTGGACTATAATTTACGTTTTCTATTTCATCCATACTTTCTAAATCTTTGATTATTTTTTGATTATCTATAATTTTATTTTCTATATAATATTCAAAATGATAAACTGCATAGTCTTTAAGATCCTTAAAGTTATATGATGCAATTGGATTGATTTTAAGTTCAAAAGAAATATCTTTAAGAAGTTTTTGTTTTATATCATCACTAATATTTTTATTTGCTATAACGGTAAACGCACCATTTTGTTTTTGAAAGCAAATACTTAGATAATCATTTACTTTTTCACCATTAATTTCTTCAATTTTTATTTCAAAGTTTCCTAACTCTCCATCTGTAACTAATATTTTATATTCGTTTTCTAAAGCTTTAGCTATTTTTAAACATGAAGCATTATATGCTTGTTCATATTCTTTGTTTAACATAATTTATCACCATTATTATAATATCCAAAATAAAAAAACTTATGACTTAATCATAAGTTAATACTGTTTAGCCCAATATATTTTTGTTTTGGCATCATTACCACAGCAAATACATTTTTTATCACCATCGGGTTCGGCATTATCAAAAGGCATACATCTTGATTTTAAACCAAGCTCATCTTTTATTTTTAATTCACAAGTTTCATTGCCACACCAATTTGTATATATAAATCCGTTTTTATTTTTAGCTATTTCTTTCATTTCTTCATATGTATCTACATTATATATCATACTATTTCTTCTATCTAATGCTTTCTTATACATATCATTTTGAATATTTACTAAAAGTTCATTAACTTTTATTATGACCTCATTAACTGTAACTTGTTGCTTTTCTAAAGTGTCACGTCTAACTATTGTTACAATGTCATTTTCCAAATCTCTTTTACCAATTTCTATTCTAATAGGGTATCCTTTAACTTCTGCTTCTGCGAATTTAAATCCTGGAGATTTTTTGGAATCGTCTATTTTATATGAAATTGATGATTCATTTAAATCATTTTTAATTTCATTAACTGCATTTGTAACTTTTTCATCATCACCAATAGGTATTATAATTACTTTATATGGTGCAATTCTAGGTGGAAGAACTAAACCTCTATCATCACCATGAACCATTATTATTTCACCAATCATTCTAGTTGTTGATCCCCAAGAAGTTTGATATGGAATTTCATATTTATTGTCTTTATTTAAAAACTTAATATCAAATGCTTTTGCAAAACCTTGACCGAAATAGTGTGATGTAGCAGTTTGAAGTGCAACCCCATCATACATCATAGCCTCAATAGCATAAGTAGCCTCAGCTCCCGCAAATTTTTCTTTTTCTGTTTTTTTACCAGTAAATACTGGAACCGCTAAAACATTTCTTTGGAAATCTTCATAAACTTTAAGCATTCTAAGTGTTTCGTCTATTGCCTCTTTTTCACTAGAGTGCATTGTATGACCTTCTTGCCAAAGTATTTCCCTTGTTCTTAAAAATGGTCTTGTTGTTTTTTCCCATCTAACTATTGTACACCACTGATTATATAAAAGTGGTAAGTCTCTATATGAATTAATTATTTTTTTAAAATGTTCACAAAATAGTGTTTCTGAAGTAGGTCTAATGCACATTCTTTCTTCTAATTTATTTGAACCCCCATGTGTTACCCAAGCAACTTCTGGCGCAAAACCTTTAACATGATCTTTTTCAACTTGAAGTAAACTCTCTGGTATAAACATAGGCATCTGTAAATTTAAATGTCCAGTTTCTTTAAATTTTTTATCTAATATACTTTGCATATTTTCCCAAATTGCATAGCCATATGGTCTTATTATCATGCTTCCTTTAACAGATGAATAATCAACTAAATCAGCTTTTTTACAAACATCTGTGTACCACTGTGCAAAATCAGTATCACGACTAGTTATTTCCTTTACTTGTTTATCATTCATATTAACACATCCTTATCCTAAAATTCCTTTTAATAGTCCAAAAGACAAACTTCCAACTATAACACCCGCTAAAATAACACCAAGAGTAATCGCTAAAAGTGCTTTTTTCTTATCCATATTAATTAAAGCTGCTATTAAACTTCCAGTCCATCCACCAGTTCCTGGTAGTGGAACACCAACGAAGAATAAAAGTCCAAAAAACTCTGCTTTTTCTATTTTATCTTTCTTTCTTAAAGCTTTCTTTTCTATTTTATTTACCATTTTACTAAAATGTTTAGTTTTCTTAAGCCAGTTAAAAATGGGAGTAATGAGCCATAAAATAAATGGTATCGGAAGTAAATTACCTATTAAGCAAATAATAAATGAAGGGACTATATTTAATCCTAATAATGCTGCCGCTATTAAACCACCACGTAATTCTAATATTGGCATTAATGAAATTATAAAAACTATTAATTCCTTTCCATATGGAATATTTTTTAAACCATCAAATAATCCTAGAAAAGTATGTACTAAGCTTTCTGCCATATTATCACCTCATGCACTTAATTATAGCATATAAACTTAAATAATATGATAACTTTATATAATAAAATGTAAATTTATGCCAAATATTTAGTTTGTTTCTGTTTTAACAATGAATGATATGATAGAATAATATAGAGGTGTAGTATGAAACGGGTTACTATTAATAAAGAAAAATATTTACAAGTCAAAAATATTATGATAGAGTGCGGAGTATCTACATCGGTTTTTGATTTAGCAAGAAAGATGAATATAGATTTAGTTATGTTATTTTATGATAAATTAGTAAGTAATCAAAATAAGAATAGTAAAAAACAATTATCTAAAAACTTACTTGGTATATATGGTAATTTACTTGCAACAAATTATTATAGTGGATTAGGTTATAATGTTTATAATGAGTTTCCAATTTATATGGAAAGCGGTAAAGAACAAATGAAAGCTGACTTATATTTTAGAGATAATAATGGAGTAGATAATTATTGTGAGGTTAAAGTTGCAGAACAAATAATTGGAAATAAGAATAATTATATAGATGCAGATGACTTAAATACAGTAAAAAATAATAGGTTATTAGAGATTGTTAAGTATAAGAATATAGGAAAAAAACTGCTAAAACAGATTGATAGATTAAAAAGAGATAATGCTAAAGTAAATGCTGTGTTTTTTAATGGTTGTTATGTTGATGATGAAATACTTGGTAAATTAAAAAGTGAAAACATAAACGTGGTATATTTAGCATGTAACGTTAAAGAATTAGAAAGTTACGTTAATAAAATCGTTGATGATGTTGATTTTTCACTAAATAATAGTTACACTTATGATGTACGTACTTTATGATGAATAAAAGTTTTATATAAAAATTATAATATAATAGGAGTGATGATTATGATGACTGAAATAACAAAGTGGATTGTTTTAATATTGGTGATAGGTGCTGTTGTTCTTTTGATTAAAGCTGGAATGAAAATAATCAATGTTTTAATTATGTTTTTTTTGTTAGGATTTTGTTGGTTTTCTTTTTTCACCGAGGAAGGATGTGCAAGGCTTAGTATAGCTTTAAATGGAAATCCAATTACTGCATATACAACTGAACTAACTAAAGACGATAGTGCTTCATCATCAGAAGTTACTTATTTTAAAAGTTCTAAAAGTTTTAAAGTATCTGGAAAAATAACTAATGAAACTAAATGTTATACAAAATGGATTGTAAGAATACCTAGTGTGGGATAAAATTAAATTTCATACGAATTTAATCACATTTTAAAAAAAAGAATTGCTATTTTAAAAAACTTGTAGTAAAATACTTATGCAAGTGGATGCTTAGCTCAGTTGGTTAGAGCACCTGCCTTACAAGCAGGGGGTCATAGGTTCGAGTCCTATAGCGTCCACCATATAAAAGTATTTACAATTTAAATATTTTGTATTATACTTATTAAGTAATTTACATGGACCGTTAGCTCAGTTGGTAGAGCAACTGACTCTTAATCAGTGGGTCTAGGGTTCGAATCCCTAACGGTCCACCATTTATGCAACAAAACTCTTATTATATAAGAGTTCTTTTTTTGTCCTTAATCGATTGTATATTACGTTAAAATATGTTATTATTTTTATATCATATGGAGGTTATAATGTATTTAGATTTAGTTGTGCTAGTAGTACTTTTAGTATTTGTAATAATATATTCAAAAAGATTTCAGACTTATATGTTTGGATTTGGAATGATAGATATATTATTTAGAATACTTAATTTAATAAATGGATATGTACCAATTAAAGAGATAAGAGCTTTTATAAAAACTTATATCCCAGCATCAATACCTGCAGTTGTAAATAAATATACATCTGGAATATTTAATACTGTACTTATTTGGGTATATGTAGTTATAATGGCAATATTTTTATTCTTTGTAGTAAAAATATTTATAAAAAGAAAAAAATTCTAAATTTTATCATTAGCAATTGCTAGTGTTTTTATTTTGATTAAATGGAGGATAAAATGAACGAAAATATTATTAAGGAAATAGCCTTAAATTTAAATATAACTGAAAATCAAGTTAATGTAACTCTTTCTATGTTAAGTGAAGGAAATACAATACCATTTATTGCTAGATATAGAAAAGAAAAAACAGGTGGTCTTACAGAAGAACAAATAAAAGTTATTGAAGATGCATATGAGTATCAGGTTAATTTACTTAAAAGAAAAGAAGATGTTATACGGTTAATTGATGAAAAAGGACTATTAACAGATGAATTAAAAAAACAAATAATGGATTCTACTAAATTAGTTGAAGTAGAAGACTTATATAGACCATATAAGGAAAAAAAGAAAACAAAAGCGACAGATGCAATAAAGAACGGACTTGAGCCGCTCGCTAAAATAATTATGTCTTGTCCATTAAATGGTGATGTAAGTAAGTTAACAGAAAAATTTATTAATGAAAATGTTAAAGATGCAGATTCTGCTACAGAAGGTGCTAAATATATAATAGCAGAGTGGATAAGCGATAATGCAAGTTACAGAAAGAACATAAGAAATAATATGTATAGGTTTGGAATATTAACGTCAAAGGTAAAAAAAGATGCTAAAGATGAAAATAAGATTTATGAAATGTATTATGACTATAGTGAGGCAGTAAATAAAATAAAACCACATAGAATTCTTGCAATAAATAGGGCAGAAAAAGAAAACGTTATAAACGTTAAAATAGAAATTGATAGTGAAAGAATAATAGAATACTTACAAAATAAAAACATAAAAGATGAAAAAAGTTTTTGTGTTAAGTACATAAAAGAAGCTATAGAAGATAGTTATAAGAGACTTATTTATCCTTCTGTACAAAGAGAAATAAGAAGTGATTTAACAGAAAAAGGAGTAGATAGTGCGATTGAAAACTTTAGTAAGAATTTAGAAGCATTATTGTTAACACCTCCTATGAAAGAAAAAGTAGTACTTGCATTTGATCCTGGATTTATTAATGGATGTAAGTTAGCCGTTATTGATAAAACTGGTAATTATATGGATTCATGTGTTGTGAAACCTTTCTTAAAAAATATTAGTGATGATTCATTAAATTCTTGTAAATTAAAAGTTTTAGAATTAATAAAAAAATATAATGTTGATTTAATCGCTATTGGTAATGGTACTGCATCTCGTGAATCAGAGAAATTTTGTGCTGATTTAATTAAAGAATATAATCTTTCTTGTAAGTATGTAATTGTGTCGGAAGCTGGTGCATCAATATATAGTGCATCAAAAATAGCGATAGAAGAATTTCCAGATTTAGCTGTTGAAAAAAGAAGTGCCGTATCAATTGGAAGAAGACTTCAAGATCCACTATCAGAACTTGTTAAAGTACCACCAGAAGGTATTGGTGTAGGACTATATCAGCATGATGTAGCAGGTAAAAAATTATCTGAAAGCTTAGACTTTGTTGTACAAAAAGCCGTTAATAGTGTTGGAGTAAATGTTAATACAGCATCTCAGTCTTTATTAAAGTATGTTTCTGGTATTAAGAAAAATAATATTGATAAAATAATATCTTATAGAAAAGAACATGGTAAAATTAATTCTAGAGAAGAGATAAAGAAAAAGAAATTATTAAGTGATAAAGTATATGAACAAGCGATTGGTTTTTTAAGGATAACGGAAGGTAAAAACATACTAGATGAAACTAGTATACATCCAGAAAGTTATGATGTTGCATTAAATTTATTAAAGGAACTAAGGTTTGATATTAAAGATATTGCAAGTGATGCATTAATAAGTAAGTTAAATAACATTAATGTTGAAAAATATGCTAGTAAATTAGGTACGGATTGCTATACGTTAGAAGATGTAATAAGTAGTTTAAAAAAACCTAATAGAGATCCTAGAGATGAATATGCACAGCCTATATTAAAAAGTGATGTATTATCTATTGATGATTTAAAAATTGGAATGAAGTTGCAAGGTACTGTTAGAAATGTTATTGATTTTGGTGTGTTTATAGACATAGGACTTCATAATGATGGACTTATTCATATATCAAAAATATCTAAAGATTATATAAAGCATCCATCAGATATTTTGAGTGTAGGAGATATAATTGATTGTTATGTAATTGATATAGATAAAGAAAAAGAAAAGGTTTCGCTAAGTTTAATAGATCCTGTCTAAATAGTCAATATTTAGACTTTTTTCTTTATTGACTTTATTTATTAATGTGTTATTATAAGTTTTACAGGTGAATGAAATGGAAAATTCCAAGCAAGGTAGTAGTGTAAAACAACAAGTTAGTGAATTTAAAAAGATTTTAAGTAGTAATATAAATGATGCAAACCAAGTTTTTATAACATCACATAAAAAATTAGATTATGATGCCGTTGCATCACTTTTAGCGGCAGCAGTGGTTTGTAAAAAACATAAAAAAGCATCTTATATAATAATAGATGATAAAGAAGAAGATTTATCAGATGAAGTATTACAAATGATTGATAGAATAAAAGAAACTTTTATTGTTATAACAACTGACCATTATGAAAATAATAGAACTGATAATGATTTACTAATAACGGTTGATGTTAATAAAGATTATTTAACTTCTTTAGAAGGAAAATATAAAAAATTTAAGAACATTATAATAATAGATCACCATACAATTGATGAAAATACCATTAAAACTAATAAAAAGTTAGTCATTAATAATACATCTAGCTGTAGTGAAATAATGTATTATCTTTTAAATTTATATAAAATTAATTCTACAAATCAAATTTTGTATACATATCTTCTAGCAGGCATTTATCTTGATACTAATAAACTTAATAAGAATAAATATGTAAGTACACTAGATGCCGTAAAAGGTTTGATAAATAAAGGAGCAGATCAAAATATGGTTGAAGACTTTTTTGCACTTGATTTTGAAAGTGATAGAAAGGTTCATACATTAGTTGATAATTTAAAACTACTGGATTTAAGGTTTATGGTTTCGGTTTTAGGTGATGGAGTGTATACTGAAACTGAGATAGCTAAAGCTGCTGATTATGCACTTAATTATAAGTGTGATGCTGTACTTATTGCGGGAAAAACAAAAGATGGTGGATATAAAGTTTGTGCAAGAGGTAAAAATGATATTGCAGTAAATAACATAATGTATATTTTAAACAATGGCGGAGGTAATATTAATAATGCATCTGGTCCTTTGGTTTATGTAGATAGTGAAGAAAAAATGGAAGAAAAAATAAAAAAAGTACTTACGTTTAATAAAATAAATAATAATGATAGTTCTAGCTAAGAACTATTTTTTTGCAACCTAAATATAGAAATTATTTTGTTATTTAGTTCTTAAATACTGAGTTTGTAATCACTTTGTTATAATATACGGGTAAGATAAACAGGAAAGTTATATGAATTTATTTAAAAATAAAGTCTGAAGACCATCAAAAAGATGAAAAATAAGATAGAAAATTTGCTTTAATTATTACATCTTTAGTTTTAGTAGCAATGATTAGCATTATAGTTATGATAAAAATGAAATGTTATATAGTGTAAAATATAATTCTAAGACTTCTAAGTTTGAAGGTGAAAAGATGTCTAGAAATATTTTGGTTCACAAAAATACTTTTCAATGTGGATATGGTAATACAGGAAAAAATATATATGCTTGTACAATCGTAAGGTCTACTTCAACAGATGAAAAATGTAATCAGACAACATCAGCTGATACATATAATCCTGGCTGTTATTAGACTACTTTGTATTTACCTGATGGAAACAAAAAAGATTCTTATAGATATTTTAGTAGAAATGGTTGTACTATAATCTTCAAAAATACTTCAAAATGTTTTTATCAAAGAAATAAATTCTTTAACTGTAAGTAATAATAAAATGGATAATGTGACTTGTTATCCATTTTTTTGTTTACATTTGTTGGTAAATTATGACAAACTTTTACCGAATTTACTTGAGATTATCACAATTCGCTATTATAATAAAAATATAGAATAAAGGAGGAAGACATGGAATTATTCGAAAACAAAGTTGGAAGACCTTCCAATGAAATAAGAAGTAAAAGAAGAAAATTTGTTGCAAGTGCAGTTTCATTATCATTAGTGGCTATATTTGCAATAACTTTAGCAGTAAAAAACGTAGCTACTAATAATTTACAGGGTAAAGCTATGGGTAATAATACCGGCGATATAGATGGTAGTGGAACCGTAAATTACAAGGATTTAGACTTAGCACTTAGGCACATTGCCAAAATAAGAACACTTAGCAAGAAAGAAATTAAATACGGTGATACAAACAAAGATGGAAAAATAACTTTTGTTGATGCCAAAGAAATATTAAGAAAGGGTAACTTTGGTAAAGTTGTAGGTGATGTAGATAATAATAAGAAGACAACTGATAATGATGCAAGACAAATTCTTAGATATGCCGCTAGGTTAGATACACCTAATGAAGCTCAGAAAAAGGCAGCAGACATGAATGGTGATAGAAAAATCACAGCAACAGATGCACGATTAGCATTAATAAAAGTTTATGGTACAGAAACACGTAAAGGTGATGCAAATGGTGATGGAAAAGTAACAGAAGAAGATGCAAGATTAGTTCTTAAGTATGCTTCAAAACAAAAAGTTACAAATGAGCAAAAAGCTAGAATAGAAAAATATTGCGATATGGATGGCAATAAAAGGGTAACGGCAACGGACGCACAAATATTGCTTAGAGCCACAAAAGAGAATTTATGTGATGTAGATGGCGATGGAAAAGTAACCACAGCAGATGCAAAATTAGTCCTTAGTTATGCTTCAAGACAAAAAGTTACAAATGAACAAAAAAATAAAATAGAAAAATATTGTGACATGAATGGTGACGGAAAAGTAACGACAGCAGATGCACAAATATTATATAAAGTTCCAGAAGGTCATTTAGGTGATGTAGATGGTGATGGGAAAATCACATTTGATGATGTTACAAAAATTGTAAATTCTGTTGCTAAAATTGGTACATTATCAAAAGAACAACAAGTTGCAGCTGATGTTGATCTTAACGGTAAAGTTGAAATGAAAGATGCTAGAGTCTTATCATTACTTATTAGAAATGATACTGGTGATGCAACTGGAGATGGAAGAGTAACAAAAGAAGATGCAATATTAGTTGCTAAATATGCTTCAAAACAAAAAGTTACAAATGAGCAAAAAGCTAGAATAGAAAAATATTGCGATATGGATGGCAATAAGAATATAACAATGTCAGACGCAAGAATAATATATAGAATATCACAAAATTAACAAAAATATAGTAGCTACAAAAAATGGGATTTTAAATCTCATTTTTTAATTTTATAAGTTAAACGCATTTAATGTATGTTATAATATGATGAGTAAGGAGATATTTAAAATGAAAAATGATGTAGTAGAAGCAATAATAGAAATTCCTTTTAGATCAAGAAATAAATACGAAGTAGATCATGAAAGAGAAAGAATAAGGTTAGATAGAGTTTTATATTCAGCAATGGCCTATCCTGCAGAATATGGATATTTAGAAGATACTTTGGCACTTGATGGTGATCCACTTGATATTTTAGTTATAGGAACAGAACCAACTTATCCAGGATGTATAGTTCCAGCTAGAGTAATTGGTTATCTAGAAGCTATAGATAATGGATACGAAGACTATAAACTAATATCAGTGGTTGATGTAGATCCAAGGTATAATGAAGTTAATAATTTGAATGATTTATCACCATTTATATTAGAAGAAATTAAAAACTTTTTTGAAAATTATAAAACTTTACAGAAGATAGTTGTTAAAGTAGGTAAGTACCACGATAAAAAAGATGCTTTAAAATTAATAGAAGTATGTAAAAATAGATACAAAAATAGTAAGGAAAAATAATTATGGATAAGAAAACTGTTGTTATATCATTTGCGGCTTTATTTGTAGTAGCGGCATTGGTATCTTGCTATAACGAAAGTATCATAATGAAGGATACTAGTGATAAAACTACAACAACTATTAAAAGAACAACCACTAAAGAAACAAAGAAAGAAGATGAAAATATAATGGATGGAGTAACACTTAATTATCAATCATCTATAAGAATAGAAAAAAATAACAAAGTAATTTATTTTGATCCATATAAAATAGAAAATAGTAATAATGATGCTGATTATATATTTATAACACATTCTCATTATGATCATTTTTCTACTAATGATATCGTAAAGATAAAAAATGATAATACTAAGTTTATAATTACTAGTGACATAAAAGAAAAAGTTCAAGAATTAGGAGTAAAAGAAGAAAATATACTTGTTGTATATCCAAATAATAATTATAAAATTGGTAGCTTATCATTTGATACAGTGGCAGCATATAACACGAATAAAAGTTACCATAAAAAATCATACAATTGGGTAGGGTACAATGTTGATATTGATGGTACTTACTATTATACTGTTGGAGATAGTGATGTAACAGAAGAATTAGGCAAAGTATCTTGTGACGTTATATTTATACCAGTAGGTGGAACTTATACGATGACTGATGTAGAAGCAGCAGACGCTGTAAATAATATAAAACCAAAAATAGCAGTTCCTGTTCATTATGGTGAAGTAGGTTCGAAATCTAATGCTGAAGTATTTGTTAGTAAGCTAGATAAAAAAATAAAAGGCGTAATTTTAAAATAATATGAAAATAAATACTAAAAAGATAATTAATAAAATAATAGATAGGACTAAAGTAATATTACTTAGGGCTTTGTTTCTTTTTTGTCTTACTGTTGGTATATATTCATTTACGTATGAATTGCCATATTATATATCAATAGGAATAATGCTTTTGTCCATATCTTTTATATCATTTCCTAAAATAAATAGTATACTTAAACGTTTTAATTTAAAGATAAATGCTTTAAACAGAGTTTATATAATACTAATTAGTTTTTTATCAGTTGCTTTTACATCAAAGCCTGATAGTAGAAATTATATAGATTGTTTGATTAATTTTATGATTATTTTACTAGGGTGGATTTCTTTAATCTTTTATTTAAAAAGGAAACAAAAAAATTGATTTAGTTATTTAATTTTTGATATAATTACTTTATGATTTGGAGGTAACAATGAAAAAGAAAAATAATAATATATTTATATTTAGTGTGTTAGTTGTTATAACACTATTAGTTCTAGGATTAGCTTTGTATTTTGGTTCGAAAAAAGATAAAGAAAACGTAAGTACTGATGCAATTAAATTTAAAAAGGAATATGAAAAATACAATAACAAAGAAGCTGGAAATGGATATAAATATCCTAAAGTTACATTAGATGATAATAATAAATTTGTATATTCAAATACTAATGAAATAATAGAAACCTTAAAAAATGGTACTGGTATAATATATTTTGGATTTCCACAGTGTCCATGGTGTCGTAATTCTGTTAATGTGTTGAATTATTTAAACGTTGATAAAATACTTTATTTAGATGTTTTAAATTTAAGGGATTCATATGAAGTTAAAAATGGTAGTTTAGAAAAGACAAAAGAACCTGGTAAAGGGTACTATGAAATATTATCTTTATTAGATGAAGTTTTAGATGATTATGAATTAGTAGATAATGGTGTAACTTATAAAACAGGAGAAAAAAGATTATATGTTCCATTAGTAGTAGGTGTAAAAGAAGGAAAGATAGTAGGATATCATGTTGATACTGTTACTCTTGATAATGATCAAACACCATACGATTTATTAACTAAAAAACAACAAGAAGAACTTAAAGAAATATATGATGATATAGTAAACGAAGTATATAAAAATACTTGTTCTATAGATGATAATAATGGATGTTAGAATTTATTTCTAACATTTTTTCTTTTAAAATAGTTTGCACCAAATAATATAAATGTTATAATATATGATGTTTGAAGTAGGTGATATTATGCAAGATAAACTTAAATTATTATTAGAAAAATTACAACTTAATAAAGATGATTATGATTATTTTAAAGATGGAAAAATATTAAAATTAAAGTTAGATGTCTCAAGGAAAAATGGTGTTTTTGTACTTCTTATTAAAAATATAATTCCGGATAATGTAATAAGTTTTATGAATAATAATTTAAAGACTGCATTTCCAGATATGAATACTATGAAAATAGAATTTATAATTGAAAACTTAGATTATAAAAAGTTATCAGATTATTATTTTAATGCAATTGATAATAGTTCACTTACTAGGCCTATGAAAGAGCTATTTAAAGAAAAAAAGATAAGTATAAATGAAAATGAAATTATAATTGAACTTGATAATATAGCAGAAGAAAATATATTTAATAATCACAAAGATAGTATTATAAATTACTATAAGAAATTAGGTTTTACTGATGTTGACATTAAAATTATCATTAATAAAGAAAATAGTATTGATATTCAAAAGGAATTAGAAAATGAAATAAAAAATGATACTAAAGAAATAGTAAAAGAAAAAGAAAGTCCTATAATATATGGTGAAGAACCTAAAGGAGATATTACTTTAATTAAAGATATTATAACAGAAGAAGGTAATATTACCGTTGAAGCTTACGTTTTTGGTGTTGAAGAGTTTGAGTCTAGCAAGAGTGCATTTAAGATACTTACTTTTAAAATAAGTGATAATACAGATAGTATATATGCTAAGTTTTTTACTAAAGATAAAGATGATTTTAAGAATTTATCTAAAAAAATGAAATCAGGATGGTTTAGAATTAATGGATATGTAAAGCAGGATGTATATGCTAAAGATTTAGTTTTAAATATAAGAAACGTTATTAAAATACCATCTAAAGATGTGATTGTAGAGGATGATGCAGAAGAAAAAAGAGTAGAGCTTCATGCTCATACTATGATGAGTCAGATGGACGGTATAACTAAAGTTGATTTAGGAAAACATACTTGTGAACTTGTTACAAATGCTATTAACATGGGATATCGTGGTGTAGCTATAACGGATCATAATGGATGTCAAGCTTTTCCAATTGCATATGGTCTTATAAAGGCTCATAATAAGTCTATAGAAGATCCTAAAAAACATTTTAAGGGATTATATGGAACAGAGCTTACTTTAGTTGATGATACCATTAATATAGTTGTAAGACCTAGCAATTTACCTTTAGAAGATACTTGTTATGTTGTATTTGATACAGAAACTACTGGGTTTAATGCTGGTGGAGAAGATCAAATGATTGAAATAGGTGCGGTTAAGATAAAAAATGGTGAAATAATAGATAGTTTTGATAAATTAATTGATCCTAAAAGACATATACCAGATAGAATAACAGAACTAACTTGTATAACTGACGAAATGGTAAGTGGACAAGATGATGAAGAAACTGTAACAAAAGCATTTCTTAATTGGACTGGTAATCTTCCTATGGTAGCGCATAATGCTAAATTTGATATATCATTTATTACAATGGCAATGAAAAAGTATAATTTAGGTGAATTTACTAATACGGTAATAGATACATTAGAATTATCTAGAACTTTAGACCAAGGTTATGCAAGACATAGTTTATCAGCACTTGTTAAGAGATATAATATACCTTGGGAGGAAGATGCTCACCATAGAGCAGATTATGATGCTAAAGGTACTGGTTTAGTGTTCCATAAAATGATTCAAAAATTAATATCACAAAATTTTGAAAAAATATCAGATTTAAATAAATTAGTACCAAAAGATGAAATACATAAATTTGGAAGAACATACCATTTTAATGCTATTGCTATTAATGAAAAAGGTCTAAAAAACTTATTTAAGATAATATCACTTGCTAATACGGTTTATTTATATAAAACACCTAGAATACTAAGAAGTAAGCTAGAAGAATTAAGAGAAGGTTTATTAATAGGTAGTGGATGCTATGAATCTGAAGTCTTTACCTTAGCAAGAAGTAAAGAAGGGGAAGAATTAACTAATATAATTAATTTCTATGATTATGTTGAAGTACAACCTCCTGAAGTATATAATCATCTATTACAATTAGGAGACTTTTCTGATGAAGAAGAATTATTAAATCATATTAGAAAAATTATAAATATGACTAAAAGTGCTGGAAAGATAATTGTTGCAACTGGTGATGTACATCATTTTAAAAGAGAAGATAAGGTATATAGAGAAATAATTGTTAATCAAAAAGTACCAGGTGGAGGTAGACATCCTTTAGCTAAAAATGATATAAAGGAAATTCCATCTCAGCATTTTAGAACTACAAAAGAAATGTTAAATGACTTTGCCTTTTTAGGTGATGAATTAGCTTATGAAATAGTTGTTACTAACACTAATAAAATTCTTGATATGACAGATGAATTAGAAGTAATTGTTGATACTGGTGGAGTTCCTTTTTCACCTAGAATAAAAAGTGATGATGGTAAATTTTATCTTGATTGTCCTCGTGTTGTAACAGATTTAGTATATGATAGAGCAGCATCTTGGTATGGTAATCCATTACCACACAATATTGAAGAAAGAATTGCAATAGAGTTATATGGTAATATTGTTTATACTGCTTGT
This sequence comes from uncultured Bacilli bacterium, assembly GCA_934122275.1. GTDB lineage: Bacteria > Bacillota_I > Bacilli_A > RF39 > UBA660 > Aphodocola. The sequence continues at coordinate 57,636 of CAKOWI010000001.1, read as the reverse complement.
AATTATAAAATAAAAGAAAATAATCCAAATATAGATGAAGAAAGTTTAGTAAATGAAACGTTTGATATGCTACATACTACAATAGTAAATGGTTTTGACTCAGTAAAAGAATTATTAAAAGAATACCTTACTAAGACTTGGAATAGTGAAGATGAATTAAATGATGATACTTTAAATAAAAGAATAAAAAAAGAACTAGGTGGTGTAATAGGAGCTGGATTTGATCCAATATATTTAATAGCACAAAGACTAGTTAAACACTCTAATGATGATGGTTATTTAGTAGGATCACGTGGTTCTGTTGGTTCTTCGTTTGTTGCTACAATGATGGGTATAACAGAGGTTAATCCATTACCAGCGCATTATAGATGTTTGAAGTGTCAACATAGTATATTTGATTTTGAAGATGGAACACCTTTAGGTAAACAATACTCAACTGGATTTGACTTACCAGATAAGAAATGTCCTTGTTGTGGAGAGAGTTTGTATAAAGATGGACAAGATATGCCATTTGCAACGTTCCTAGGATTTAATGCGGATAAGGTTCCTGATATTGACCTTAACTTTAGTGATTTAAACCAAGCTTCAGCACATGCTTATACAAAGGTATTATTTGGTGCTGATAACGTATATAGAGCGGGTACTATTGGTACTGTAGCTGAAAAAACCGCATACGGTTTTGTAAAGGGTTATTTAGAAACTAAAGAATTAAACAAAAAACCTGCAGAAATAGAAAGATTAGCACTTGGTTGTACTGGAGTTAAAAGAACTACTGGTCAGCATCCTGGCGGTATTGTTGTTATTCCAGATTACAAAGAAGTATTTGATTTTACACCATTTCAATTTCCAGCAGAAGATCCAAATAGTGCTTGGAGAACAACACACTTTGATTATCATTCTATTGAAGAGTGTGTTCTTAAACTAGATATACTTGGTCACTCTGATCCAACACAGCTTAGAATGATACAAGACTTAACACATACTGATATTACTAAGGTTCCACTTGATGATAAAGATACTATGAGTATATTTACATCAACAAAAGCACTTGGTGTAACAACTGATCAAATAATGAATAAAACAGGAACACTTGGTATACCTGAATTTGGCACGAACTTTACCATTGGAATGGTTGCAGAAACAAAACCAACAACGTTTGCTGAATTAATTAAAATATCTGGTTTATCACATGGTACAGACGTATGGCTTGGTAATGCACAAGAATTAATTAAAAATAACATAGTACCATTTAAAGATGTTATAGGGTGTCGTGACGATATAATGGTTTATCTTATGTATCATGGTGTAAAACCAATAAAAGCATTTAAAATAATGGAATTTGTTCGTAAAGGAAAAGCATCTAAAGATCCAGAAACATGGAAAGAACATAAACAAACCATGATTGATGCTAATATACCAGATTGGTTTATTGATTCATGTGGTAAGATTAAGTACATGTTTCCAAAAGCACATGCTGCAGCATACGTTATATCAGCATTTAGAATAGCATGGTACAAAGTACATATGCCAGTATACTTTTATGCATCTTGGTTAACATCTAAAGCTACAGATGTTGATGTTGATGTAATGATAAAAGGTTATGATGCAATAAAAAATAAAATAATTGAAATTCAAAATAAAGGTTTTGATGCTAGTAATAAAGAAGTAGGGCAACTTGAAAGTTTAAAAGTATGCTTAGAAGCTACAGCAAGAGGAATAAAATTTTTACCAATTGATTTATATAAATCAGAAGCTACTGTTTGGGGTGTTAAAGATGATAAATCAATATATCCTCCTTTTGCATCAATAGATGGATTAGGTGATACAGTTGCTAAAAAGATAGTAGAAGAAAGACAAAAGGGAGAATTTATTAGTATTGAAGATGTTCAGGCAAGAGGAAAAGTTTCATCAACATTAATAGATAGAATGAAAATGATGAATATTTTTGATGATATGCCTGAATCAAGTCAGCTTAGCTTGTTTTAAAAAAGATAAATTGCAATTTTATCTTTTTTCTTTTTGTGATACAATTAAAGACGGTGGTTGCTTATGGACTTTGAAAGTTATAATATTATAGTTGAAAGAAAACATAATAAAAATCTTTATATAAGAATAAATGATGACCTTAGTGTAAAAATAACTTGTCCATATTTTTATACTAATAAAATGATAGAAAAAACTATAGAAGAAAATAAATTACAAATAGATAAGATGATAGAAAGACAAAATAAGAAAAATGCTAAAAATGATTTAGAAGAAAACTGTCTTTTAGGCAAAAAAATAGATATTATATATCAAAATGTAACAAAGGCTTGTTATAATAATAATGTTTTGATTATAAGAGATAAAAAGATGCTAGATAAATGGTATAAAGATAAAGCTAAAGAATTATTTAGAATTTATTTAGATGAAGCTTATTATGCATTTGATGAAAAAATCCCGTATCCAATTCTTAAAGTAAGAAGTATGAAAACAAGATGGGGAGTTTGCTCTAGAAAAGATAATTCTATAACACTTAATTTAGAATTAATAAAAAAAGATCATAAATATTTAAACTATGTGTGTGTTCATGAATTATCTCACTTTGTTCATTTTAATCATAGTAAAGCATTTTGGAATACGGTAGAAAAATATTGTCCACTATATAAAGAAGTAAGAAAGGAATTGAACTATTAGTTATGATAATTACGTCAAAAGATAATAATAAGATTAAATATATAAGAAAATTAAGAAATAATAAATATATGAATGAAGAAAAAAAGTTTGTAGTTGAAGGTGAACATTTAGTAAAAGAAGCTCTTTTAGCTAATATACTTATTGAAACATTTAGTACAAATGATTCTTCTTATGGAGTTACTAATAATTTAATAAGTAGTGATGTTATGGAAGGTATAAGTAATTTACCTTCTAAAACAAATGTTATTGGAATATGTAAGTATAAAAAAGAAAATGAAGTATTAGGTGATAAACTAATAATATTAGATAACGTACAAGATCCGGGCAATTTAGGTACAATAATAAGAAGTGCAAATGCTTTTGGAATTAACTCGGTTATACTAAGTAAAACTTCTGTTAATAAATATAACGAAAAAGTAATAAGAGCAACACAAGGAATGTTATTTAAAATGAATGTAATTACAAGAGATTTAGAAGAATTTATTCCAAGTATTATTAAAGAAGGATATATGGTATATGGTACTAATGTTGTTAAAGGTATAAATATAAAGGACATTGATAAAAAAGGTAAGATAGCGGTTATTATGGGAAGTGAAGGTACTGGTATATCAAATGAAATTAAAGAAATTATACATAATAATATATATATAGATATGAAAGATGACTGTGAAAGTCTTAATGTAGCGGTTGCAGCATCAATTATAATGTATGAAATAGGAAGTGGTAAATAGTGAATTATTTGTGTATTGGTAAATTAGTTAATACTCATGGAATAAAAGGTGAAGTTAGAATACTTTCTAATTTCAGACATAAAGGTAAAGTATTTTATAAGGGTTTTAAATTATATATAGGAAAAAATAAAAAAGAATATGAAATTGAAAACTATAGGGTACATAAGAACTTTGATATGGTAGTATTTAAAGATAACTATGATATTAATTTAATAGAGTATTTAAAGGGTTCATTAGTTTATATAAATAAAGATGATTTAGTACTTGATAATAATGAAGTACTAGCAACTGATTTAATCGGGTATAGTGTTTTATGTGATAATAAGATAATTGGAACAGTAGATGATGTTATAGATAACAAAGCTAGTGAGATACTAGTACTTACAAATGACATTATGATTCCATATGTTAAAGATTTTATTAAAGATATAAACAAAGATGCAAAGCAGGTTAATATATATAATATAAAAGGGCTATTTGATTGACTTTTATATTTTTTTTTGCTAATATAACTGTCGTTATCGAGTACTATTACCAAGTTTTTGGTATTGTTACCTGAAACTTAGAATTGATATTTATATACGTCAAGGGGGAAATTTTTATGGAAGAGAGTAAATCAACGTTAAATATAGAAGATTTAAATGATTTAAAGAAAATTATATCTGGTTTTTTAGAAATAACTAAAGAAAAATTAAAAGAATCAAAAGAATATAGTAATATTTTTAGTATGTTTATGAATGAGAAAAAGGGTGAAAACTCTACTGTTTTACTTAAAGCAAATACAGAAAAAGTTGGAATGATGTTATTTGATGAAAAGAAAAAGGAAAAACTAGCTAAATGTTTTGATTATCCAACTTTAGATAAGAGCTACGATGTTACTTTATTGCTTAGTTATCAAGAATTATCTAAATTAAAAAGGGTTAATTCTGTAGAAAGTAGTATGGATTTAGTTGATGTTCTAGAAGATTGCTATAATGCATGTAGTTCGGTTTTTTATAGACCAAAGGTAAAAGAAGCATCTGTTAACTTTATAAATGCTGCTTTAAATGTACTATCTTCAAGAAAGAAAAATCTTATTGAAACAATTGGTATGACAAAATACATGTATGAAGACTTTAATGCTATTTTAAAGAGTATAAGTGCTGGTAAAAAGATAAACTTAAAATCTGAAGATGTATTTTATAGAGTATTAAAAGATCATTATTATATGGTATTTGATGAAAATGAAAATAAAAGAGAAGATGTTTCAAGCAAAATAAAAGATATGATAAATGAATATAACAATTCTATTTCGAATAGTATAGAAAGTAAGAATAGTGTATTTAATAAAGAAGTATCTAAACTATTAAGACACATTAAGAGAAATAGTTATGATAAAATTGACTATAAGTTATTTCCTTCTTTAAGTAGAGAAGATGCAATTTTAATATTATCAGAAGTAAGAAATAGATTGTGCATGGAAGATGTACCTGATTTAGCTGAAAAATTAGCTGTTTTAGATATGTATTATGCATCATACTATAAAGATGCTGATATAACTTCAAAAACAAAGAAAATAAATAAATAATTTATGCTATAATTAAGTTATATATCTTTTTTAAGGTAAGAAAGAGGCTGTTACTATGAAAATAAATATTCTTACACTATTTCCTAAGATGTTTGATGGATTTAAATCAGAGTCAATTATTAAAAGAGCAATAGAAGAGAAAAAGGTTTCTATAGATTTATGCAATTTTAGGGATTATTCTAATAATAAGCACAATAAGGTAGATGATACTCCTTATGGTGGTGGTTCTGGAATGGTTTTAATGTGTCAACCTATTTTTGATGCGGTAAATGATATAAAAAAGGAAAATTCTAAAGTAATCTTATTATCACCACAAGGAACTAAGTTTACTCAAGAAAAGGCTTATGAATTATCAAAAGAGGAAAATTTAATATTCATATGTGGACACTATGAAGGTTTTGATGAAAGAATAAAGACGATTTGTGATGAGGAACTATCTATTGGAGATTATGTATTAACTGGTGGAGAATTAGCTGCAATGGTTGTTACGGATGCTGTAGTTAGGTTAGTTCCAGGTGTTATAGATGAAAACTCTCATTTAAATGATTCGTTTAATAATAATTTATTAGACTATCCAACTTATACTAAGCCAAGGAATTATAAGGGTATGGAAGTTCCTGATGTATTATTATCTGGTGATCATAAGAAAATAGATGAGTGGAGATATAACAAACAATTAAAGATTACGGAAGAAAAAAGACCAGATTTATTAAATAAGAGGGTTAAATTAACTAAAATGAGCATAGGAAAAAATAAAAGAGAAATCGATTTAGATGATATTAAGAATATAAAAGTAGTAGAGATTAAGGAGATTAAAAAGACAGGAAAGTATAAACTTCAAAGAGAAGAAAAGACGAATGCTGTAACTATTTTTAATCCTACTAATATAAGTGGATACAAACTACGTGGTAAAAATAAAAGTAATAATGTTAATAAGATATTAATAGTAAAAAAACAATTTATTTCAAAAGTTGCTATGAAAAATATTATGAAAAAGATTGATGTATTATCTTACAGATTTAATATAGCACTTCAAGATGATGACGATGATGCAACTAGCCGTGTTTTAGGTGAGGCTGAAATGCTAAAGTCTATGATTATTTCAGCATATGCTAATTATATAGGAAATGAAAATTTAGATAAGATAATTAAAAACATAAACTATTTAGTTAATGAATTTGTTAAAACTAAAACTATTAAAAGAAGTAATGTAATTAAAGAAAATGTTCAAAGTAGAAGTATGTAGTATCAAATATATTGACAATTTCATACTTTTGTGCTAGTATATAGGGCATTCATTGAAGAGGGGGAATTTTTGATGGAAGAAACTAGAGGATTTACAATAAAAGATTTATTAATCAGATTAATTTTAATAATAGTTTTTATAATATTACTTATATGGTTATTTCCAATGCCAGATTTAAAACCATTAAATAGTCAAATCTTTTTAGATAACGTAGATAGAATGAAAGAAGTAGCTAAAACGTATTATACTACTGAACGTTTACCTAAAAACATTAATGATTATAAACAAATGACATTAAAACAAATGATAGATGAGCATTTAATACTACCATTAATTGATTCAAAAGGTAATACTTGTAGTGCAGAAGATTCTTACGTTAAGATTACAAAGACAGAAAATGAGTATGTAATAAAGGTACAATTATCTTGTACTGATAGACAAGACTATGTAATAGAACATTTTGGATGTTATGATATATGTAGTGATACTTGTAAAGCTTTAGAAACTACAACTGTAAGAAATACAGAGGGTAGAAAAACTTATAAGACAACTTTAAAGAAAACAACTACTATTCCTACTAAAGTAACAACAGCTAAGGGTAAACTTTATGAATATGAATTTTCTAAAAATGTTTGTGAAGAAAAGTTTGACTCATTTACTTGTCCTAATGGATATACTTTAGTTGGTGAAAAGTGTGTTAAAAAAGGAACTTCACTTACAAGAGTTGATGCTAAGAAAAACGTAAGTTATGTAACATCTACAGATACTAAAGATGCTAAAGCTATAATTGATAAGTCAACAAAACCAGTTGATGCTGTATGTAAAGATGTAACTAAAAGTGATACTATTAATGCAACAAAAAATACTAAGACAGTAGATGCTAATAAAGTTGTAACAACTAAAAAAGTTACTGCAGATAAAGTAACTACACGTGATGTAAAAGCTGCAATTAAAGTAACAACAACTGAAAATGCAAATTATATAAAAATACAAAATTACAGTGTTATTACTGCAACTAAATATATATCATCATATAAGTGGGTATATGACTATACTAAAATTAGTACAAATAGTGGTTTAGCATATGTTAATGCAAATGATAAATTAGTTTATATAACTTCATTTTCTGAAGCTGTATGTGAAGATTGCCCATCATCTTTTGCAACTGTAACTAAATATAAATACTATCATTATAATAAAGAAGTAGGAAGTTATAGTTATTCATGTGATAAATTCCCAGGATATAATTTATACGATACTAATAAGTGTAGAAAAGCAACAAATGTAACTACTAAGTGTCCTAGTGGATATTCTCCAAATGGTTCAGTATGTTCAAAATCAACATCTACTCTTAGCTGTGATAAATATGGTAGTGATTATGTATTAGATAAAAATGCTAAAACATGTACAAAGACTACATATTCATATAAATGTAATGGTAAGAAAGTTAATACTAATTATTGTACTATAGAAGAAACTAGTTATAGCTGTCCATCTGGTACAACTAAAACAGATGACAAGACAAAATGTACAAAAACAACTTATTCTTGTCCTTCTAATACATCTGATAAAACATATACTTTAACTGGTACAAAATGTGCGGTAAAGATAAAGACTAAATCTTGTACTTGTCCATCTGGTACAGTTAAAACAGATGATCAAACTAAGTGCATAAAAACAACAAATAAAACAACTTATAGTTGTAAAGATTATCCAGGATATTCTTTAACTGGTAAGAAATGTGTTAAAACAACTAAACACGAAAAAATAATATATTCATGTGATAAAGGTATATTAGATGGAACTACTTGTGTTATTACAGACACTAAAACAGATGTTAAAAATGCTGAAAAGAAATATAGAACAGAGTGTAAATTACATTATAAATGGTCTACAAAGACTTCAATTGATGGATGGATTTACACTGGAAATAAAAGACAAATTAATTAATAAATAAAAAGTTTGGTATAAATTGCCAAACTTTTTTTAATACTAATACTGGTGATAAAATGAATAAAGAAAGGTATAAAGAATTAACTGATAAAATTGTTGCAAAAGAAGATAAGACTAAAAATGCTATAGTATCATTTTTAGTTGGAGGATTAATTGGTCTTATAGGAGAAATTATAGTTGTTATATTGGAAAAAAAGTTTAATGTTGCTCATAAAGATGCTACATCAATAATGATTGTAATACTAATTTTCCTAGCTTCATTATTTACGGCACTTGGTTTTTTTGATAACTTAGTGTCTAAAGCTAAAGCTGGACTTATTGTTCCTATAACTGGATTTGCTCATGCTATGACTTCTAGTATGATTGATTATAAAAAAGAGGGATTAGTTACTGGAATAGGAGCTAATGCATTTAAATTAACTGGTAGTGTAATATTATATGGAGTTGTATCTGCATATTTATTTGGAATGGTTAGATACTTATTTTTTGGAGGTTAAACTATGACTATAAGATTCGATAATGTATATTTATATGAAGTAGCAACTGTAGCTGGAAAAGACGAAAAAGAAGGCAGTTTTGGTAGTTTATATGATAAAACGTATGACGATTATTATATTAATGAAAAAACATTTGAACAAGCTGAAATGAAAATGATTGAAGACTCTGTTAATATTCTTTTAAAAAAAGCAAATACAGAAATTAGTGATATTGATACTATAATAGGAGCTGATTTACTTAATCAGGTTACTGCTAATTCATATTCTTCTTTATTATTTAATAGACCATATTTAGGAGTTTATAGTGCTTGTGCATCATTATGTGAAGAGTTTATAGTAGCATCTTGTCTTCTTCAAAATAAAGATGTTAAAAATGTTTTATTAAACGTATCATCACATAATATGACTGCAGAAAGACAATTTAGAAATCCAATTGAATATGGATGCCCTAAACCTAAAAGATCAACATATACTGTAACTGGAGCAGCTTCAGCTTTAGTTACAAGAAAAAAGACAAATATTAAAGTTAATAGTGTAACTATTGGAACTACTTCGGATTTAGGAGTTACAGATGTATATGACATGGGTTCAGTTATGGCTCCATCTGCTGCAAGAACTATATATGAACACCTAAAAAATACTAATACAACACCAGATGATTATGACTTAATATTAACTGGTGATTTAGGAGTATATGGTAAAGAAATATTAAATGTTTACATAGAAGAAACTTATGGTATTAACCTGAAGGGAAAAAATGATGATTCAGCTTGTATGATTTATAATAGAAAAAGACAAGAAAAAGTTAACGCAGGAGGTAGTGGACCTGCTTGTATAGCATTAGTTGCATACTCTGATATAGTAAAAAAATTAAAAGAGGGAACGATTAAGAAAGTTTTATTAGTTGCAACGGGAGCTTTAATGAGTCCAACTATGAATAATCAAAAATTATCTATTCCAAGTATATCTCATGCTGTATGTTTGGAGGTGCTATAATGACGTTTTTATATTCATTTATTTTCTGTGGTACTATATGTTTAATAGGACAAATAATACTTGATAATACAAAGTTTACTCCAGGACATGTAACTAGTTTATTTGTAGTTATAGGAGCATTCTTAGATTCATTTGGTCTATATGATAAATTTATAAAATGGTTTGGATCAGGAACTCTTGTTCCTATAACTAGTTTTGGTCATTCATTAATACATGGTGCACTTTTAAAAGCAAAAGAATCTGGCTTTTTAGGTTTACTAGGTGGAATGTTTAGTTTAACATCAGCTGGAATTGTATCAGCAATAGTTTTTGGCTTTATCTTAACTATTATATTTAAACCAAAAGATTAATACGAAACTAAGTTTCGTATTTTTTTGTCATTATATGTTATACTTATTTATATGATTGGAGTTTAATTATGAAAAAAATAGAATTACTTTCACCAGCTGGTAATATGGAATGCTTAAAAGCTGCTATAGAAGCTGGATGTGATGCGGTTTATTTATCTGGAATATTATTTGGAGCTAGAAGTTTTGCTGGTAACTTTAGTAATGATGAGTTGGTAGAGGCTATAAAATATTCTCATTTATATGGTGTTAAAGTATATGTTGCAATTAATACAATTGTTTATGATAGGCAAGTAGATAAATTTATAGAATTTGTTAGATTTTTACACATGAATAACGTAGATGCAGTAATTATGCAAGATATTGGAATGCTAGACTTAGTTAGAAAAAAGTTTCCTAATCTTGAAATTCATGCATCAACTCAAATGCACATTCATAATCTATCTGGTGCTTTATTAGCACAAAAACTTGGAATAAAAAGAGTAGTATTAGCAAGAGAAACTAGCATAGATGATATGAAAAAGATAAAAGAAAAAACGAATATTGATATAGAAGTTTTTATACATGGTGCTCTTTGCATAAGTTATTCCGGTCAGTGTTTAATGTCTGCACTAATAGGAAATAGAAGTGGAAATAAGGGTACTTGTGCACAAGTATGTAGAAAAAAGTATGAACTTTATAATGAAAATATGAAAAAAGTAAGTGATGATAATTATTTACTTAGTACAAAAGATTTATGTACATTAGAAAACATAGATAAAATAATTGAGTCTGGTGCTTGTAGTCTAAAAATAGAAGGTAGAATGAAGAGAAAAGAATATGTATACTTAGTTACAAAGATATATAGAAAAGTAATTGACTCTTACTATGAAAATAAAAAATGTAACATATCTTATGATGATATTAAAGATCTTAAGAAAATGTTTAATAGAAAGTTTACAAAAGGTTATATTTTAAATGAGAAAAATGAAAACATTGTATATCAAAAAAGACCTAATCATATAGGAATAGAAGTAGGAAGTGTAATAAATTATAAAAATGGATATTTAAAAATTAAGTTAACTGATAGAGTAAACGTTCATGATGGATTAAGAATAATATCAGAAAAAGAAGATTATGGAATTATCATTAATAAAATGTTTATTAATGATAAAGAAGTATTAAGTGCAGATAAAGGTGACATAATAAAGATAAAATATGATAAAAACATAAAAGAAAAAAGCAAGGTATTACTTACTTCCAGCTACAATCAGTTAAAGGAAATTAATTTAAATTTAAATAATTTAAAAAGAAAAGTATTAATAGATGTAAATGCTATAATAAAAGTTAATGATTATATTTATATGGAAGCTAAATGCTTAGATAAAATAGTTAGTATAAAGTCTTCTTTTATAGTTAGTAAAGCTATTAATAGACCTATAATTAAAGATGAAGTAATAAAACAACTTAATAAAACTAATAATACTGTATATAAAATAAATAATATTAATATTAAAATGGATAATAATTGCTTTATTAATATTAAAGACATTAATGAACTAAGAAGAAAATTATTAAGTAAATTAGATGAAGAAAGATTGTATAATATACCGTTTTATGAGAAAGAATATAAAATAGAGGTGCCAGAATTTAATAGACAAAAGAAAAAAAGTATACTTTTAAATACTAAAAAAGATTATATTGAAAATAAAGATAAGTATGACTTAATCTATACCTCTAACATAGATTTATTAAAATATAAAGATATAATATATAAAGTGCCTAGAGTAATAAATGAGTATCCTAAAATAAATAATAGAGTATTAATTGGTGAATTAGGTGGAATTAATGCTTATACTGATTTTGATACAGATTTTTCCTTTAATGTAGTTAATTCTTATGCTATCGCATTTTTACATAGTATTGGTGCTAAAAAAGTAACTTTGTCATATGAACTTAATTTAAGTCAAATAAAAAATCTTATAGATTCATACGTAAGAAGATATAAAACTTATCCTAATTGTGAAGTGATAATAGATTCATATGCAGAAGCTATGGTATCAAAATTTGATTTAAATAAAATGTATAAAATAAATAAGGGATATTTAAAAGACCAATATGGTAATTATTATAAAATAATTAGTAATAATAATTATATGACTATATATGATTATAAAAAAACAAACATAGAAAATGTAGAAGAATATTATGATGTAGGGTGTAATTACATTAGAAGAAATATAGATTAAAGTATCATATAAAAATCATCAAAAAATCGTATAATTATGTCAAATTTATGCCATTTAACTTGAAAACATTGACGATTTTTAAAGTGAGTGTTATTATTAATGTATAATATAAGGAGGATAAGATATGGAGTTGTTTAAAAACAGTGTTGGAAGACCATCTAACGAAATAAAGAAAAAAAGAAGAAATTTTGTAATAGCTATTATATTGGTTTGTGTAATGGTTATTGGTGGACTAAGTTATTTGGTTATAAATAAAAAAGCAAACATAAAAGGAATTAAGGGAGAAGTTTATATTGACTTTCACACGAAAATGCGACATTTTGGAGAATATAACTATTATAATTTAGACGATAAATATGTAGGAAAAGGTCTGATTTTGATTAAGAATAAAAATGATGAGGTGAGTGCTGCTTTTTTTCCAAAAGGTGATGTCGACTTCGATGGAAGAATAACAGAAAATGATGCAAGACTCGCTTTAAAGGTTCCTGCAAGATTGGATAGAGAACTTAATGATTTGCAATTGTTGAACGCTGATTTAAATGGCGATGGAAAAATAACTGCAGCAGAAGCAAGAGAAATTTTAAAGCAAACAAAAAATAAGAATGGATTTCAAAACTATAAAGTTTGTGTTATAAAGCACAGACAAGATGAAAAAAAATGTAATTGGAAGAATTTAAGTTCAAATGGTTGGAATACTAAAATTATTGAAAATAACGTTAAATATGATATATATGTTTATAATACTTCAAATGGAAATATGTTAGGGTACACTGATGGAGTAGTGTTTAACGGAACTAATAAGACTAAAACTGATAGTAAAGTTGACATTTGGTTTACAAACTCAAAAAAGAAAACAGTTGATGTTGGAGAAACCATTCAAATTACTGCAAAAACAAATGATACGAAATTAAAATCGGTTTGGGTTGATGATAGTACATTAGGATGGAATGAGTGGGATGATACTGCACCTAAAACCAGTGCTTATAACAGAACATATACATTTCATGCAAAAAAAGCTGGCGTTGCTAAAATATACGTTAAATCAAGTGAAGGTGCTGTTAATAGTATAGATATTAAAATATCTAAAAAATATGTAGATGTGATTAATTACAGCGGTAAACTTTATTTCGGAGGTACATATGATTTTCCAATAAAAACTAATGCGGGTAAGATTACAAACATTAATTGCGATGGTGGAAATTGCGTTGATAAAGGTATTGTAAGAATAACTGGTACTAATGGTAAATATACTCTTAGAGTTATAGGAGTTGGTAAGACTACTGTTAATGTTAAAACTTCTGGTGGTGCTAAGACAAGTGTTAAAATAGAAACACAAGCTACATATGATGATCCAGTATCAAAAGTATTTGGAAGTAAAAACTATTATATAACTAAAATAGGTGGAATAGAAACTTATGTTGATAATGCTTGCAAAGATCAGAGTAAGTATAAAGCAATTTTAAATAAATTACCTAAATATGCTCTTAAATCTGTGAATAGAGTTAATATAGTTAATGATGCACAGTTTAATAAATATGGAAATAAGGATTGGGCTGCGGTTACATCAGGTGGAGCTGGTACGGGTTATGGTACTTCTATATCTTTTAGATGTTCTTATGCATCGGAAGCTCCAACTGTAACTCACGAATTTGGACATGCAGTAGAAATGACCTATAGGATTTATACTGGACAAGATTTAATTGCTTATTTTGATAAAAATGACTCTAATTATAATAAATCCAAAAATAAAAAATTGGTAAATAATATTTTACGTGATTATTCTCGTACGAGTAGAGATGAATTTTTTGCTGATTCTTATTCCGGGTATATTTTAAAAGCAAACTTTAGATATTCAGATAAACAATTAGCTAGTATTGGTAGAAGAATGATGTATTCAACTAAAGGTATTGGTATGAATTTATATGGCTATACGGAATCTGCTATTAAACTTGCAAGAAAAGTCATTGAAAATAAATAATAAATTAAAGGAACGGTAAAATCCAGTGTAAAGAAGAGATGATAAAATTCATCTCTTTTTATGTACAATATTAAATTGTGATGCTGGTGCAACTAAACACACGGTATTTCATGAATTTGGTCATGCTATTGATTATTTTTATAAAGATGGAACAGGTAAGTATTTACATGAGTTAAAGAACTTTAAAAAAGATTATAATACATCACTAAAATACAAAGATAAAATATTAACATGGAATTACGGATATGCTTATACAAATGAAAGTGAATTTTTTGCTCAAGCGTTTACTATAGATAGGTATGGAAAAAAACACACTGATTTAAGTAAGACAGGGCAAACAGTTTACATTAAGAAAGCAGTTGACTTAAATTATCGTATTAGAGAAGATATAATGCCAAAATATAACAAATTATATAAGACTATATTTGTTGATTAAGTTTTAAACAGGGTAAAATATATCCTGTTTTTTGTTGGTATTTAAAAATAAATATAAAATTTCTAGAAATAAAACCCAAAAATTTCATTCTTTTTTTCTTGTTACATTGTATTTTTAGAGTATTTATAGTAAAATAAAGATAAATATAATAGAAAAGGTAGATGAGTTATGAATAGTGAAGAAAAAATTAATTTTTTAAAGCAAAACAACGTTGATGTTGATAAAGGCTTAGAAAACATGATGGATATTGAAACCTATGATGAGATCTTAAATGATTTTTATGAGAATGTTCCAGAAGATATGAAGAAAATAGAAAACTATAAAAATGCAGGGGATATGCCTAATTATGCAATATTAGTTCATGCATTAAAGAGTAATGCAAGGAGTTTTGGATTTACAGACTTAGGTGAAATGGCTTATGCTCATGAACTTGAAAGTAAGGCTGGAAATACTAATTATGTTAATGAAAATTATCAAAGTTTAGTTGATAAAGTAAATGAAACACTTGATATTATAAAAAAATATAAAGAGTTATAAAAGGGAGGGAAAGCTAGTGAATGCAGCTTTATTGGAAGAGAAAATAAAAAAACTATTATTTTCTGATGATATAAGTATTTATGTATTAGATGCTATTAATGATGAAGTTATAAATTATGATTATTCTAATGGAACTATAGTTCTTAAAAATAAAGAGTCTTATACTAATTTTATAGATAACATAAAATTAGAAATAGATCCATCTTATCTATCATCATATATGAATTATATTTCAGTACCTAAACTTGAAGAAAAGGAAAAAGAAAGTAGATATGCACCTTCTTTTGAATATAAAACTTTAAGAGGTACAAGTTACACTAATTCATATTTAACTTTTGATTATGAAGGAAGAAGTTTAGTACTAATAGTTCAAAGAAAGAAAAATAATATAGATGATAATAATATAGAAGATGATGTTAAATATAATAATTTAGTTGAAAGCATATCTGACTCTATATATAAAGTACATAATGTTTTTAGTTTTAATAAGAATAGCAATGTTAATATAAAGAGTATAGAAGATTATATAAATTCAGTATTTTCAGAGCTAATTAATACTCATACAGATGTTAAAAATGCACTTAATAAGAATGCACTTAATATAAGTGGTATGGCTGATGGTACTTTACTAATAGTTGATGATGATTTAGTAACTAGAAATATGATAAAGAAAATATTTAATGGTCAGTATAAAATTGCTATGGCAACTAATGGTAAAGAAGCGATTGATTATTTAGAAGAAAATAGTAAAAAAGGCCTAACAGAGTCATCTGATAATATTTTGGGAATATTTCTTGATCTTACTATGCCGGTATTAGATGGATTTGCGGTATTAGAATACTTAAATAAGAAGAATTATTTATCTAAAATACCAGTTATTATAATAAGTGGTGATTATGAAAAAGAAACAAAAGCTAGGGTATATAATTATAATATAGCTGATATGCTTGAAAAACCATTTGATTTTCAAATAGTAAAACATAGAATTGGTAACTTCATTAACTTATATAAATCTAGTAATTCTTTAAATGAATTAATAAATGATCAAGGAACTGAATTAAAGAGCTTAATTAATAATTTCGTTGATTCATATAGATATGACTATGAAAAGAATATTAAGAATTTAACTAATTATATGACTATATTTGGAAAACAAGTAATGAAAGATTATCCAGAATATAATTTATTTGAGGAAACAATTAATAAGATGGCAGATGCTATAATGTATTATGATATTGGATTTTATGCTATACCAAGAATTATATTGGCAAAGAAAAATGGCTTTGACAATAATGAACTTGATATTATAAAAAAATATCCATTATTTAGTGAAAAAATGATTAAATATCTTTTGAGTTTAACTAATGATGAAGAATATAAGAGATATGCTATTGATATTGCTAAACACTATCATGAAAATTATGATGGAACAGGCTATCCTAATAACTTAAAAGGAGACAGTATTCCAGTAGTAGCGCAGATGGCAGCAATTATAATTATGTACAATAATTTAGTTAAAAAAGATAAGCAAACGGCATCAGAAGAAATAATGAAGAGAGCTGGAAGTATGTTTAATCCTAAATTAGTTCAAAGCTTTATTAAAGTTATAAATGATATTAGCGGTATTTAACTAGGAGGTATATATGGAAAATTTGTTTCCAAGTATTGGGCTTACAATAGTAGGCACAATATTTTTAATTATGATAATAGCAGTATATAGTAGTAAGAAAAAATTTAATAGTTTTCAAAATACTATATATAGAATAATGCTTGTTGTAACATTTATACAACTTTTACTTGAATTTGTATGTGTATATACTATGTCTACTAGAGAGTTATATCCATTACTTAATGAAATATTGTGTAGAGCCTATTTAATAGGGTGTATAGTGTGGGTTGATTTTCTTGTAATATATATATGGAATCTGGGTGAGACTGAAAGAAAACGAGATACTATCTTTAATATAGTGGTATTTATCGTTAATATAGTTTGTATTGCAATAGCTGTTTGCTTACCAATTACTTATAGTCCATATAATTCAGATAAGTTATATGTAATTGGAGGAGCTGCTGCATATGGTCTTTATATAGCATCATTCTTTGTTATGATAGTGGTACTATTTAAACTATTACTTAATAAAGAAAAAATTTCTATTGTACAAAAAGCTCCAATATATTTTACGTTTGTTTTCTTTGTTGTAATATTAGTTTTTCAGCTTATATACGTTGACTTTAATGATCTAACATATATATTTGCCTTTGCGGTAATTACTATATATTTTACCCTTGAGAATCAAGATAATAAACTACTAAATGATTTAGAAAAATCTAAAGAGAAAGCAAGACTTGCAAATACTGCAAAAACTGAGTTTTTGTCAAATATGTCTCATGAAATAAGAACACCTATGAATACTATATTAGGTTTTAGTGAGTCACTATTAAATCAAAAAAAATTAACTAAAGAACTTGTAAAAGAAGATGCTAAAAACATATATGATGCTAGTAAAAATCTTCTTGACTTAATTAATAACATACTAGATATATCAAGAATTGAATCTGATAAAGAAATTTTAGAAATAAAGGAATATGATACTGAAAGTATTCTCTTTGAAGTAAGCAGTGTAATATCATCTAAAATAAATAAAAATAGTGTTGAATTTAAAATAAATGCTGATGAAAATATTCCTAAAAAATTAAAGGGTGATTATTCTAAGATAGTTAAAATATTAAATGGTATAATAATAAATGCAATTAAATATACAAACTATGGTAAGATAACACTTGATATGAATTATAAAATAAAAGATGAAAAATGTATGTTAAGTTTTATTGTATCAAATACTGGTCATGCTATGAAGTATGAAGAATTTAATAAAGACTTTAACGATTTTGTTAAATTAGGAAATTCGAACCAAAATAATATTGATAGTGTAGCATTAGGATTAATAATATCAAAAAGACTTGTCTCTATGCTTGATGGTACAATTGAGTTTGAAAATGAAGTTGGAAAAGGAACTAAGTATTATATAAATATAGGTCAAGATGTTATTGATAAAAAACCTATTGGTAATATTTTTGATAAAATAAGTGATACAAAAGATATTTATATAAATTTAACTGGTAAAAAAGCACTTGTAGTAGATGATAATAAAATTAACTTAAAACTAGCAAGTAGAATACTTAGTCAATATGGATTTGATGTTGCAGTAGCATCATCTGGTGCAGAGTGCATTAATCTTGTAAAAGAGAATAAATATGATATGATTTTTCTAGATCATATGATGCCAGAAATGGATGGAATAGAGACAATGGGTATTTTAAAATCTTCTGGTTATAGTATACCTCCGGTAATTGCACTTACTGCAAACTCTTATGATGGATTAAGAAAAAAATATTTAGATGCAGGATTTAGTGATTACTTATCTAAACCAATTAATTATAAAGAATTAAATAAACTTCTTATAAAGTACTTTAGAAGTGAGGTGGAGTAATATGGCTAATTTAATGTTTACGTTTGGAAGTTTACTGTTTATTATATTACTTATTATAGTTTACTTCACTAAAGAAAAGTTCTTATCAATGAAAAATAAAATTTATAGAATAATGTTAATTTTATCTCTTACTTTAGCAGTAACAGAAACCTTATACATATTTTCTATTCTTTATTCTTGGAATCATTCTTTAGCACTATTTCTGTGCAAGATTAACTGGTTTAATGGATTTTTATTTCTAACTAGTGCATTTTATTATGGATTATGTCTAATTAGAAGTTTAAATACTGATACATTTTTACAGCTATTAAAAACTAATGGTTTAGCAAAAGTTATGTTTATGTTTACTATAGTATTTACTGTTGGATTTTTCTTTGTTCCATTTACTTTACCATCTAAAGATAATTTAACTAGATTTCCAGGATTTGGTTCTTATTATGTTTTATTATATGGGATTGTAGTTATAGTAACGTTAATAGTATTAACATTACTTACAAAAAAGAAGAATAATTTTAATAGTAAGGGATTTGTATTAACACTTATAGGTATAATGATTATTACTTATTTCTTACAATATATATTTAAAAATGTCTCTATAATAACAATGGCATCAGTAATTGCAATGTATTTATTGTATTTTATAGTTGAAAACTCTGATCTTAAGATAATAAATAATATAGAAAAAGAAAAAGAAGAAATAGAAAAATCTAATAAAGCAAAATCTGACTTTTTATCAAATATGTCTCATGAAATAAGAAGTCCTATGAATGCTATAATAGGTTTTAGTTCTACTTTATTAAGTGATGAAGAATTTGATGAAGATAGTGTTAGAAGTGATATTAAAAATATATCTAATGCTGGTAATAGCCTTCTTGATATAATAAACAATATATTAGATATATCTAAAATAGAATCTGGCAAAGAAACACTAAATATGAAAGAATATTCACTTGCAAGTATTATTATGGAATTATCTAGTATAATAGAGTCTAGAATAGGTAATAATCCAATTAAATTTATTACTGATGTAGATAATAATATTCCATCTAAACTTTATGGAGATTCTACTAAAATATTTCAAATATTACTAAATATATTAGTTAATTCGGTTAAATATACAGAAGTAGGTAGAATAAAGTTATCTGTTCAAAGTGATACAGTAATGGATAAAGTTAATTTACATATAAAGGTTTCTGATACAGGATATGGTATAAAAAAGGATGATTATGACAAATTATTTGAAAAGTTTTCTAGGCTAGATACTGCAACTGAAAAAGAAATAGAAGGTACTGGATTAGGTCTTGTAATAACTAAAAAGTATGTAGATTTAATGGGCGGAAAAATTTGGTTTGAAAGTGAATATCAAGTAGGAACAACGTTTTATGTAGATATTACTCAAAAGATAGTAGACAAAAAACCTATTGGTACTGTTCATGAGCCAATAAAAGAAGAAACTAAGTTAGATTATATAGATTGTTCTAAATATAAAGTACTTATAGTAGATGATAATAAACTTAATTTAAAAGTTGCATCTAGACTATTAGAAGCTTATAAATTTAACATAGAAATGGTTGAAAGTGGTAAGGAATGTATTTATAAAGTAAAAGAAGGAAATAAGTATGATATGATTTTTATGGATCATATGATGCCAGAGATGGATGGAATAGAAACACTTCATGTAATAAGAAAATTAAAAGATTATTCTATACCACCAGTTGTTGCTTTAACCGCTAATGCAATTACAGGAATGAAAGAAATGTATTTAAAAGAAGGTTTTGACGAGTATTTATCAAAGCCAATAAATATTTCAGAACTTAATAAACTTATTTTAAAATATTTTAATAAAAAGAAAGATGAGGACTAAGTATGAAAAAGAAAATTTTATTTATCATAACATTAATTATGGTAATTACTTTAACTGGATGTGGTAAAAAAACTGCATTAACAAAGGAAGAATTTAATGAAAAATTAATTAACGAAGGCTTTGTAATTACAGAGATAACTAAAGAAATAAATGATTCAAATATAGTTTATGCTGCTGCTGTTAGTAGTAATGACTATCAGTTTGAATATCATATATATAAAAATAGTGATGCTTGTAAAAGGTCTTTTAATGGTAATAAAAAAGCTTTTAAGTCAGGTAAGACAAAAAATAATAAGGAAAAGATTGTAAGTGGTGAAAACTATGATAAGTATTCTATAACTTCATCTGATGAATATAAATCTATTACAAGAGTAGATAATACTTTTGTTTATGCATCATTAAACGTTGAAAATAAAGATAGTTTTAATAAAGCACTAAAAGCATTAGGATATTAAAAATAAAATGTAAAGTAATTGTAAAGATATAATTCTTTGCAATTTTTTTCTATGTAATTATAATGTGTTATAGTATAATAACAACTGTTTAGAGGTAATTATGAATAAAATAAATGAAAACATAAAATATGCTATTTTATCAGTTTTAACAGTAGGAGCTATAACAGTAGATTTATCGTTAGAAACGATAATAAAAATTGATGGTAAATACGTTAATACACTTTTATATTTAATATTTACTATATTTATGTTTGTGTTTTATAAAAAGTATGAAAATAAATATAAAGATGATATATACTATAAACTTATTTCTGCACTTTTTTCGTTTTTTATGACTGTAGGGTATAGTATAGCTAAAACAGGCGATTTTAGTTTAATATATGGAAATTTATTATTAGTTTTAATTACTTTAGTTAAACTATATTGCTTTTATAAATTCTTTTATATCTGTATTAATATAATATATGGATTGCTAAAAAACTATGAAATAAAAGAAGAAATTAGAAGTAGTAAGTTATATAACATATTTAATAAACATCCATTTATTTTTTCATTTGTATTTATATTAATATGTTATATTCCATACATAATAGCATTTTATCCAGCTGTATTAGGCTTTGATCCATCTAATCAGATAAAAGAATACATGGGTCTTCATACAAGGTATATGGATAGTATAGTTTTAATTAATCCTAATGTTACTATTACTAACTTTAATCCTGTTTTACATACCATTATTTTAGGTTCTTTATTTAAGTTTGGTTATAGTATTGGAAACGTTAATTTAGGATTGTTTATGTATTCTATAATTCAAATTATATTTATGATAAGTGTATTATCATATTCAGTATATTATTTAAAAAAAATAAAGATAAACGATGTAGTTATACTTACTATTTTACTTTGTTATAGTTTGATTCCTGTATTTCCTTTCTATGCTTTAAGTACTAATAAAGATACTATTTTTTCAGCTTTGATTTTATTATATACGATTAAATTATATGATTTAATAAGGTTTAAAATGGATTATAAAAAGACAATATCATTAATTATTATATTGATATTTGTAACTCTTTTTAGAAATAATGGAATAATTACGATTATGTTATCACTTCCTTTTGCACTTTTTTTATCTAAAGATAAAATGAAGTATGTATTAGTATCCATTCTAGCAGTATTACTTACTTATTTTGGTTACAATAAAATATTATTACCTCATTTTGAAATAAGTAATACAAGCATAAGAGAAGTTTTATCACTTCCATTTCAGCAGACAGCTAGATACATAAAAAAACATTCTGATGATTTAAGTAGTAAAGATAAGAAGTACATAAAGAAAGTATTAGATTATGATTCAATTGGTAATTTATATAATCCTAACTTATCTGATCCTGTTAAAAATACTTATAATAAAAATGCAACATCTAATGATTTGAAAAATTATTTTAAAGTATGGTATAAGGGATTAAAAAAACATCCAATTACTTATATAGAAAGTACGGTAAATAATACATACGGATATTTTTATCCTAATGCAACTAATTGGTATGTTTATAGTAAATATAATCCAAAACTTAAAGAAGTAGGATTTAATTATCATTACAATAGTAACTTTAGAGTATTAAGATTAATCTTAAAATGCTTTGCAGAAGGATATAAATATATACCAGTTTTAGGATTAATAGTAAATATCGGGTTTTTATCATGGGTATATATATTCTTATTAGCAACCGTTTTAAAGGACAAAAAATATAAGTATATAGTTTTATTATTACCTGCTATATCATTCATACTAACTAATATAGCAAGTCCTGCAAATACTTATTTTAGGTATGTACTTCCTTATATGATGTCATTACCATTTGTACTTAGTACTATTACTAAGGAACTAAGGAGAAAAGACAAATGAAAGCATTAAGTATAAAAGAACCTTTTGCATCCCTTATTTCACTTAATATTAAACACAATGAAACTAGAAGTTGGAAAACTAATTATAGAGGTGAGATTTATATTCATGCTAGTTTAAGTAAATATGATTCAAAAGATGTAGAAAGAATGAATAAACTTAAAAGTTTATTGCCAGATGATTATGAATTTAAGCATGGAAACATAATTTGCAAGGCTTATTTAAGTGATTGCATATACATGGATAATAAGTTTATAGAAAGTATAAAAAAAGATGAAATAGAGTATTTATGTGGTAATTATTCTTTAGGTAGGTATGCTTGGGTTTTAAAGGATGTTAAGATGGTAGATGAAATTCCAATTAAGGGAAAACTTGGAGTATGGAATTTTGAAATTTAACAAAAAAACTTACGTAAAAATAATTTAAGTGATATAATTAAATTAGAAGACGGGCATTTATTTTTGCCATCTTTATTGAAAGCTGGTGATTATAATGTTTACTAAAAATGATATGGTAATATATAAGGGTGACGTATGTAAGATAATTGATATAAAAAATAATTCATTTAGTAATAAGATGTGTTATATGTTAGTTCCTTTATATGATGAGTCCTTAACAATTAGTGTACCAACAGATAATGACGGGTACATTAAAAGTATTTTATCAAAGAAAGAAGTATTAGATCTAATTAAAAAAATACCAAAAATAGAAGTAATAGATGTTGATTCTAAATTAATAGAAAATGAATATAAAAATCTTTTTCGTAGTGGAAGTCATGAGGATCTAATTAAAATAATAAAAACAACATACATGAGAAATAAAAAGAGAATAGAATGTAAAAGAAGTATTGGTGAAAAAGATAAAGAATATTTTGATAAAGCAGAAAGAAAATTATATGGTGAGTTTTCTATAGTTTTAGGTATGAGTGTAGATGATGTAAGAAAGTTCATAGTTAAAACTGTTCAAGATAATATACAATAATATAGGAAGATTATATGATAACTACAATTTATTTGATTAGACATTCAGTAAAACTTAGTAACAAGTTAATAGAAAGTTAAAATTCTAAAGAAAGTAATTAAATAAAGAGTGAAAAAGTTATATTAAGCCCTGATGGAGAAGAAAGAGCTAAAATATTATGTAGTGAGTTTGAACTTCAAAATATAGATAAAGTGTATACAAGTAACTGTGTAAGAACACTTAAAACAGCAAAATATATGCTTGCTAATCAAAATTTAAACGTAAATATAGATGATAGATTAGATGAAAGAAGAGTTGGAGTAACAAATGATGATTCTGTAAAGAATTGGTTTGAAATGCAGTATATGGATGAAAACTATAAAACTGTTGGTGGTGAAAGTCAAAAAGAAGTAAGACAAAGAATGAGTGAAGTATTGGATGAGGTTTTAAAAGAAAACGAAGGAAAGAGAATTGCAATATTTACTCATGGATATGCTATAACGTTTTTACTTTTGAAGTGGTGCAAACTAATAAGTATAAAAAATGATGGAAAAGGATATATTTTGCATTATAAGTATAATGATAAAACTTTATTTAATAAAAAGATTAATTCTCCTGATGTGTTTAAGTTGACTTATAAGAATAATAAACTTATTAATATAGAAAATATTGTTTTTGATGATTTTCCTTATGAAGATGTATTGACAAAATAAAATAAATATAATATATTTTAAGTGTAAATTAAATCGAAAGGAGTGTGATTAATATGAATAAAATGAATTTACAGATATTTAATGCAGAATTAATCACGACTCCAATTATAGTATAATAATAGATATTTTTTGTTGTCCTGTAAAAGTTCTGCATTGTGTAGAACTTTTTATATGTAAAGGAGAACAGGTTATGTTAATAAAATTAAATATAAATGATAGAGCAGCTCTTGCTATTAAAAATGGTACGAAAAGAATTGAAATAAGAGCTGCAGGTAAATATGATTATAGCAAGTTATGTGCTAATGATATAATTGAATTTAATAGTAATAATTTAGGAATATTTTATGTTAAAGTTGAAGAAGTAAACTATTATAAGTCATTAGATGAGCTGTTTATGCTAGAAGGAACTAGATATACAATATCATCTACTAATGATAAAGAAGAAGCAATTAAGAATGTAGAAAAAATAAGTGATTATAAAAATAGAATAAGAGAAAAAGGCGTTTATGCAATCCACATTAAGTATTTATATTCAAAAAATACTGTTTGGGAAGAACTTTATTACAAAGCTAAAAATATAAGAAATGATAGAGAAGTATCAGGCATGATTAATGCTGGAGGAGTTGGAGCAGCAATACTTACTAAGGGTCATAATATATATACTGGAGTCTGTATCGATACAGCATCATCTTTAGGTATGTGTGCTGAAAGAAATGCTATAGCAAATATGATTACAAATGGTGAAAATGAAATAATAAAATTAGTTTGTATTGACTCTAAAGGAAATGTAAGCTTTCCATGTGGTGCATGCAGAGAATACCTAATGCAACTTTCTAAAAATAGTAAGAATATAGAGATATTAAAAAATAAGGATAACAATGAAACCATAAAATTAGAAGAATTAATTCCTAATTGGTGGGGTTATAATAGAGTATAAATGAAAAATATAACGTTAGTTGTACCTAAGTTAAAAGAATATTCTTACGAAGCAAAATTAGAAAAAGACAAAAATACAATGAGTTATAATGCCGGGTATGATGTTAAATATTCTGGCTATAATTATGATACCGGGTGTATTGATTTTAATAAAGATAAATGGAAAGATGTTTATAAAAAAAGAATTGAAGAAAATAGATACTTTGCGTATATAAAAGATACTGGTATAAATAAGTATGTTGGATATGTAAATTATCAGTATAATGTAAAAGAAGACATTTATGAGTGTGGTATTTTAATTGAATATAAATATAGAGGTAAAGGTTATTCTAAAGATGCACTTAAATTACTTATAAAAGAAGCCTATAATAATGGTATAGAATATTTATATGATTCATTTGAAAAAGATAGAGAAAATACATTAAAATTATTTTTAGATGTTGGTTTTGAAATATATAGAGAAGAAACTTGGAAAAAATTTAACAAAAATGTAGATGGTGTTATAGTTAGGATTAATACAAATACTATATTACCTGATGTTTCTAATATAAAAAATATTGATGATGTTCTTTTATTTATGAAAAATAATATCAGATATGGTTGGTTAGACGTTGATAAAAAAATTCACATTGGTAATATGAAAAACTTTAGAAGATTATATAGAACTATGACTATTCAAGAAATACTAAAGTATGGTATTGGAACATGCATAGATCAGGTTAATTTAATGCATTATATTTTAAATAATATAGGCATAAAAAATAAGATGTTTGCAACTAGAATATATGAACCAAATGATTTGAATAATTTAGATGAAGAAGAGCATATGCACTGTTTTATACTTTGTTATGTCGATAATAAAGTTTACCACATAGAACATCCTAATTGGAATAAGATTGGAATTTATGAATATAAAAATGAAAATATTACATTAAAGACAATAAATAAATATTACATAGATTTATCAAATGGTACTTCAAGACCAATAACTGAATTTTATAAAATTAAACCGAATATATCATTTAAAGAATTTAACTGCTACATAAATAATTTAAATATAACATTTAGAAAGTTAAGAGATAATAAAAAAGACTATGAATTATTATATAAATGGTGTAATAATAAAAATGTGTATGAATATTTTGAACAAAGAAAACTTAAATATGACGAAATAGTAAATAAGTATAAAACAAAATTAAAAGAAAAAAAACAAGAACTATTTATCATTAAATCTGATGGTATTGATATTGGTTTTGTACAAATTTATAGATATGATAATAGTTTAAAGATAGAGGAGTTTAACAAGTATAAAAATATTTATGAATATGATTTATTTATTGGTGATGATAATTATTTAAATATGGGATTAGGTAAAAAAATAGTTTTTTCTATAAATGAAATTATATATAAAAAACATAGTGCGGATGGAATATTATTAAGAACATTCAAAAGAAATATTAGAGCTGTTAAATGTTATTTGGATTGTGGCTTTAAAGAAGTTTGTAGATATATGGATAGTAATACAATTGGTGGTAAGGAAGAGATGATCGCTTTACTTAATGAACCAGATAGATGGAAATTTGGAATGGAGCCAAATGCACTAGCTAAACTTGTAATAGATGGTAAGAAAACTGCAACAACTTCGTTATATGAATATGAAAATTTATCAAAACCTGGAGATTTTTCAGTAATTATTGATTCTAATAGAAAAAGTGTTTGTGCAATAAAAACTAAAAGAGTAATTGTAAAAAAATTTAAAGATATTTCTTGGGATTTAGCAAAATTAGAAGGTGAAAATGATTCGTTAGATGATTGGAGGAAAGTGCATATCAATTATTTTAGTAAGATAGATAAGAATTTTAACTATAATACAAAAGTTGTATTTGAGATATTTGAGGTGATAAGAATTTGGAAATAATAGAATATGAAGATAAGTATTTGGAGAATGTTAAAGATTTATTGGTAGAATTAGAAGAATATATACTTACTATAGATGAAGATGAATTAGACCAGTTACATGAAGAATACAGGGATAAAATGGCCATTTTAGATTTAAAAGGGGTAAATGATAATAATGGTAAATGCTATTTAATGATAGATGGTGATAAAGTAATTGGGCTAATTATGGGATATGTTAGAGTATATGATAAATATGATTATTTGGATTACAAGTGTCCAAAATGTGGTGAGATATCAGAACTAATTGTTTCTAAGTGTGCAAGAAGTAATGGAATAGGACAAAAGCTGATTAAAAAAATGGAAGAGTATTTTAAACAGATAAATTGTGAATATATTTCAATAGATGTTTTTGCTTATAACAAAAATGCAATTAAGTTTTATGAAAAACAAGGATATCATACAAGAGGACTTATCGATATTAAAAAGATATGAAAAATATGTTTTTAGTAAGAAAGGAGATTAAGCTATGGAGAAAATTATTGTAGCAATAGGTGGTGGAGAAAATGGAAGAACATTAGATGATGGAACTAAAGCACCATATGATACTGAAATAATAGATAGAGAGATTGTTAAATTGACTAAAAAAACTAATCCTAATTTTTTGTTCATATGTCATGCGATGAATTTTTCTGAAAAAATTGAAAAAAGTTACTTTGAAACAATGAAAAAAATATATGGCGATAAACTTAAATGTAATTGTGATATATTACAAAGTAAACAATTAGATGATAAAGATGTAGTTAATAAAAAAATTTCATGGGCTGATATCATATATGAAGGCGGCGGAGATACAGAGTCAATGATAAAGCTTTGGAAAAAAACTAAGTTTGATGTTGTTTTAAAAAATGCTTGGAAAAATGGAAAAATAATTTGTGGAATATCTGCAGGTGCGGTATGTTGGTTCGATTCTTGTATATCAGAACTATCAGATGGTAAATATTCAAATTTACAATGTTTAGGTTGGATTAAAGCTCATATTACACCACATTGTAATGAACTAGAAAGACTAAAGGTTGCAAAAAAATATTTAGAAAATTCTAGTAAAAAAGGAATATTATTATCTAATTGTTCAGCAATAGAAATAATAAATGATAAGTATAAAATCTTATTATCTTCAGAAAAGGCCTGTTGTGCAAAAGCTAGTTGGAAAAATGGTAAATATATACAAAAGAGACTTTGTAATACAAAGATATTTAAGCCAATTTTAAATATTTTAAATAACTAAAGTTTCAATATAAAAAATATGTTTATTTAATAAATTTATAATAATTGCTTGACAACAAGATTAAAAATTGCTATTTTGTAATCAATAAGTGAGTTTGAGTGTGATATTATATCTAGCCTCAAAGGGTAATAAAAGCCTACACGTACTTTAAAGAAGCACGGAGTCACTATAAATGAGTGACTTGCGTGTTTTTTGCTTGTCACTCACAAAAAGGATGGTGAAAAATTATGGTAAGAAAAGCAGTCAAAGAAGATGCAAAAGATATTGTTAGAATTAATGTTAACTCTTGGAAGAAAACGTATAAAAAAATATTTCCTATTGAATTTTTAGATAAACTCGATCCAAAAGATGTTTCTGCAATAGAAAAATGTGAGAGAAATATAGATGAATACGTTGTCTATGAACAAAAAGGTAAAATAGTTGCAATGGCAAGATATGGAATAAATAAGAAAGGCTATGATAAATCATATGCTGAAATTTATGCATTATATGTTGATTTAGAGTATAAAAATCAAGGTATCGGAACAAAAATGATAGATTATATATTTAAAATATTAAAAGCTGATTTTAAATATGTATTAATTAGTACTTTAAAAGAAAATAGTGCTAATGAATTTTATAAAAAGATAGGTGGAAAACTTATTGGAGAAAGTAATTTTTCACTAACGGGAAGTAACTATTTAGAAAATTTATATGAATATAGATTATAGGAGGAAGAACTTATGAAATACTTTAAGAAATTTGTAGGACAAAGATTATATTTATCACCAATGAATATTTTAGATGCAGAAAAATATGCTATTTGGATGAATGATAGAAGTGTAACAGATCCAACCGGTAGTACTGTTAAAATCACTTCTATAGAAGGAGAAAAAGAATGGATTACTAATGCATCAAAAAATGGTGATGCAAACTTTGCAGTAGTAGATATTAAAACTGATGAACTTTTAGGCAATTGTTCGTTATTGAATATTAATAGAATAAATAGAAATTGTACAGTAGGAATTTTTATTGGAGATGAAGAAAACAGGAATAAAGGCTATGGGAAAGAAGCGTTAAAATTACTTTTGAATTATGCTTTTAATTTAGAAAACATGCATAATGTTAATCTAGAAGTATTTTCATTTAACGAAAGAGCAATCAAATGCTACTCGAAAGTAGGATTTAAAGAGTGTGGAAGAAGACATGAAGTATACTTTTTAGATGGTAAGTATCATGATAAGATTGAAATGGAAATATTAGAAGATGATTTTAGAAAAGAAAATAAAAACATATAATATGTGATTTAAAATGATAATAGATACAGAAGGTGATTGTATGATACACATAAGAAGGTATGAATATGGTGATGAATTTCAAATAAGTGAAATAATTACTAAAGATTTGTACACGGAAAATATTAAAGATTATGAAGAAATTAAAATTAAAGAATTAGCTAAGAATTTAAATCCTGACGTTATTAAAAAAAGAGCAGAGGCGTTTCATGCATACGTTGTGTTAGATGATGAAAAGATTATTGGAATTGGAATGATAGGACCATATTGGAATAGTCTTACTGAAAGCTCATTTTTTACTATATTTATAGATCCAGAATATAAAGGAAAAGGAATTGGAAGAAAAATAATTGAAACTTTAGAAAGTGATGTATATTATAAAAGAGCTAACAGAATAGAAATTCCAGCTTCTATAACAGGTCTTAATTTTTATAAGCACTTTGGATATGGCTTTAAAATAACTGATAAAGTTAATGGAAATATAGTAGATGACGAAGGAGAATATAGACTTGAAAAATATCCTAAAAAATCCTATTATAATACTCAAAATATTTATAATGTAAGACCATATATTGATAATAAATATCATAGATTTGATGACTTAATATATAGTTTTATTAAAAAAGAATTTATAGATTATAAAACCTTTAAGAGATACATAAATTCTAATTTTAGTGACTTATATATAATAGAGTATAATGGATTAAACATAGGATATTTTGATAGAAAAGATGTTGATAAAATTTATCTAATTGATGAATATAAGGATAGTGATATTGAAGAAAATTTAAAAAATCAATTGATATTGTGGAAGAAATAGTCTATGTGATTTAAAATGATAATAGATATAGATGGTGATTGTGTTATGGAGAAAATAGAGAATGAATACTTTGTAATAAACTATTCTAAATCCTTGAATAAAATAGTTAAAGAAATGATTAGAATATCTACTAAAAAAGTGCCAGAAATATTTGATTTTTTCCAAATTAAAAATTATATAAGAGTAACTGTTAATTTATTTGATGATATAGATGAATTTAAATGTTTTGTATCTGATTTAAGAGGTATAAATAAAGATGAATTACCAGAATATTGTAAAGGTACATTTGATTGTGGGATGATTAATCATTATATAAAACCTAATATTATAAGGGAAGATGTTTTATACAATACTAGAATACATTCCATTTTTCATGAATTAGTTCATATTATTTATAACGAAGTTATTTTAAATAATAATTATGAAAATAGAGTTATATGGTTAGATGAAGGACTTGCAATGAATTTATCCGGAGAATTTGAAGAAACTTCATTTAATGATATATTTGATGAGTTATTATCTTTTAAAGAAATGCCTAATATGAATGAGATATCACACGGGTTGGCCTTTATTAATGATAAGTATGACGGATATATAGCAAGTTTTATTTCGGTAAATCATTTGATTAAGACCTTAAATCACAATGAATTATTAAACATTATAAAAAATAAAGATATAACATACGAAGTAGGTAAAGATGTACTAAATAATGCTATTATGTATAATAATAAGAAAAAAATGGTGTAGGAGATATTATGGATAATTATGAATGTGTTATAGCAAGTAAAGAATTAATAATAAAAAAGTGGGATGAAGAAATAAAAAATCATAATAATTCAGGATTATGGAAACAATTTAAAAGACAATCATTAAGAAATTTGGATACAAGAATTGTTTATATGGGATTATTAAACGGTGATATAATTACAGAAGCAACAGCAATAATTTCTGAAAATGATTTAGATATGCAAAATAAAGATGGATTGATAGGGAATAAAAAAGCTTACTTAACTGCATTTAGAAGTGATAGAGACTTTGAAAATAAAGGTTACTTTTCAAAGTTGTATAAATTTATGGAAGAAGATTTAATAAGCAAGGGATTTGATACTCTAACATTAGGAGTAGAACCATCTGAAGTTAGAAACATTAAAATATATTTTAATTGGGGATTTACTAAGTATATTAAAACTGGTTATGAAAGCTATTTAAATGGTGAAAATATTCTTGTTAATTATTATGAAAAAAAGTTAAATGATAGTTTTATTAAATTTAATAGTTTAATACCAGAACTATCTGTATCCAATATTGATTTAAGTAGAAAATTCTACGAAGACTTAGGATTTAAATGTATGTATGAGAGAAAAGAAAATAAATTTTGTTTTTTAAAACTAGATAACAATCAGCTAATGATTGAAGAAATTAATAATAACTGGAATGTTGGTGAATTAAAGTATCCATATGGAAGAGGAATTAATATTAGTATGGAAGTTAGAAATATAGAGTTAATGATGAATATGTAGAAGATAAACAATTTTTAATACAAGATCCAGATGGTTATTTGCTAAGATTTACCAATTAAAATGTTTGACATATAAAAATATATGTGTTATTGTTTAAGCAGAATTTTATTAGAAAGGTTGTGAGAAAATGAGCGATAAAATTCAAGAAAATAAAATTGGTAGTGTAAATAGATTTATAAGTTTTTATTGTGAGTTTTCTCACACACTTTAATCATTTGCCTACCGGATGGAGGTAAAATGAAAAAAATAAATAACTTTAAGATATTATTTAAATATTTTAAAAAAGATAAACTAAAACTTTTTATTTACGTATTTTTTACAGTATTAAAATATTTTGAGTCATTACTTAATGCTTTTATATGGTCGTATGCTTTTCAAGCACTTTTTGATGGAAATAAAAAAATGTTTTTTATTTATTTAACTATATGGAGCTCTGTTATTATTTTTGCGTGGGTAATACTTCATATTCCAAGTCAGTTATTATACAATTATTTAGAAAAGAAGTTTGTTGAAAATGTTAATAAAGAATTGTATTTAAAAATAGGTAAATTACCTGCAATTGCGTTTGAAGAAATTGGTGTTGGGGAATTCGTTAATAGATTATCAACTGATCCAGAAAGAATTTTGGAAATGTTGAATAAACTTATTAAGTTAACTTGTAGACTTGTAATAGCACTTATAATAATTATAGTATCATTTACAGTGTCTTTTGTAGTTGGAGTAGAACTTATTATTTTATGCATTATAATGTTTTTATTGTCAAATGTATATTATCCAAAAATAAAGAAAACACAGGAAGAAATTAAAAGTAAATCTGATGAATACATAAAAGTTACTACTCAAAATATTACTGGAATAAGAGAAATAAAATCACTTGGTATAAAGGATAACATAAATAGAAATATTTTTAGTTTAATTGAAAATTTGTTTGATAAACAAAGAAAAATAGGAGTTACAGAATCAATATATTATGGAATTAATAATTTTTTATATTTTTCAATACAATTTATAATTTTGATTACTCTTGGTATTCAAGTATTTAATGGTTCAATATTATTATCATCATTTATAATTATAGAAAAATATATTTGGAGAATAGATGATGTTGTAGAGTCTTTGTCAGAATTTGGAGTATATTATAATAAGATTACTGTTTCATTAAATAGAATAGATGAAATATTAAACAATAGATTATATAGTGATGAAAAATTTGGGACTAAAGAATTATCAGATAAAAAGGTTGAACTTAAATTTAAAAATGTTAAATTTAAATATCGTGATGATGAGAAATTAATACTAAAAGGATTAACAATGGATTTAGTTCCTAATAAGAAGATTGCTATAGTAGGAAGAAGTGGACAAGGAAAATCTACTTTGTTTAATTTGCTTTCTAGGTATTTTGATTGTACTTATGGAAGCATAAAATTAAATAATATAGATATTAAAGATTTAACTGAAGATTCACTTAGAAATAATATGTCAATTATAAGACAAACACCTTATTTATTTAATACTACTATCTTAGAGAATTTTAAAATAGTAAAAGAAAATGCAAGTTTATCTGAAATTAGAAATGTGTGCAAAAAAGCATATATTGATGATTATATTATGAGTCTTCCTAAAAAATATAATACCATAATTGGTGAGGGTGGAGTAAACTTATCAGGAGGTCAAAAACAAAGAATTGCGATTGCAAGAACTCTTCTAAAGAATACTAAAGTAATACTTTTTGATGAAGCAACTTCAGCGCTTGATAATACATCACAAGAATACATTAAAGAAACTATTGATAACTTAGTTGAGGATCATACTATCATAATAGTTGCTCATAGACTTTCTACTATTATGGATTCCGATATTATTTATGTAATTGATGATGGTAAAGTTTTAGCTAAAGGAAATCATAAAGAGTTAATTAAGAGTTGCAAATTATATAAAGAATTATATAGTCCTAGTAAATTAGAATTTTAAGTAGAACATATTTTAAAATAATATGTTCTTTTTTATACTTTGTTAATCATAAAATTATTACAGGTGATAATAATTGAATAATAAACAGGTTGATCAAAAAATAAAGATATTTGTAATTGGAATATTTATAGTTTTTATAGTAATTATATTAAAAGTATTTTATATTCAAGTGTTTGAGTATGATAAATTAAATAATTTAGCTAATGATTTATGGAGTCGTAATTTACCAATAGAGGCAGACAGAGGAAAAATATATGATGGAAATGGTGTTGTACTTGCTGATAATATTACTACTACATCATTAGTTTTAATTCCTAATCAAATAGAAGATAAAAAAGAGGTAACAGAAAAGTTATCTAAAATTCTTAATGTTTCTTATGATACTATGAAAAGTCATGTTTATAAAAATACAAGTATTGAAAGGGTTCATCCATTTGGAAGAAGGTTATCATATGAAGTTGCTGAAAAAATTGAGAAATTAAATCTAAAGGGAGTTTATTTAGTAAGAGAATCAAAAAGAAGCTATCCTTATGGTTCAATGCTTTCTCACACTTTAGGATTTGTTGGAATAGATAATCAAGGACTTTCTGGAATAGAGTTACAGTATGATAAGTATTTGACAGGACAATATGGTGCTATAAAGTATTTTTCTGATGCAAAGGGAAATAAATTAAAGCTAAGTCAGGTATATGAAACACCATCTAATGGAGTTAATGTAACACTTACCATTAATCAAAAGATTCAAGCTAGTGTAGAAAGAGAATTAGATAATGCGGTTACTAAATATAATCCTGAAACTGCTCTTGCAATAGCTATGAATCCGAACACTGGTGAAATACTTGCTATATCGTCTAGACCTAATTTTGAAGCTAGTAATTATAAAAATTATGATATAGAAACTCTTAATAGAAATCTTCCTATTTGGGCAACATATGAACCTGGATCTACTTTCAAAATAATAACTTTATCAGCAGCTCTAAATGAAAAATTGGTTGATTTAGATAAGGATACTTTTTATGACTCTGGAAAAGTAAAGGTAGCTAATGCAAAGATAAAATGTTGGAAAGCAGGAGGTCATGGTGCTCAAACGTTTTTACAGGTAGTTGAAAATTCTTGCAACCCGGGATTTGTTGAACTTGGAAATAGATTGGGAAAAGATACTCTTTTTAGCTATATAGATAAATTTGGCTTTGGCAAAAAAACTGGTGTTGATTTAAACGGTGAAGCATCAGGTATAATATTTGACTTAGATAAAGTAGGAC
Organism: uncultured Bacilli bacterium; assembly: GCA_934122275.1. Taxonomy (GTDB): domain Bacteria; phylum Bacillota_I; class Bacilli_A; order RF39; family UBA660; genus Aphodocola. Next base: position 22,088 of record CAKOWI010000001.1, on the reverse strand, counting down.
CAGTAGAACTTGCTACAACTGCTTTTGGTCAAGGTGTATCAGTAACTCCTATACAACAAATAACAGCAGTATCAGCAGCAATTAATGGTGGCACACTTTATAAACCATATATAGTTAAAAGTTTAAATGATCCAGAAACTAACTCTGTTATTAAGGAAAATACTTCAACAAAGGTAAGAAGTGTAATAAGTAAAGAAACTTCTTATGAAGTTAGAAGGGCTTTAGAAAGTGTTGTTACAAATGGTAGTGGTAGAGGTGCTTATATAGAAGGATACAGAGTAGGAGGAAAAACAGGAACAGCACAGAAAGTAGAAAATGGAAGATATTTAGTTGGAAATTATATATTATCATTTATTGGATTTTTACCAGCTGATGATCCTCAAATAGTTGTATATGTTGCAATAAACAATCCAAAGAGAGTAGTACAGTATGGTGGTGTTGTATCAGCACCAATAGCAAAAGCTATTTTAACTGATTCTATTGATGCATTAGGTATTGAAAAAAGAAAAAATACTTCTGAAAAAAAATATAATTGGAATGATAAAAAATATTATACGGTAGAAAATGTGGTTGGAAAAACACCTAAAGAAGCTCAAAAAGTACTAAATAAGTACAATGTTGAATATAGTGGTAGTGGAAATATAGTAGTTGAACAATCTCCAGAAGCTGGAACAAGACTTGAAGAAAGTAGTACAGTAAGACTTATGTTAGGTAATTAGTAAAATAATAGTAAATAAAGTATAAAAAAGTGTAAAAATCAAAAAATATATAGTATAATTATAAAGATATAAAGAGGTGATTATATGTTTATATTAACGAAATCAATTCTTGCATTAATGATTGGTTTCATAATATCTACAATCATGGGTTATTTTATGATACCTTTATTAAAAAAAATGCATATTGGTCAAAGAATAAGTATATTTGTTGGTGATAATCATAAAAAGAAAAATGGTATTCCAACAATGGGTGGATTAATATTTATTGTTCCTACGTTTATTACTATTTTAATAATGTATTTTACTCATAAGATTAACATTAATAGTAATTTACTTATAGTACTTTTTGTCTTTATTGCATATGCTTTTTTAGGATTTTTAGATGATTTTTTGAAGATTAAAAGAAAGCAGAATGAAGGATTAACTGAAATACAAAAGTTGTTTGGTCAAGTTGTTATTGCAATAGTATTCTTTTATATATATATGAAATCAGGTTCTGAACCACTTTTGTGGTTTCATGCATTTAATTTAAAAATTGATATTGGTTGGTTATACGGATTTTTCATTCTATTCATATTAGTTGCATCATCTAATGCAGTAAATATAACAGATGGATTAGATGGACTTGCTGGTGGATTATGTTTTATTGCATCATTAGTACTTGGTGTTATATCATGGACAACTACATGGCTTGCTGGATATGAAGATATAGCAATCTTTTGCTTTATATTATCAGGTTCTATACTAGGCTTTTTAGTTTATAATACTCATCCTGCAAAAGTCTTCATGGGTGATACTGGTTCACTTGCTTTAGGTGGAGTTTTAGCATCAGTTGCAATACTTACAAGACACGAAATAACCTTTGCAGTTATCATGGGTGTGTTTGTTATAGAAACATTAACGGTTATAATTCAGGTTATTTCAGTTTTAGTATTTAAGAAAAAGGTGTTTTTAATGACACCACTTCATCATAATTTTGAAAAAATGGGCTGGAAAGAACAAGATATTGTTAAATTGTTTTGGATAGTAGGTTTAATTTTAGGAACTGCAGCATTAGTTTATGGTGCGTGGTTATAAGGATGCAATAAGCATCTTTTTATTTTATCTTATTTTATGATATAATCGTATGTATAATATGAAGTGGTGATAAGATGAAAGAAATATTTATAAATAACGATAAATTAAAAGATGAAGAAATAGATGAAGATGTTACAAGGGTAAAGTCCTTATTAATAAATGATAAAAATCAAATATTATTAGGATATAGTCATAATACATACCAATTTATAGGTGGTCATGTTGAAAAAGAAGAATCATTAGAAAATGCATTAATAAGGGAGATAGAAGAAGAATCTGGAATAAAACTTGATCATATTGATAGTAAACCTTTTGCATTGATAAAGTATTATTCAAAAAATTATCACAATAGTGGGAAAAATAGGAGCAATAAAATATATTATTATGCAGTTAATACAAATGCTAAACCTAAATTAAACAATACTCATTATACTACTTGTGAAAAAGATGGTAATTTCGAACTTAGATATGTTAATTTATCAGATGTTAAAAGAGTCTTAGTTGATAATAATAAGATATCAAAGTATAAAGATATAGCATATGAAATGCTAAGAATTTTAGATATATATTTTGAATGATAAATGTTATGCTTACATAATTTTGAATTTTGCTTTAAATATATTATTTTATAAAACTAAATTGAAGTATTAGTAGGAGGATATTAGATGAATATAAGAGTAAATGATGTATTTTCTTTGAAAAATGGCAAATATATTACTTTAGAAAAGGTAAATTATAATGGAGATAGTTATATATTTGTTAACAAACTTGATAATTTTGATGAACCAACAAATCTATTTACGGTGTTTAAATGTTTAAAGAAAGGTCTTATAGAGGAAAAAGATACTAACATATTAAAGCCTTTATTGCAATATTTTAGTGAAAAGGCCAATCAAAGATTAGAATTAATTAATGATATGGAGAAATAATTATGAGTGATTATAATGAATATGGTAAATTTACAGAAAGAAAAAATGATTGTATTAGAAATTCAAAGGTTGCTATAAAAAAATTTCAAGATATGTCAGAAGAGTATGAAAAGATAAGTAATAGATGTCAAATTGAACGTTCATGGGTAAAAAAAGAGTTAGAAGAAATAATCCATCTTTCAGAACAAGAAACAAAACAAAAATCAGTTGAAACTTGTGATGAGGTAAAAAAAATTATATCTAATATAGAAAGTGATGATTCTCTTACTGATGAAGAAAAAGAAAAAAGAAAAAATGAAGAATATGAAAGATTAGAAAGAGAATTGTTTTATATAGAGGAATTTCCAAAACTTTCAGAAAAAGAGCAAGAGCAGAAGCTAGATGAGGAACTTCTGGTAATAGATAAAATAGAGTTGGAAGAAAAAAATTATATGAAGCAACAAATAAAGTATGCTATTAATATGCGTATATTGCTTTTAAATAGATATATGGAAAAAGGATATGATAGAAAAGAGATATATGAGGCTATAAAAATATTAATGGAAATGGAGTTAGAAAATAAGGAGTTAGAAAAGTATATAAAAGAAACTTTATATGAAAAACTTAAAAGTAAACCAGAATTATTTCAATTATATATAGCACATTCAGAAAAGAATTCAGTTCTTACTGAATCACCAGTTTCATCAACGCCAGAGCTTGAAAATCCTATTCCAACAACAGAATCCGAAAATTCGGATTCAACACTGGAACATGAGAATCCTACTCCAATGCCAGAGCCTGAAATGCCTACGATATTAGAAAATTCGCCTAAAAAAACTTGGAAAACATATATATCTTTAGCATTAGGTATAGGAACTGGTGCAGCAGTATTCTTTACTTGTGGTACTGTAGGTGTATCTGTACTAGCGATTGCTGGAGGAATTACTAAGAGATTGATTTCTAAGAGAAGAAAAAAATTGATTCAGAAAAGATTAAATGGTGAATTACCTATAGAAGATACCGAAGAACCGAAAACAAAGATACAAGAGGCAATGAAAAAGTTGAAGAGCTACTTTAAATCTGAAGAGTTTTGTCGTGATGTTACATGGTTTTTAAATGGTTCTATCTACACAGGATTGAGTTTAAATGTTGCTAGCTCAATATATAATTTTGCATCTCAAGGTAATGTTCTGCAAGGCACTGATGTAAGTAATTCGAAAACTAGTAGTATAACTGCAACAGATCAGCCTAAATTATCTTCACCAGTGGATGGAATAAAGATAGGAGAAAATGTTGGTGATTATAATGTTTCTGTAGGACATGACACTGCAAGTTGGGCAACAAATGGAAATTATACTGAAAAATTGATATCAGAATATGTAAACGGAAATTCAATTTTTAAACAGTTTAGAATAGTTAATCCAGATGGTTCTCTTGGTGCTATGGTAGATACAAAAGGAGTATCACTTACTGACTTTTGTAATAACTACGGAGTTGATCCTAGTCAAATAGCTGTTGATGTTGCAAGTAAAGATGGAGTTTCACAAGCTTGGGTGTCAGCTTTAGAATTACTTCAAAAAGTTGGAGGTAAGACATTATGATAGATAAGATTATAAAGTTATCAAACGGGGCTAATTATTATGTATTAGACGGGTTTGAAAGAAATAAAAGAATATTTTTGTTTGGTGTTGAGGTTGATAATGAAAATGATTTGACAACAAATAATTGTAGTGTTTATGAATTAAAGTGTGAAAACGAAAAATATAGTGTAATTGATATACCAAGTGAAGAATTAGAACAAATAAACAATATATTTATATCTAGGCTGCATAATGCATAAAAAATATAACAAAATTTCAAATAAATATTGACATTATCTCTATTTATGATAAAATGTAATTAGTCTAGATAGATGATTGTATTACAATTTGATTTGAAATTATTTAATTATCAAGGGAAACTTTAGATGGTTATAGATTTAAAAGATCATTAATTTCAAATTGAACGATATAGTAATACTTATCACGCTTTAAGAAAATAGCTAGAGATGCTAATTCTATTTATATCTAGATGTTACAATTGTAAATGAGAAAGAAAACTCATGAAAATAGAATGCCACATTAGACACTGATAATGTTTGAAAATGATTTTAGGGTTTGCTTGAGATTAGAGTGGTTTTTCGTTTCAAACTAGAAAGTAATGGTTTTATCAGGATCATTACTTTTTTTGTGCTTATTTTTTTGACATATTCTTTTTATGATATTAAAATCATATAATTATGATATAATTAAATAGTAGGTGATAAGATGAGAGCTATAATTTCAGCAGGAGGTACTGGAGGACACATATATCCAGCATTAGCTATTGCTAATAAAATAAAGGAAAAAGATAAAAATGCAGAAATATTATACATAGGAACTAAAAATAGAATGGAAAAAGATATTGTTCCTAAAGCAGGGTATGAATTTGTTGGAATAAACGTTCAAGGCTTACGTAGAAGCCTTAGTCCATCAAATATAAAGAGTGTGTTTTTATTCTTGTGTGCAATTCCAACTTGCAAAAAAATAATAAAGAAATTTAATCCAGATATAGTAATAGGTGTTGGTGGATATGTTACGGCACCAGTTATATTAGCAGCTCATAGTTTAGGGATAAAATGTGTTATTCATGAACAAAATTCTATATTTGGTGTTACAAATAAAATGTGTTTTAAATATGCTGATAAAATTTTTGTATCGTTTAAAAGTCAGTTAGATGAAAATAACAAAAAAATTATATATACAGGAAATCCTTGTAGTGAAAATGCTATGAAAGTACAAGAAGCTAAAAAAGAAAATTATAATTTAAGTCCTAATAAAAAGTTAGTTCTTATTGTTATGGGGTCATTAGGATCAAAAACGGTTAATGATAAGATGAAAGATATGTTAATGCTTTTTAATAATAAAGAATATGAAGTTGTTTTTGTAACTGGTAAAAATTATTATGATAGTTATGATAAAAGTAAATACACAAGTAATATAAAGATAGTTCCATATATTGATAATATGGTATCTCTTCTTAAAAAAACTGATGTTTTAATAACAAGAGCAGGTGCATCAACTTTAAGTGAGATTTCTACTCTTAATGTTCCATCTATTTTAATACCAAGTCCTTATGTAACTGAAAATCATCAATATAAAAATGCAATGGATTTAGTTAATAAGAATGCAGCATTAATGATAGAAGAAAAAGATTTAAAGGGTGATGAACTTCTTAGAATGACTGAGAAATTATTAAATGATAAAGTATTTACAAGGAAACTTAAGAGCAATTTAAAGGAATTTGAAGTAAAGGAAAGTGCTACTAAGATATATAATGAGATAGTATCACTTTTGGGTGATAAAGATGAAAGAAGTAATTAGTTTTATTAAAAAAAATGGTATAGGTAAATATAAAGAAAACATAGGCTTAAAAAACTATACAACATATAAAGTTGGTGGTAATGCTAAAGTTATGGTTTATCCTAAAAACGTTGATAAATTAATATTATTGCTTAAAGAATTAAATGAAAAAAACGTTAAATATAAAGTTCTAGGTAATGGTTCAAATCTTATTTTTAGTGATAAAGAATATGATGGTGTAATAATAAAACTAGATGAATTAGATAAAGTTTCGGTAAATGATACTATAATAAAGGTAGAAGCAGGATATAGTCTTGTTAAATTATCATATCTTGCACTAAAACACGGCCTTTCTGGACTTGAATTTGCATCTGGAATACCAGGCACTATAGGTGGCGCTATATTTATGAATGCTGGAGCATATAAATCAGACATGGGATATATAGTTTCAGAAGTTAAAGTAATAACTGATAGACTAGAAGTAAAGACTTTATATAATAAAGACTTAAATTATAAATATAGAAGTTCTTTTCTTAAAGATAATCCAAAATATATATGTTTAGAAGCAACCATAGTATTAAAACATGAAGATAAATCATTAATAAGGGATTTAATGGAAACAAGAAAACAGAAAAGACTAATTAGTCAGCCTTTAGAATATCCTTCAGCAGGTTCTGTATTTAGAAATCCAGATAATGATTTTGCTGGAAAGTTGATAGAAGATTTAGGACTTAAAGGTTATAGTATAGGAGGAGCACAAGTTAGTTTAAAACATGCTAATTTTATTATAAATAAGGGTGGTGCAACAGCTCAAGATGTTAGAGATTTAATATATTATGTTCATGATAAAGTAAAAGAAAAATTTAATATTGATTTAAAAATAGAACAAGAATTTGTTAATTTTGATTGATAGTAAGGTGATACTAATGAAAAAAGAAAAGAAAAGAAGAAGGCTTAAAGTTGGTAGATTGTTTATGGTATTAATAATTCTTGCTCTTATTTCATTTTTAATAACAAAGTTATTAGATGTTAGAATTATGAGAATTGACATAAGAGGAAATAACATACTAACTGATGATGAAGTTATTAGGTATGCAAAATTAGAAGATTATCCGTCATTTCTAAAGACATTAACTTTTAATGTTAAAAATGACATTAAAAAGGGAAAATATGTAAAAGATGTGAAAGTATATAAGGGAATTTTTAGTATAAAAATACGCATTACTGAAGAAAAAGTATTATATATTGATAAAAATACTATGGAAAAAGTAACTTTAGAAGAGAGAATAAAAGATGATAAATCTATATGTGCACCTTACTTAATAAATGAAGTGCCAAGTGATAAAAAAGCTGAGTTTAATAAGACTATGAGTAAGATTAATAGTAATATTATTTGCTTAATGTCTGAGATAAAGTATGATCCTAACGAGATAGATAAAGATAGATATTATGTTAATATGAATGATGGTAATGGTGTATATTTAACCGTTAATAAGTTTAATAAATTGAATAATTATAATAAGATATTAGAAAACATAGGAAGACAAAATGGAATATTGTATTTAGATTATGGAGATTATTTTAAAGCATATTAGAAAGTAAGGTGATATAAAGTGAAATATGAAAAAATCTTAAGAATTGGTGTAGCAATTTTACTTGGAGCGGTTGTTATGTTTAGAATTCTTGATAATATAAGTTTTAGTTTTAATGGAAAATCTGATTCTAAATCTGATCCTGATTCATGGTATACACCAATTGGAAAAGCAAAAACATTAAATTTTTATTCGTCAAGTGATAATTCATTTGTATCAACAGAAGATACTTTAAATGAAAAATTAATTGGCAAATATCAGTGCTATTCTGATAATTGTAAAGTATATAGCGGTAGTGTAGATACAAATGAAGTAATTATTTATGATGAAGATTATATTATTTATGACTGTATGCAAGAACAAGCTAAAAAACTACATTTAAACGAATTTTCTAGTATAAACTTTTTAGTTTATAATTACAAAAGTTATTTTTTACAAGTTTTTAATGAGTATGGCTTTTTTGCTATATATTCTTTAGAAAAAAATGAATTTGTAACTGATTTTAAATATACGACTTTAGTTTCAAAAAATAGTGTTTCATTAAAATATAATAAGTTGATTGCAAAAATAGATGATAAAAACATTTTAATAAACTTAGAAAATGGTGAGGAGTTATTTGAAACTACCAATGATTTTAATACTATAGAAAATGATAAATATATTTATTATTATGAGAAAAAAGAAGATGGATATAACATATATAACTCTAATATTAAAATGTTATTTGAACTAAAAAAAGATGCTATTTTTTATGTATCAAAATCAGGAAATTTAGTTATAAAAAATGATGATGAAACATTTAGTATGTATAATAATAAAGGCGTTTTAATTAAAAATAGTAAAAAGTATGATAAGGTATGTTTTTTAATAAAAGATTATGCAGTGGTAATTGATGATAATTACTTGAAAATAGTTAACTATGATGGAAATGTATTAGCAAAGTATGATAATATGTCAAATTATAGTCTTAACTATGATGCATCTGGATGGAAAAAAATAGATGATAAAGAGGGTATTTATTTAGTAATTGCAAATGATAAAAACGAAGAAAAAGAGTATTATTACGTTCCTAAAAGTTAGAATTAATCTAACTTTTTTTAATTTTATCTTTGAAAAAAGTTTTATATATAGTATAATTGTATTGTAGTAGAATTAATATAAGGAGCATTTGTATGAAAAAAATATATACTTGCATAGACATTGGATCAGATACAATACGTATTTTAGTAAGTGAATATTTTGCTGGAACATTTAGAACACTTGCGGTTTCATCAGTTAAATCTAAAGGTGTTAGAAATGGTGTTATAGTAGATAAAGATGTTTTAGAAGAAAGAATAAGACTTTCTTTAGAAGATATTTCATCTAGAATTAATATTAAAATTAATAAAGCCATCGTAACTATACCAGCATGTGATGCAGAGTATAATTTAGTTCATGGTAATATACCAATAGTTAATGAAGAAAAAATGGTTACTGAAAAGGATATGTTAAGGGTTCAAAATTCAGTATCAAATGATATTCTTCCTAATATGGAACTAGTTGAGGTAACTCCAATAGATTTTACTATATATGAAAATGGTTCAGAAATTGAAACTTTATATAATCCAAAGGGAAAAATTTGTGATAGATTAGGTGTTAGAGCAATGGTTGTTACTGTTCCTAAGTCTGTTGTTATTGACTACGTTAAAACGGTTGAGCAGGCAGGAGTTGAAGTTGTTGATTTGTCTTTATCACCGATTGCGGATTTTGAGGAAATAAGAGAAGAGGATATGGATGATAAAGTTACAGCCTTAATAAATATTGGTAAAGATGTAACTACGGTATCTATGTTTAATAAGGGTGTAATTACTAATAGTAAAGAATTAAAAATAGGCAGTAGGTTAATTGATGATGATATTTCTTATATATATTATACTAGTTTAAAAAGTGCTAGAAAAATAAAGGAAATTTTCGGAATAGCACATCCAAGATATGCTAATAAAAGTGAGTTATATGATACTTTAGACGTTAATGGAAAACAAATTTCCATTAATCAGTATGAGTTTTCAAAGGTAATAAATAAAAGACTTACTGAGATTTTAAATGTTGCAAAAAATGAATTAAAAGTATTAACAAACAAACAAATTAGTTATATAATGGTAATAGGTGGCATAACAGATATGCCAGGAGTGAACTTTGTTTTAGAAGATGTTTTTGGCCATATAGCTAAAACTTATTCAATTAATACACTAGGTATTAGAAAGTCAAGGTTTATTACTGTTTCTGGTGCTATAAAGCACTTTGTTAAAAAGATTAAATTAAGAGGAAAACAATATTCAATGTTTAGTAGTGATGATGCTGATGATTTAGTACATAGTAAAACTAGGATTGGCAGGAATAATTCCATTTTTGGAAGATTTGTAAGCTACTTTTTTGATAATTAAGGAGGAAATAAGATGTTTGGTTTACCAGTAGATCAATTGGCAAAAATAAAAGTAATCGGTGTTGGTGGCGGTGGTGGAAACGCTGTTAACAGAATGATAGAATGTGGTGTTAGAGGTGTAGACTTTATAGTAGCTAACACTGATTTACAAGTCTTAAATAGTTCAAAAGCTGATACAAAAATTCAAATAGGAACTAAAATTTCCGCTGGTCTTGGAGCAGGCGGAAGACCTGATGTAGGTAGAGAAGCTGCTTTAGAATCTAAAAAAGAAATAGAAGAAGCATTAAAGGGTGCTGACATGGTATTTATAACTTGTGGTATGGGTGGAGGCACTGGTACAGGAGCTGCTCCTGTTATTGCAGAAATTGCTCAAGGTCTTGGAGCTCTTACTGTTGCAATAGTTACTAAACCATTTAGTTTTGAAGGAAAGAAAAGAATGGCACAAGCTATAGCAGGTCTTTCTGAATTAAAAGCTAACGTTGATACCTTAATTGTTATACCTAATGATAGATTACGTGAAATAATAGATAAATCAACACCAATGGTAGAAGCATTCCATGAAGTTGATAATGTATTACATAGAGGTGTTCAATCTATATCTGATTTAATTGCTGTAACTGGTCTTATAAACCTTGACTTTGCAGACGTTAAAGCAGTAATGGAAAAAAGTGGTAATGCCCTTATTGGTATCGGCATGGGTACAGGAGAAAATAGAGCAGTTGAAGCAGCTCGTCAGGCTGTATCTAGTCCACTTCTTGAGACTAATATATCAGGTGCAACTGATGCTATAATTAATATTACTGGTGGTGCAAACCTTACTTTATTTGAAGCTGAAGATGCAGCTGAAGTTGTTAGATCAACATCTAATAATGATATAAATACTATATTTGGTGCTGTAATAAATGAAAATTTAACTGATGAAGTTATTGTTACTGTTATTGCAACTGGTTTTGAAAAGAATGAACAAAAAGCAAAACAAGAGCAACAAGTACAGCAGCAAAGTATTCAGCAATCACAAATGAACCCTAGAATTAGTAACTTAATTCAAGATGATGATGACGACGATGATGATATTCCTAATTTCTTAAAGAATAGAAGAAGTTTTTAATTAAAATTTAACTTTAAACCATAAAAAGACACTTTAATTAGTGTCTTTTTTTTATAATTAAAATGGTGATATAAAGTGAAAATATACGTTGATTTAATATTATTTATAAATTTTTTTCTAGATCTATTTCTTTTAATTGGAGTATCACTTATTTTAAAAAGAAATGTTAAGATAATAAGAATGATTTTAGGTGCTATAGCAGGTTCTATAAGTTTAATTGCATTGTTTATAAATATTAATTCATATACTTTATTTCTTATTAAAGTAATAATATCAATAATTATGATACTAATTTCTTTTGGTTATAAAAACGTTAAGTATACTATGACTAATTTATCATATTTATATCTACTTAGCGTAGTATTAGGTGGTTTTTTATATTTTATTAATGATAATTTATCATATAAAAATATTGGTCTTATATTTTTTCATAATGGTTTTAGTATAAATATAATATTAATTCTTTTATTATCACCTATAATTATATATTTATATGTAAAAAGAAGTAGAAGTGAAAAGAAAAGATTATCCAACTACTACAAAGTTAGTATTACATTTTTAAACAGCAATACAAGGCATTTAACGGCATTTTTAGATACTGGTAATAATTTATATGATCCATATAAAAAAAGACCAATAATAATCATTAATGAAAGTATTATTGGTGATTATAAACCTAAATATATATTAGTACCATGTTATACAGTTAATAAAGAAAGTATATTAAAATGTTTTAAAATAAAGGAATTAGTCATAAATGGTAAGATTATAGAAAAAGAATGCCTGGTAGGAATAAGTGACAATAATTTTAATTTAGATGGTATAGACTGTTTATTACATGAAGGGATAATGGAGGGATTAGAATGATAAAAAAAATAATATGTTTTATTAAAAAAGTATTTAGAAAGGTAAATACTATTTTCTTTGTGGGAGCTTCTGATATATTACCAGAACCTTTATCAAAAGAAGATGAACTAAAATACTTAAATGAATTTGCAAATGGTAGTATAGATGCTAAAAATAAATTAATTGAACACAATCTAAGATTAGTTGTTTATTTATCTAAAAAGTATGAAAATACTAAAGTTGATTTAGAAGATTTAGTAAGTATTGGTACTATAGGTTTAATAAAGGGAATTAATACGTATAAAGTGGATAAGAATATTAAGTTAGCTACTTATGCATCACGTTGTATAGATAATGAAATACTAATGTATTTAAGAAAGAATAAAAAAAGAAATGGTGATGTATCACTTGAAGAATCTTTATCATATGATTCTGAAGGTAATGAATTACATCTAGAAGATATATTAGGTACTGACCCGGATTTAGTTACTAAAGAATTAGAAGATAATGACCTAAAATTAACATTAATGAAAGAGATAGAAAAGTTACCAAATAGGGACAAAGAAATAATGAAATTAAGGTATGGATTATTTGGTGAAAAAGAAATAACTCAAAAAGAATTAGCCAAAAAATTAAATATTTCACAATCATATATATCTAGAATAGAAAAAAAAGTTATTAAAAAGATAAAAGATGTTATAAAAATATAACTCTTTTTTTGCTATAATAATATGTATGAGGTGTAAACATGGATGAAATTATAAATATACTACGTAATGAAACTGACGAGTATAAAGAAAATATAAAATTAATCAATAAAAAAATAAATGATATTAGAGATATATACTTTTATTTAAAACCTAATGGCAAAGAACTATCTAGAAAAAATGCTGCAAATATGTCATCAAATAAAGATATGTTTTTAAGGTTTGTAGATACAATTGCAAAGAGTAACTATATTGCAATTAGTCACATGATATCTTGTAGAAAACAATATGAAAAATATTTAGAAGAAACTAATAAATTATTAATGCAACAGGGTATTAATAGAGATGTTTTATTTAGTGATTATTTCTCACAAATATGTAAATCAAAAATGAGTAAGTATAGCTATGACAGATTTGAACGATTAAAGTTAACGGATACTAAATTACAAAAAATGAATGAAGATATAGCGCTTTTCTGTTGTCAGGTAATAATTAATATGTATGAGTCTTTATTAGAAGAAAAAGAAACAAAAAAAGAAAACCTTAAGCTAATAGAAGGAGTTTATAAAAAGGCAAGAGGAAAAGAAGAACTAAGTTATGAAGATATATCTGTAATAACTGAATTAATTAGTTTAATGGAATTAGATGATGTTAAAACTAGTTATTTACTTAACTCTTTAAATACATATATTAAGAGTTTTCCTGTAAAGAAGAAAAAAACTAATGAAGAAAATAAAATAAAGGATAACAAGGTTATCGGTAGATATGTTGATGATGTTATAAGAATAATAGATGATAAACAAGAAGTAAAAGATGATTCTAAAAAAGATAAATATAAAAAATTTGATAATTATATAGATGTATTACTTTTAATTGATACTTACGATAATTTAGTTTCATTTTTAGATTCTATATCATATATGGATGACTTTGATGATATGATATCTTATGCTCTAAAGTTTACAGAAAATAATGAATTATATGAAAAGTTAAACTTGTTTTTAAAAAAGTATATTAGTTTAGGTGCGAAGGAAGAAAAAGATTCTGATAATGAAGATATATGTGTGTTATATTATGGATTTAATGAAAATAAAAACAGAATATTAGATGAAATTTCAAATATTCCAGAAGAGTACTATAGTGATATAAAAAAAGCTATTGAATTAATTAAACTAGATGGTGCATATAGTAAAAGAACAAATGCTAAAAAAAGTGAAATTAAAAAAGTATTTAAATTAAGAATTAATGATATAAGAGTTACTTTTAAAAGAATATCTAAAAATGTATATATTATACTTGGTGTATTTGTTAAAAAAGATTATCATGGAAATAGAATAATAAGTACAACTAAAAAAAGAAATTATAATTTATTAGAGCAAGAAGTAAGTATACTAAATTTATTTTCAGATGATTCTATGAAAGATGAAGCTTTAAATATTAATAGTAAAATGGAAGATGATATATTAAGTACTTTATCAAGGAGAAAAATAGATAAAAAATAGAAAAAAAAGTAGTTTTTTGCATACATTATATTAGGGTGAATAGTTATGAAAGAAGAGTTTAAAGCCTTTGTAAGGAAAAGACCATATCTTACTAAATACGTTAATAGTGGGGAAATGACGTGGCAAAAGTTTTATGAGCAATGGAATTTATATGGTGAAGATGAAACAGTATGGAAAAAATATATACCAACTGAAGAAAGTACTAAAAAGGAAAGTGGTATAAGCTTTAATTCTGTTGTTGATATGCTTGGAAAAATAGATAAAGATTCACTGCAAAAAGGAATTAATAGTGTACAAAAAGTCATTGAACTACTTCAGGGATTAACTACTAAGAGTGCTGTAAATACTGCTAGTACATATAGTCCTAGACAATTATTTAAAAAGTTTGAGGATTAATGGATACTAAAGTAAAAATTCTTCTTGATAGTAACCCGAATTATAAAGTATATTTAAGAACTAATTCTTATTGGTATAAATCACTTAATAGAGACTCTGATTCTGTAAATACTTTTATAAATGAAGTTAAAGAAAGATATAGATTAAGACCTACTGATAAAATAAATGATTTTATAGATAAATTAGATATGGTGAGTAAATTCATTAATGTATTGAGGTGATATAGATGATAGATTCTGTATATGATGTAATTGATAAAATAGAAGAAAGTACTTTAGTTAAAGAATTAAAGAGTATAAAAAGTAAGATAAATAGTAATAGTGATGTAAAAAAGTTAATAAGTAATTTTGAAGATGCCAAAAATGAATATAATGAAACTGGTGTAACAAATAATTTCATTAAAGCTAAAGAAGCTTTAATGAAAAATGAATTAGTAAGTAGATATTTAAACATACAAAATGAAATCAATTTATTAATTTTATATATAAATAAAAAAATAGGTGAAATTACAAAAGATACTATACATCATGTATAGTATTATTTTATAATTATAGTGGTGATAAAGATGAAGATTATAAGCGGAAAATATAAAGGTAGAACATTAAATGGATTTGATATTAAGGGAACAAGACCTACTATGGATAGAGTAAAAGAATCAGTATTTGCAATGATACAAGACTATATAAAAGATTCTACTGTATTAGACCTATATTCAGGAACTGGTAATTTAGGTATAGAAGCTATAAGTAATGGATCTAAAAAAGCCTATTTAGTTGACAATAATAAAATTGCTATTAATAAGATAAATAGCAATTTAAGTATGTTAAATATAACTTGCTGTAATGTATTATATGGTGATGCTTCAAATATACTAAATAATTTGATTAACCAAAAAGAAGTATTAGATATTATATTTTTAGATCCTCCATACAATACCAATGAACTTAATAAAATACTTACTATAATTAATAATAATTTATCTTTACTAAGTGAAGATGCAATAATTATTTGCGAAACTGAATTAAATTTAGATTATAGTATATATAATAATTTGTATATTTATAAAGAAAGAAAGTATGGCGTTAAAAGGGTGACTGTATTAAAAAAACTGTAATGTATTTTATAAAATTATATAAGATTAGATAAAAAATAAACTTTATCAATAAGAAAAGATACTAAGCAATTAGTATCTTTGTTATACCTATTCAGTATCAGTATTAGTATCAGTATTAGTATCAGTATTAGTATCAGCCTTTATCGGACATTCAGTATCAAAGGTATATGTATTACCACTAAGTTCAAAACCAGCATGTGTTTCTGGATCTGTTCTATTAATAAATTTTCCACCATCTTTAGCTGTAACACTGACTTTGCCAGATTCAACTTTAATAGTTACATCTTTAGCATCAACAGCAGCATTAAGTGTTTCTGTGTTTATTTCATTGTCTTCTGCACATACTATTTGCATAGACTTTTTAATTGATTGAACTGTTTCTAAAAATGAATTTCCTCTAGACTTTTTAATGGTTTGATTTACTTGTTGTGTAGCAATAACCATTATAATGGCAAGAACTACGATAACTGCAAGTAACTCGATTAAAGTAAAACCTTTTTTGTTTTTTAATATTTTTTTCATTTTTTTAATTCCTTTCTCTTCTTTTTTATTTGTAATAAGTATGATCTTAATTATTATCCTTAAGTTTGATACTTAAATTTTATATAATATAGCTTCGGAAGGAGTAATATTATGATTATAAAAAAACAAAAATATAAAGATTATATGATAAATTGGATAGAAGAAAAAAGAAATTTTATAAAAGAGTCCACGTATGCAAACTATTCAAATTTGTTATATAATTACATCTTACCTAATGTTGGTGATTACAAATTAAAGGAATTAAATTATAAGATAATTCAAGATATGATTCTTAAATTATTCTCAAATGGTAATGGTTTATCTATTAAAACTATAAAAGATATTGTAACACTAATAAATTCAAGTTTAAGAAGTGCATTTAATGATGATAAATTAAAACAATTTAATTTAAGGTTTAATTATCCAAAAGAACTTAGTATAAGAAAAATGCAACTTTTATCCAAAGAAGAACAAAATATTTTATTAGATTATATTTTAAATAACATAAGTGAAAAAAATATAGGAATATTAATATCATTATTATATGGACTTAGAATTGGAGAAATTTGTGCATTAAAATGGTGTGATATAGATTTCAAATCTAATCTTATTCATGTAAATAAAACAATTCAAAGAATTTACATAAAGCAAAATAAACAATCAATATCTAAAATAGTAATAACCATACCTAAAACAAAGAATGCCATAAGAGATATTCCTATAAGTGATAAATTTGCTGTTATATTAAGTAAAATGCAAAAAGATGAAAATAATTATATAATAACTGGTAATAATAATTATGTAGAACCTAGAAGTTATAGAAATTATTTTAGTAATTTATTAAAAAAATTAAATTTTAAAAATTTCAAATTTCATTCACTTAGACATACGTTCGCTACTAACTGTATAGAACTTGGAACAAACTATAAGACTGTTAGTGAACTTTTAGGTCATTCAAACATTAACACCACTCTTAATTTATATGTACATCCAAGTTTTTCAGAAAAAAAGAATTGTATAAATAATTTGTATAGTAGCTACAATATTGACGTAAACAATAGTAAATAGCACTAATGATAATTTAAAATTATTGACATCTAATTTTTTTAATGATATCATTTAATTGATAATAAAGAGTGATGTTAAGAGTTTGTCTTTAAGTATCAAACTTAAGGATAATAATTAAGATCATACTTATTACAAATAAAAAGAAGAGAAAGGAATTAAAAAATGAAAAAAATATTAAAAAACAAAAAGGGTTTTACTTTAGTCGAGTTACTAGCGGTTATTGTAGTTCTTGCTATCATAATGGTTATCGCTACACAACAAGTTGGTAAGGCTATTAATAATGCAAGAGCAAATTCATTTGTAGAGTCTTATCAAATGATTGTTAAACAGGCTAATTTGTTCATATCGCAAGATGATACAGTAACATGCGGTGGTACTAGTGAAACAGATTGCTTAAGCCATTATAATTTATCAGATGATTATACTTTATCAGTTACTGATGATTCTGCAAATAAATCGTATGTAATAAAACTAGGTATCGATAGCAATGGAAAATTCAAAAATCTTGATTTAACTAAATATGGAAAGTATTTCAATGGCTCATCTTGTTCAGCAGCTAAAGTTGGTTCGAATGCAACGAGTTGTAGTGATAAAGAGATAATTGGAAAAATTCCTTATTAAAAGAGTAATTTACTCTTTTTTCTTTTGCTTTAATTCCCATTGTTTAGTATAATAGATATCGTTGTAAAAGGAGGTTATGATTTATGCTGTTGATTGGTTCACATGTTTCGTTTACAAGTAAAGAGCAATTGCTTGGAAGTGTAAAAGAAGCTATTAGTTATGGAGCAAATACATTTATGTTTTATACAGGAGCTCCGCAAAATACGAAAAGATGTAAATTAGATTATGATTTAACTGTAAAAGCGGTTGATTTATTAGATAAAAGTGGAATTAAACTGGATAATCTTGTTATACATGCACCTTATATAATTAATTTAGCTAATAATGAGAAAAAAGAAAATTATGAGTTTGCCATTAATTTTCTAAAAGAAGAAATTAATAGAATTCATATGCTAGGTGTTAAGTACTTGGTTTTACATCCTGGTAGCTATGTAAATTTAGATATTGATACTGGAATTAATAATATTATTAATGCGCTTAATGAAGCTATTAAACCTAGTATGGATGGATATATATGTTTAGAAACTATGGCAGGTAAGGGTACTGAAATAGGGTATAAATTAGAGCATATTAAAAGAATAATAGATAATGTTAAATATAGTGATAAGATAAAAGTTTGTCTTGATACATGTCATTTAAATGATGCAGGATATGATATGAAAAACTTTGATGAGTTTTTAAATGAGTTTGATAAGGTTATAGGAATTGAAAAAATAGGTTGTGTTCATGTGAATGATTCTAAAAATATTTTAGGTTCTAAAAAAGATAGACATGAAAATATAGGATTTGGAACTATCGGGTTTGATGCTTTAATTAATGTTATTTATAATAAAAGATTAGAAAATATACCTAAAATATTAGAGACACCATATATTAAAGACGATACTGATGGTAAAAAGGAAACATATCCTCCTTATAAGTTTGAAATTGATATGATAAGAAACAAAAAATTTAATAATAATTTACTTAGTGATATAAAGGACTATTATAGAAAGTGAAAAAATATTTCTTGAATAAAATATTAAAAAATAGTATAATTAATTTGTGGTGATTAATATCATGAAGATTGATTTAACTAAACTTATATATAGTAATTTATATAGAATTCCTGTTGATTCTGTTTTTGATATTCCAAAAGATTATCTTAAAAATACTGATATGAGAGATATTTCTCCTGTAAAGGTAACTGGATATGTTTCAAATAATGAAGAAGAATATGAATTAAATATAAATGTTTCTGGTGAAATGATATTACCATGTGCTAGAACACTTAAGGATGTTAAATATCCATTTAGTATTGATATAATTGAGCCTATTGGTGAAAATAACGAAAATTCGTTAGAAATTGTTCAGAATAGTATTGATATTTTTCCAATTATATGGCAATATATATTAATGGATGTTCCTTTAAGAGTTCTTCATCCTGATGCTAAAGACTTTCATATGGAAGGTGAAGGATGGCATCTGATTACTGAAGATGATAAAAAGGAAGTAATTGATCCAAGACTCGCAAAGTTAAAAGATTATATTAAAGAGTAAGGAAGGAGTGAGAATATGTTAAAGTTGGATATCCAATTATTTGCAGTTCCATTCAGAAAAATTAGTAAGACAAGAAAAAGAATGCGTCGTACTCATTATAAGATTGAAGCTAATGGAACAGTAAAATGTCCTAAATGTGGTGAAATGATTAGACCACATAGAGTATGCCCTGAATGTGGAAATTACAAAGGAAAAGAAGTAATAAAGAAAGATGCTGAATAGTATCTTTTTTTCATATATGAAATATTATATATAAACACTGATGTTTACATATAATTTTACTTTTTTATAAAAAAATATAAATATTTTATAATTAAATGTTAAAATTATAATAGAAAGGAGTTTAGCTTATGGTACAAAGATTTAATAAGTTTTTATATTCATCAATTATAATATCTGTTTTAATGTTATTAATAGGTATAATATTTTTAGTATTTCCAGAAACGTCATTTGAAACTATTACATATGTTTTAGCTAGTATACTAATGGTAAATGGAATTTATTTTATGATAGAAAAAGAATCTAATTTATTATATACTTCATTTTTAACATTAGGTGTTGTAGAGCTATTATTGGGTATAGTTTTATTAATAAAACCTGATTTAATGAAAACATTATTTCCAATAGTAATAGGAATAGTAATGGTAGCTAAATCTACTTTTGATTTAAGATTATCGTTATTGCTTAAAAAATATGAATATAGTAATTGGTCATCTATATTTATATGTTCTATTATTTCTATAATATGTGGTTTAATAATTATAATAAATCCAAATATAGGTGCAATAGCATTAACTGCATCTCTTGGTATATTAATAATTGTTTCTTCTGTTTCTAACATAATAGATACTATAATTTTTAAGAAAAACGTTAATTCAGTAGTAAAAATATTGAAAAAATAGTTATAAGATTCTACATTTATTATGTAGAATTTTTTAAATTATGTAGTAAAATGTTACATGGAGTCTATAAATAAAGTGATTGATGTATGAGAACAAGAAATATAACTATAAATTGTAAAAAAGATTATGATAAATTTGTTAAGAAACTAAACTTATATAAAAGTATATTATTTTTTAATACTTATTTTAAAGTAAATGGTAAATATTTTGATGAGTTAAATTACATTATTGATGCATTAAATATTAAAAATAGAAGAAAAAGAATATTATATGTATATGATAGTGCTTGTAAAATAATAGATGATAATAATAAAAAATATAGATGTGATATGTGTGGTTTTAGAAATGGTAAATGTTATGCTCAAATAAATACAAATAAATCTAATGGTTGTTGCAGAATGTGTTTATATCAGTCAAATAGTGGCTGTAAAACAAAGAATTTAACTTGCAAATTATTTAATTGCTCAGAGGTTACAAAAAGATTTAATACGTTAAAGTACGAGGATTTAGATATATTAAGGATATTATCTATAAAAAATAAAATACTTATTAAATCTGATTATTTTTCATCCAGAGAAGATGTATTAAAGGATTTATATTCTATTAGTCTTACATACTCTACGATTAGAGTTTTATATAGACTGATTAAGACTTTTATATTAATTAGCAAGAAAAATATCAAGTAAAATCTTTATGTAAAAAATATTTCATTTTAAGTTAATTATTATACTTAATAGTTATGTAATTAACATGAAATATATTTATATAAGAAATTGAAAAGATGTTTTTAAAGCATATACAGTTTGTGACAAAAGTTTTAATTTAAATTGTAAATTAGAAGATTTGTTAGAAATTCCTATGAATGAAACATTGAATTTCAAAGACTATATTTTTGGCAGTGAAACTTTATTAAATGTTAGAAATTTAAATATCATTGAACCTAAAATTAATATTAAAATTACTAGATATTTAAATAATAAGTTTATTATTTTCTTAACATTTTATACTGATTATGGTTATGATGATAACGATTATTCTGGAATGATTGAATTTACGTTTAATTTAGATGATTACTTATGATATACGTGTTATTATTATAATTGGAATAATAGATAATTATTGTCATGAAGTTGTATATCATAAGCATGAAAAATTAGATTATAATGCTATGAAAGAAGAATTATAATAAATGTAATAACAAAGTAAGAGAAGGCTTGAGTATTAAAAGTCTTCTCTTATTTATATTTATAAATTAATATAGTATAGTTTTTCATCATCAGTTAAGTTTTTAATATATTTAGCACCAAATTTTTCGTAATAATTTTTTAGAGTAGTTTTTAAATAAACTTTACTATAGCCTAAATTCTTAGCTTCTTTTAAAATAGAATCATTAAGTATTTTAGAGTAGTTATTACCTCTATATTCTTCTTTTACATACATAGTAGAATACCATGGTGTTAATTCCATCATTTTAGCTCTATCACTTTTAAAAAGTGAAATAAAGCCAATTAGTTTATTATCACAAATTAATCCTAAAACGGATATTACTTTATCTTCATTTAAAATATTTTTCACTTTATCTTTTACATAGTTTTTTTATTCACTATTTATCACCAAATATATTCTAACAAAATTATAGTTAAAAGTCATTGTTTTACCTAAAAA